>NZ_JBCDMC010000012.1:0-139279 GCF_042465995.1 Vibrio frigidus | reverse complement strand
GCATCAAATTAGGTCACTCAGTTCATTGAAACCGTTGTTGATTTCGTGCCCTAAGGCAGAGAATCATCTTCGATTGTCATCAACGAGTGCCCACACAGATTGATATAGGTTTAAATTGTTAAAGAGCATTGCTTGTGAAGTCTCTCTCAAGCGGACGGTCATTTTAGCGATATAGCCTTCTGTGTCAAACACTTTTTGCTATTTATTTTCTCTCGTTTGGCTTTTCACTTTTTGAAGTGATCTGAAACAAGAAAGAGAAGATAAATCTCTATCGCCAGTCTTTATTGACCGACATCATCAACACGTTTAGTTAGTAACTATTCGGTGACAACGGAGGCGCATTATAGGGAGAAATCGCGAGAGCACAATACCTATTCGTCATTTATTTTTAAAAATGATCCTGTTCGATTGTTTTTCAATCTAATTGAACAAAAAAGGGGCTTTCGCCCCTTTAATTGTTAATAAATAGTAATTTTTCAAATATTATTGGTGTGCAATGATTCGATCATTACTGACTAAAAGTTGCACTTTCTTATCTGGGTCGACCTTCCCTGCCAATATTGCTTTGGCCAATGGGTTCTCGACACTCTGTTGAATTGCTCGTTTCAACGGTCGAGCACCATACACAGGATCAAACCCTACATGTGCAATGAGATCGAGCGCCTTTTCGGAAACGTCTAACTCATAGCCATTATCTTTCATACGACTCGCGAGTCTCGCTAACTGTATTACCGCAATTGATTTAATATGCTCTTGGCCTAACGGATGGAATACGACCATTTCATCTACTCTATTGAGGAACTCAGGTCTGAAGTGTTTGACCACAACATCCATAACCTGCTCTTTTATCCCTTCATAATCTAGTGTATTGAAATGTTCTTGTATTCGATCCGACCCTAGATTGGATGTCATGATGACTAAGGTATTTCGAAAATCAACCGTTCGTCCCTGACCATCAGTAAGACGCCCGTCATCAAGAACCTGAAGAAGTATATTGAATACGTCAGGGTGTGCTTTCTCTACTTCATCTAATAAAATGACGGAATAGGGTTTCCTTCTGACCGCTTCCGTTAAATACCCACCTTCTTCGTATCCAACATAACCCGGAGGCGCCCCAACCAGACGAGCAACAGAGTGTTTTTCCATAAACTCGGACATATCTATCCTTACCATGGCCTCTTCACTATCAAACATAAAGTTTGCCAGCGTCTTACATAGCTCTGTTTTACCTACACCTGTTGGGCCTAAGAATAAGAACGAACCGATAGGGCGATTAGGGTCAGATAAACCCGCTCGACTACGACGAATCGCATTCGATACCATATTCACAGCTTCTTTTTGTCCAATGACTCGCTTGTGAAGAACATCTTCCATTGCAAGTAATTTACTGCGCTCAGCTTCTAGCATTTTCGATACAGGGATACCCGTTTGTTTCGACAACACTTCTGCAATTTCTTCATCAGTGACCTTATTTTTGAGTAAGGTCATTTCTTGCATTTCTGCTTGCGCTGCGAGGTCAAGTTGTTTCTCTAGCTCTGGAATACGTCCATATTGAAGTTCGGACATTCGATTCAGATCGCCTGCACGCCTAGCAAAGTCCATATCCATACGAGCATGCTCTAATTCGCTCTTTATATGTTGCGTACCAGAAAGTGCTGCTTTCTCTGCGTTCCAGATCTCTTCCAGTTCAGCGTAGTCTCGTTCTTTAACGCTTAATTCTTGATTAATGACTTCTAATCGTTTGCTACTGGCATCATCATCTTCGTTAACCAACGCTTGCTGTTCTATTTTTAGCTGGATGATCTTCCGTTCTAGTTTATCTAATGACTCTGGCTTTGAATCAATCTGCATACGGATGCTAGATGCTGCTTCATCAATTAGATCGATGGCCTTATCTGGTAGTTGTCTGTCCGAAACATAGCGATGGGATAAGCGTGCTGCTGCAACAATTGCAGGATCGGTAATCTCAACATGATGGTGAAGTTCATAGCGTTCTTTTAAACCACGTAAGATAGCGATCGTATCTTCTACGCTCGGCTCATCAACAATTATTTTTTGGAATCGACGTTCTAAAGCAGGGTCTTTTTCAATGTATTGGCGATATTCATCCAGTGTGGTCGCACCAACACAATGCAGTTCGCCTCGAGCCAGAGCTGGTTTTAACATATTACCAGCATCCATTGAGCCTTCACCTTTACCTGCACCTACCATGGTATGAAGTTCATCGATAAAGAGAATGACATTGCCTTCTTCTTTAGACAGTTCATTTAACACTGATTTAAGCCGTTCTTCAAACTCGCCTCGATATTTCGCACCGGCAATCAAAGAGCCCATATCTAACGAAAGTACACGGCGGCCTCTTAAACCCTCGGGAACTTCATTATTTATAATGCGTTGAGCGAGTCCTTCAACAATGGCCGTTTTACCTACTCCCGGTTCGCCAATAATGACAGGGTTGTTTTTTGTTCTTCGCTGGAGTACTTGAATGGTACGACGAATCTCATCATCACGACCAATGACAGGATCCAGCTTTCCTTGCTCAGCTCGTTCGGTTAAATCTATAGTGTATTTTTCTAACGCTTGGCGTTTTTCTTCTGCATTTGGATCGTCCACTTTTTGTCCACCACGTATCTGTTCAATTGCAGCAGACAATGTTTTTTCAACAAGCCCCATTTCTTTAAGCAGTAGACCTAGTGGCCCTTTATCTTCTATGGCCGCTAATAGAAAAACTTCGGATGAGATATAGGCATCTTTTCTTTGCTGTGCAATCTTGTCGCACATGTTAAACAGTT
This sequence comes from Vibrio frigidus, assembly GCF_042465995.1. Lineage (NCBI taxonomy): Bacteria > Pseudomonadati > Pseudomonadota > Gammaproteobacteria > Vibrionales > Vibrionaceae > Vibrio > Vibrio frigidus. The sequence continues at coordinate 136,487 of NZ_JBCDMC010000012.1, read as the reverse complement.
GACCCATTCCACTTGATAGCTGAACATCACCACCAATGCCGCTCACTTTGGGCAAGCGATCCATCATCTCTGATAATTTGGATCTTAGCTGGATAATGTCGATATCTAACATGGTAAGTAATGGACGAATTGCACTGCCATCTTGGTTTAATAGAGAAACCATAAGATGTACAGGTTCGATATATTGATGATCTCGTCCGAGTGCTAATGACTGAGCATCGGATATCGCTACTTGAAACTTGCTTGTAAATCGATCTAAACGCATAGCAGCCCCCAATATGAAATTTATTGTCTGCTATCAAGATGGATACAAGTTGGTGTTTTTTCAAGGGAGGACGTTAATCTATCCAAATAAAGGTCGCTTGACGACCCGTTACACCATCTCTGCGGTAAGAATAGAATTTTTCTTGGTCTTCGAAGGTACACATATTACTTCGATAAATACTTTCGACACCTACGTCATTTAGACGCTGCGTTGCGAGCATATTCATGTCAGCTAGATACTTACTATTACTCTTAGATTGAAAGGCTTTTTCTGCTTGCGATGAATGTGAGACAAAGATATCAAACACATCTTGTCCTACTTCAAAGGCACCAGCACCAATTGCAGGCCCTAGCCACGCAATAACAGGCTTAGTGAATGTTTTAACAGCGTTCTCTACAATACCGTCAGCTAACCCACGCCAACCTGCATGTACTGCTGCAACCATTGTCCCTTCTATGTCAGTAAGTAATATCGGTAAACAGTCTGCTGTCATTACCGTACAAACCACATTCGATGACGATGTTATTGCACCATCCGCATCAATAACCTTCGTTGTTGGATGTTTTAACTCAACAACAAGGTCTGAGTGCGTTTGGTTAAGCCATACCTGATTATTCGGTAGCATGGCTTTTTCGTGAAGAATTTGACGGTTCTTCTTAACAACAATTGGATCATCCTCAACGTGCAGCCCTAAATTAAGCCCTTTATATACACCAGTTGAGACGCCACCCAGTCTAGTCGTACTAAAGGCCTTTATATTTTCAGGTACTTTCCAATTAGGGACAATCCATTCCATTTAGATGTCATACTCTTTGTTATATTTTGCGTCATCTCTTAGCGCTTGCGTCAACACAACCATATCGTCCGGAATAGGAGCGTGAAACTCCATCTCTTCTCTCGTTGTTGGATGCTCAAATTTTAGCATCGCGGCATGCAGAGATTGGCGATCAAAACGACGAATCATTTCAGTTAATTCCTCTGACGCGTCTTTCGGAATTCGAGCACGACCACCATAGGCTATATCACCTAACAATGGATGTTGGAGGAAAGCCATATGCACACGAATCTGGTGTGTACGACCGGATTCTAGGCGCAGACGAATTCTTGTGTGCTCTCTAAAATGTTCAGCAACACGATAATGTGTAATCGCTGGTTTACCCGTAATATTCACCGCCATTAGAGTGCGTTTTGTCGAGTGGCGACCAATAGGTTCGTCAACTACCCCACCTGCGGTCATTTTACCAATCGCTATCGCTTCATACTCTCGCGTAATTTTGCGCTTTTGAAGCGCACGCACTAATCGCGTTTGAGCAGGAACCGTCTTAGCCACCACCATTAGACCTGTGGTGTCTTTATCCAAACGATGCACGATACCAGCTCTTGGTACTTCTGCTATTTCAGGGTAATGAAATAACAATGCATTGAGTATCGTTCCATCTGGCGTGCCGGCACCTGGGTGCACAACTAAGCCTCGTGGTTTGTTGATAACAATAATATCGTCATCTTCGTAAATAATATTTAGGGGTATATCTTGAGCTTCCCAACGCTCTTCATCTTCAAGTTCACCTTGAATGGTTATTAATTCGCCACCCATCACTTTAACGCGGGCTTTGGAAACAACTTCACCATCAACTTGAACTTTTCCTGCTATTATCCATTCTTTCAAACGAGAACGAGAAAAATCAGAAAATAATTCTGCTATGGCTTGGTCTAATCTTTGACCAAGTTGGCTATCTTTTACGGTTTCGGTTAATTCTATCTGCTGAGCCATATCGAACTTTTTAAAAAACTATGAGACTAATGCTCATGACTGTGAAAAAATACGCTACTGCTTTCTACCTTCAATTGTAGCTAGCTTCTTTATTTATAGCGTCCAAGTTGGCATCATTCTATCTGTTAAAAGATAAGAAGTAACGGAAGCAACAGAATTATTTAATTTAAGGAAATAGAATCCTGACATGAATTACCGCACTTTATCGAGCTTACTGGCACTTTCACTACTATTTGGTTGCTCAAGCAGCGACGAAATAGTACCTGACGTCCCAGCCTCTGAACTTTATACTGACGCTCAATCTTCACTCAGAAGTGGCAACTGGCTTACCGCCGTAGAAAAGCTGGAAGCATTGGATTCTCGATATCCTTTCGGCCCGTATTCGGAGCAAGTTCAACTCGACCTTATCTATGCTTACTACAAAAACGGAGATCTTCCTTTAGCGCTTGCTACCATAGAAAGGTTTTCCCGATTAAATCCAACGCATACGAAAATGGATTGGGTACTTTACATGCGCGGCCTATCGCACATGGCACAAGACCAGAATTACATGCACAATATTTTCAATATTGATCGTTCTGATCGCGACCCAGAGCCCGTAAAATCTGCATTTTCTGATTTTAAGAGATTACTCCAAAGATACCCAAATAGTGCATTCGCTGCTGATTCCCAAAAAAGAATGTACGCACTTAAGAATAGGTTAGCTAACTATGATTTAGCCAGTGCCGATTTTTATTTACGCAGGGAAGCATGGATTGCTGCAATCAATCGAAGCCAAGAGTTACAAAAAACCTACCCTGATACCGAAGCGGCGAGAAAATCACTCGAGATTCAACTTGAAGCTTATCAACAGCTAGGGTTAACCGAAGCGGTGGCTCGAACCAAAGCGCTCATGAAGCTCAATCCAATCTAAGCGTTACTTAGAAAAACCGTTGAATATCAGCGGTTTTTTTATTTCTAATCTATACTGGTTGGATATAGCGTTTAATGTATTTTCTTTGGAAACATAAACCGTTCTCAGAAATAAATTTCATTGCCGACATAATTAAATCAACACGGATTGTTGTATGAAAATAGATTGTTCTATCAAGATAGATCCCCGTAGCAAAGCGAAAATTAAAATCGTTAAGAGGAACTCGATTAACCATTGGTATCGTTGGGTGTTATCTCTTCTCTTTGTCCCCTTCTTTAGTGTTTCTCTTGAACTTACCCCTTTAGACAACACCCCTTACACGGGAGATCTAGATGTTTTATCTAAGAAAGGTATCCTTCGCGTTTTGGTTTCAGAAGATCTGGGCTTTTACTATGTTGAAGGTGGCAAGCCAAAAGGGATGCTCGCTGAAATTCTTCATCATTTCGAAAATAAACTAAAGAAAGAACACCCTTCGGTACATATTCAAATCATTCCAGTGACAAGAGATGATCTAATTCCCGCCCTTAATGCGGGTTTTGGTGACGTGATAGTTGCAAACCTCACGAAAACAAACCGACGTGAAAAGTCTCTCGACTTTAGTATTCCGATGATAAGCGATATCAATGAATTTTTGGTCACTCATACGGGAGAGCCTGAACTGGTCGATATAGATCAACTCAGTGGAAAAGAAATCTGGGTTCGACCAAGCTCCAGCTACTTCGAAAGTATTCAGAGTATCAACGAATATCTAAACCTCAGTAAATTAGAACCAATCCGCGTCCAATTTTTTGATGAAGCACTACAAGACTATGAAATCATTGAAATGGTTAATCAAGGTTATATCTACTCAACCGTTTTAGATAGTCACAAAGTTGAGCTGTGGCTTAGCGTGATGGAGAATATAAAAATACATGAAAATCTTCCACTACGTTCTGGCGCAGAAATTGGATGGGCGTTTCGAAAAAACAGCCCGATACTTGAAAAGCAGGTAAATAGCTATCTACGAACCGCTAAAGCCGGAACGCTCTTAGGTAATGTGTTATACGATAGGTACATCCTCAATTCAAAATGGCTTAGCCGTGCCCTTAGCCCTGATAGAATCAAGCGAATGCAGTCACTCACTAACCTATTTGAAAAATATTCAGATCAGTATGATTTCGACTGGTTAATGATATCTGCACAGGCATTCCAAGAGTCTGGTCTGGATAACAGTAAAGTTTCCCACAAGGGTGCAGTAGGTATAATGCAAGTACTCCCCTCTACAGCCAACGATCCCAACGTAAATATCAAAGACATTAAAAAGCTCGAAAACAATGTTCATGCCGGTGTGAAATACATGCGTTTCATTACTGACCGTTATTTTTCAGATGACGACATCACTATAGACAATCAAGTTTATTTATCTCTGGCCGCATACAATGCCGGCCCCGGTAATATTCGTAAAATGCGTAGATTAGCTGTTAAACATGGTTATGACCCAAATATCTGGTTTAAAAATGTAGAAATTATTACACGAAGGAATATAGGCCGAGAGCCCGTAAACTATGTTGCGAACATCAATCGCTATTTCGTCATTTACAAGCAGCTAGAAGATATGCGAAAAATAAGAGAGGAAAAAAGTGCAGCTCTGTTAAAACTCGTCTCACCTGAATGAATTCAATCTGCAAGACAAATAAAAATGCCACAACCAAAAACGGTGTGGCATTTCACAAATCGAATATCTAAATACGTATCGTACGAGATCACGTTTTCATCTTGATTATTAATTAGTCACTACAAATAAAAACCTGCACTAAACCCCTAAAAATGGGGTTATTTCTAGTACGTGACTTCTTACCAATCTATAGATTTCATATTTCAGTACAAGCTTTTTTAACGAATTAATTTGGTAGATTTGTTACAGATCACATTAAATGAACATTGATAGAAACAGCCTAGTTATAGTGATTTTGATCACGTTATTTTCCTCTTGAAACAGTAATCTGAACTTAACCCATAAGGGAAGTTTCAGAGGAAAACACTATATGAAAGTAAACATTACCGGCAAAAACTTAGAAATCACCTCTGCAATACGCACGCATATAGAGTCCAAGTTTGAGAAACTTGAAAAATGGCAAGTTGACATTATTGGTTGCCAGACTGCGATCAGCGAAGAACCAAATAAAAAAATGAAATTCGAAGCAAGCATTACTATACCTAAAGGAAAGCTTGTTGCATCTTCCAGCAATGAAGATTTATATAAAGCAATCACAGAAGTAGAACAAAAATTGGAACGTCAGCTAAACAAACTGCGCCATAAGCCTGAAGCTCGTCGAGCTACTCACGCTGAAAAACCTGAAGTATCAGAGCTAGACGAAGTTGAGCTTAGTGAAGCTGAATAGGAAAACAACCTAATAGAATTAGGAATTCAGTTATATAGCGCCCACGGGCGCTATTTTTTTGCTTGACGGGTTTGTATCCCTTGCTTATTGTGTCTGTAGACACACAACATAGTGATTTAATGATGACGACATTTTCTCTGTTCTTTTTTGACTTCTTTTTTAACTCCTAACACTGGAGGCTGAAATCGTTTTAGGAAAAACAAGTCAAAAACGAATAGGAAGCCTCCCAAACGGGGGGCTTTTTTATAACTAAAATGGACTTACTTAGCATGACAGACAGTAAATATTCCCTTGATGAAATTCGAATCCGTTTAAATGACCTCGATGATCAACTCCTACAGCTGCTTTCAGAAAGACGAGCACTGAGTATTGAAGTAGCAAAAAGCAAAGTTGAGACATCTAAGCCGGTTAGAGACGCTAAGCGAGAGCAACAATTATTAGTCAAATTGATTAATAACGGCAAGAAAAAGTACAACTTAGATGCACAGTACATCACCAAACTATTCCACACGGTTATTGAAGACTCGGTATTATTGCAACAATCTCATTTACAGAATTTGGCAAATCCAGCGCAGAGCCGAAAACCTATCGCACGTGTTGCTTTCTTGGGTTCTAGGGGATCATACTCACACCTTGCGAGTCGTGAATATTTTAGCCGCAAGAATACTGAGTTGGTTGAGTTAAATTGTGAGCACTTTAAAGAGGTAACCAAAACCGTAGAATCTGGTCATGCTGATTTTGGTTTGCTACCGATAGAGAATACGAGTTCAGGTTCAATCAACGAAGTTTATGATTTACTTCAACACACAACACTCTATATTGTTGGCGAAATAACCCTACCGATTGATCATTGCATATTAGCCAATTCTGATATCCATTTAGAAGACATCAAAACACTTTACTCTCATCCGCAGCCTCATCAGCAATGCAGTGAGTTCCTTAGCCACTTAAATGGGGTTACTTTGGAATCATGCGCAAGCACAGCAGATGCAATGCAAAAAGTAAAAGATCTTGGAAGAGAAGATGTCGCGGCAATAGGTAATTCATCTAGCGGTAAGCTATACGGCTTGCAGCCAATAAAGAATAATATTTCTAACCAAACTGAAAACCATACTCGCTTTATTTTGGTTGCCCGTAAACCAGTTGAAGTATCAACGCAGATCCCAGCGAAAACAACGCTGATAATGTCCACATCTCAAGCCGCTGGCTCATTAGTAGAGACTCTACTCGTATTACAACGGTATGGGATCAACATGACTAAGCTAGAAAACAGACCTATTATGGGTAATCCATGGGAAGAGATGTTCTATGTTGATCTAGAAGCGCACGTTGAATCCACTGAGATGCAACAGGCTATCAACGAACTGACCAAAATAACTCAGCATCTTAAAGTATTGGGTTGTTACCCAAGTGAGAATGTCAAACCAACTCAAATAAAACTTGTATAGAGAGAAGTAATGATGAAGACCGTAATTATTGCTTCCCTTAACCCAGCAAAAATCAACGCCGTTAAAGCCGCTTTTTTGGATGTATTTCCAAAACAAGCATTTCAATTTAAGGGTGTTAACGTGGCAAGTGACGTTCCAGATCAACCGATATCAGACGTAGAAACAAAACTTGGCGCATTAAACCGAGTAAAAAATGCCAAGATAGAGATCAACAATGCCGATTTCTATGTCGGCTTAGAAGCAGGGAATGACGGAGACTTTACCTTTGCATGGATGGTGATTGAATCCGCTAGCAAAAGAGGTGAGTCTCGTTCTGCGAGCTTAATGCTTCCCCCTGTTGTCTTGGAGAAATTAAGGGATGGCCGGGAGCTTGGACATGTTATGGATGAGGTGTTTTCTACGGAGAATATAAAACAAAAAGGGGGAGCGATAGGCCTACTTACAAATCATCTGCTAACTCGAAGTTCTGTCTACCATCAGGCGCTTATTCTGGCGTTGATACCTTTTATGAACGAAGACCATTTCCCAGAGAACCTATAACACAGGTAATGGGACAGACTTAATTTACTATTTTACCATCGTAAATCGTACACCGACAATTGAATCGCCCACGGCTTCTAGAGACTAGATAACTAAAAACCCAAGGGCATTCAAGAAGAGCGCGTAGCAAACGTTCATTGATCGGTTGTGTTGGTTATTAGCTCTCTGTTATTTTTAATAATTGGGACAATGCTTCACGCTCATCTTCTGTATGAATCTTTAGCTCATTGGAACCACGAGTAATGGTTGCTACCCCTACACCTAGCATTTGGCTAATCTGGCGTTGGGATATTTCACCTTTCAAAAGCTCGTTAAAAATATTCATTCTCGCAACTAAAGCTTCTCTCTCATCCGGAGTCATCAACATGGTTAAAAGCATTTCATGTTGCTCGCTATCGGCTGCACTTTTAACTATCTTCATCACGTGTTGCCAATCTGATATTTCTGGAGTCAATGACATTTATAGATACCAACATTTCAAAACAGAGCAGACATTGTAATGTGTTCTACTCTGTTTTGGATCAATATTTAGTCGAAACTTCATTAGAGTGCAAAAACTCGCCATCGACTTTCATCAGATTCCGATAATATGTCTCAAACATCAAAATATTCTGGACGTACCCTCGGGTTTCTTTGTAGGGAATTGCTTCAATAAATGCAAAAGCATCCAGCTTTTGGTCGGACCTTTTACGCCAAACTTTCACTCTATGCGGCCCTGCATTATAGGCAGCAAACGCAAAAATTCGATTGTTATCATACTGCTCTAAAAGGCCATTTAAGTAATGGCTGCCGATCTCTATGTTCTTACCTACATCATACAATTCACTTGTACCTTTATATTTAAGCTTGTATTTCTTCGCCGTATATTTTGCCGTTTTCGGCATAATTTGCATGATACCACGCGCACCAACCGGAGAACGTGCCTCTACGTCCATGGCACTCTCTTGCCTAGCGACAGACATTAAAGTAATTGGGTCGATATTGTGTTTCTCACCGTAAAAATTAAACCACCATTGATGGGCAAGAGGAAAGCGCAACACGGTGTTATCCCACATTTTTGCTTCTATCGTGGCTTTTACCGATAAATGATGCCATTTTTTCTTCGCCGCGTAGACCGCTAAGGCCTCTTTCTCTTCTTTTCCTACCTGCCAAAGCAACCAGTTCCATTCACTTTTTGTTGCCGCAATCTTGTCTACTTCAACGAGTTCATTAATCCGGACCAAACTTGAACGGTAAGGCCTAAGAATGTCGGTTGCGCGCTTATCATCACTGACTTGATACGACACGGGTTTATCCAATATCTTTGCTGCTGCCACACTGTAGAAATTGCGTTTACCTAAAATACCTTGTAGCCGTGCAATACCTTGATTTCGCTTACCTAGTTCTAACTCACTTCTACCGAGCCAAAACTGCCAACGTAGAGAATTTTGGTCGTCTTGAGGTAGGTGGCCAATCCAATCAGAAATCCCTTGCCAATCAGCCTGACGAATAGCTAATCGAATACGTTGTTCAATCGCCGATAAGCTGGTCGATGTTGTTAACACTTCATCCCGCCACTTAGCTAAACCCACGTCTTCTGTATTAAAAAGTCTAACCGCTAAATAATCGGACACATTTTGTTGAGAATCGACAGGAAAGGCTTGTGCTTCAAATACAATCGGCAATACTCGTTGCGCTAACTCAATATCTTTCCTAGCCAGCTTTTTAAGTGCTATCTGTGATTTTTTACGATTAAACTCGGTTGCCGGATATTTCTGAGAAAACTCAACCACATATTCTGAGTTTTTAGCAAGGAACTTAATTTCTTTTGCTTGTTGAATACTCTGTTCACTCGTCGGCATCTTAGCTAAATAGTTCGTCAAATCGTTGCTGTTTTTCTCATAACTAAGCAGCATTCGCCTGAGCACCATATCATCGGTTCTTAACCCCGCTTGCTGCCATTCACTGAAAAGCTGCTCACAATTATCTGACACACTTTTTCCGCTCAGCCAAAGCTTCGCTGCGCCTTCAAAAGCCTGTTCTTTTTCACCATTTTTCAATCGAGCGTAGTAATAACTACACTGGTACTTCTCCATTCGAGGTTCATTCGTCTGATATTGATATAAATCGTTCCATTTCTTTTTTGCTATCAACGCGTCTAGATAACGCGATCTTATGCTGTTTGAAAAGGGAAAATCTCGATATTTGGCCGTAAATTCATCTACTTCTTCTGGTGTTCTCTTACCGATATCAATCAGAAACGTTCGATAGTCGGCATAAGGGGTCAGTGGGTAATCTGATATCAGATCTCGAATCTCTAAATACTCGTCAACTTGATTTTTGTCCAAATAATTTTGGGCTTTTTGGTAAATAACTCGCTGCTGTTCAAGAGACGCTGGTGCAGAAAAAGCACCAGAAGAAAACGCCAATACTGGCAACACAGCAGAGATAAGTTTATTAAACCTATGCATCTAATTTATACATCCCTATAAAATGAAGCCCATATCATATATTACCACTACGGTACGCCTTCTCACTTACTAAAGTTAATAAGCTGTAACTCTTATGTTAGAAAATGATCGTTCCTTTAAGCAAGCTTTTATTTGTTAAATTATCTTTCATTCTCAGGAGTGGCAATTTGAGTTAAAATACTTGCTAATTTTCTGAAACAGTAGGAACTATCGGCAATGGCTGAATACGTTTATACCATGTCGCGGGTGAGTAAAGTTGTACCACCTAAGCGTAAAATATTAAAAGACATTTCTCTTAGCTTTTTTCCCGGTGCGAAAATCGGGGTTTTAGGTCTTAACGGCTCTGGTAAATCCACCCTACTTCGAATCATGGCAGGCCTTGATACTGACATTGATGGTGAAGCTCGCCCTCAACCAGGTTTAAACGTTGGTTATCTTCCTCAAGAACCCAAACTTGATGAAACGAAAACAGTACGTGAAATTATTGAAGAAGCGGTTTCGGATGTTGCTGGAGCACTAAAACGACTCGATGCTGTTTACGCCGCTTACGCTGAACCAGATGCTGATTTTGACGCGCTAGCAAAAGAACAGGGCGAACTCGAAGACCTTATTCAGACAAAAGACGGTCATAACCTTGAGAATTCATTAGAACGAGCAGCTGACGCACTCCGTCTGCCTGAATGGGATGCTAAAGTTGAATTCCTTTCTGGTGGTGAAAGGCGCCGTGTAGCCATCTGTCGCTTGCTGTTAGAAAAACCAGACATGTTGCTACTTGATGAGCCAACCAACCACTTAGATGCCGAATCAGTGGGCTGGTTAGAACGCTTCCTAGTCGACTATGCCGGCACCGTCGTAGCAATTACCCATGACCGTTATTTCTTGGATAATGCTGCAGGCTGGATCTTAGAGCTCGATCGAGGTGAAGGTATCCCGTGGGAAGGCAACTATACCTCTTGGCTAGAACAAAAAGATGAACGTTTAAAGCAAGAATCCTCACAAGAGAACGCTCGCCAGAAAACCATTGAAAAAGAACTTGAATGGGTTCGTCAAAATCCAAAAGGCCGACAAGCAAAATCAAAAGCTCGTATGGCTCGTTTTGAAGAACTGAATAATACCGAGCACCAAAAACGTAATGAAACCAACGAGCTATTCATCCCACCAGGCGAACGTTTAGGTGACAAGGTTGTTGAAGTAAAAAATCTGACCAAATCATTCGGTGACAGAGTATTAATTGATAATCTCTCCTTCAGCATGCCTAAAGGCGCGATTGTCGGTATTATCGGTGCTAACGGTGCCGGTAAATCAACGTTATTTAAAATGCTGAGTGGCACAGAGCAACCAGATTCAGGAACCATTGAATTAGGTGACACCGTTCATCTTGCTTCCGTTGATCAGTTCCGTGACAGTATGGATGACAAGAAAACCGTATTCCAAGAGATCTCGGAAGGCGCTGATATTGTCAAAATCAATAATTTTGAGATCCCTGCTCGCGCTTACTGTTCTCGCTTTAACTTTAGAGGCATTGACCAACAAAAAATCATTGGTGAACTCTCTGGTGGTGAACGAAATCGTGTGCACTTGGCAAAACTGCTTAAAACTGGCGGCAATGTTTTATTACTCGATGAACCAACCAATGACTTAGATGTTGAGACATTGCGTGCATTAGAAGAAGCGCTGTTAGAGTTCCCTGGTTGCGCTATGGTGATCTCGCATGACCGTTGGTTCTTGGACCGTATAGCCACGCATATTCTTGACTACCGTGATGAAGGACAGGTCAATTTCTATGAAGGCAACTATACTGAATACACAGAATGGATGAAACAAACTTTAGGGGCACAAGCTGCAGAACCTCATAGAGTCAAATATAAGCGCATTACTAAATAAACATCATTCGAACTGAATGAAAACTAAGCCGTTATTTTAACGGCTTTTTTCCTTATTTATCGATACGGTTACTGAACATGTAAGCATAATTTGAACGCGATTTTTTTATTTATGCTCATTAAAATGGTAACCTAGTCGAGCTATTAATATTATTGTAAGAGAGGGAGTATGGACGAACGTCGCCGTTTTTCTCGAATAGTCTACAACGCACCAGCTGAATTGCACCAAGGGCCATTGAAAATAAGTTGCTCGATAATGGATCTTTCCTTACATGGGCTACTATTAAATGCCATTGTGGAACCTATTGAAAAAACCAAACCAGTAGATATTTTTTTTCGTCTACCTGAAAGCGATATCACCGTATCACTTCAAGCGCATGTGGTTGAAATGTCGGATCTCTATACGCGCGTCAGCATCGAACATATTGATATTGATAGCATTAGCCACCTCAAACGTTTAATCGAATTAAATGTTGGTGATGAACAACTTTTACATCGAGATATTGAGCAACTATCTGATTTAGGCGCTCACTCCTAAAATACTATGTCCCATAAAATTAAATTTACAATCCCTACTTCTAGTGGGGAACAGACTTTTTTTGTCGGTAAAAAAGCGACGATGGCTTTATTAGCACTATTGATCGGCACCCCTGTATTATTGGGTGTTTCTCTACAAAGTCACAGTAATAACCTTAAAGCGGCAAAAATCGCAGCAGACAAAATTGAGAAATCCGAGCGACTGATCAAGCAAACGGAACAATTTAATCAGGATAAATCCAATCAAATTGTTCAGCTCGAAAATTCCAATCACTTGCTTAATCAAGAGCTCGCAGAAAAAAATAATCAGCTAGTGACATTAAGCAAGCGCATCTATGATGTGGAATCTGTTTTAGGACTAAGTGACGAAGAGCCAGATACATTGGATCTAGAACAGAGAGTCGATGTGGCCGCAGTAGATTCAGCCGTACGAGCAACCATGTTCCGGTTGATCCCCAACGATACACCAATGGCCTATAATCGTATCTCTTCTTCCTATGGCCGTCGATTGAATCCAATTACAGGTAAACGCCATACTCATACAGGAATCGATTTAACCTGTAATCGCGGCGAGCCGATCCTGGCCCCAGCGGATGGGGTAGTAGAAACAGTTCGACCAAGTAAGAAGGGCTTTGGCAACTTTTTGATTGTCAGACATTCATTTGGATTTATGAGTTCATACGCTCATCTACAAAAATTTAATGTTAAAAGCGGCCAATTTATTAGTAAAGGCGAAACGATTGCTACATGTGGTAACTCGGGCAACTCTACTGGGCCCCATCTGCATTATGAAGTGCGCTTTTTAGGCCGATCATTAAATCCACAATATCTAATGGAATGGACACCGGAAAACTTCGATACCCTATTTGAAAAAGAGAATCACGTTAAATGGGCTCCACTCGTGAAGCTCATCGATAATGTGGTTCGATTGCAGGTTAACTTAACCAATCATCCTTATAAAGATGATTCGGTCGATACAGCCAAAAGCGTTGAACGCGATGACGCCCAAGTAAATTAAAGAGTATACCGCTTATAAAAATCCCCACTTTTGTGGGGATTTCAGTATTAATCGGTAGAGGAATAACGATATTAGGTTTGATCTTTCGTCTTTCTACCTTTACCAAGCATCAACAAGCAAGGTGTTAATACCAACGTTAGAACAGTGGCAAACGCCAATCCCCCTGCGACAGCCGTCGCTAACTGAGACCACCATTGCGTACTAGGCGCACCAAACTCAACTTTTTGATTGATAATATCAATGTTCATCTCCAGTACCATCGGCATCAAACCAAGTATTGTGGTCACCGTAGTAAGCATTACCGGGCGAAGACGCTGAACACCGGTTCTTAATATCGCTTCTTTGCGGTTCAGCCCTCTATCCACAAGCTGATTAAAGGTATCGATAAGCACGATATTATTGTTCACCACAATACCGGCCAATGAGATAACCCCAATACCGGACATCACAATACCAAATGGTTTTTGGAATATCAGTAACCCAGCAAACACACCCACTGTAGAGAAAAGCACTGCACTCAAAATCAAGAAGGCTTGATAGAAGCTGTTGAATTGCGTAATCAGTATCAAAGCCATTGCGGCTAATGCCACAACAAACGCGTACATCAAAAACTCAGACGACTTTTCCTGATCTTCATTTTGACCACGTAACTTGAACTCAACATCATCCAATCCTAGCGCTTTTAACTGTGCGTCAATTTTAGGCAGTTCTAACGCGAGATTAAATCCTTCTTTCATATCTGCCTTTACGTCAAGAATACGTTGGCCGTCGATACGCTGAATGGTGTCTTGCTTGTGCTGAGGTTTTATCTCTGCAAAATTAGTCATCGGAATTAAACCCGCGGGCGTTTTAACTCTTAACTGATCAAACCTTCCAATGTCTCTTTGCTCTTGAGGGAAGCGAACCAGAATATCCACCTCTTCGTTAGCATCATCTGGTAAATAATCGCCAATCTTAAGCCCATTCGTCACAAACTGAACGGTATTACCAACCAAGGTAGCGTCTGCACCAAATCGTCCTGCATCGTCTCGTTTAATGTCTATTTGCCAATCAATACCCGGTTTTGCTGAGGTATCGCTAAGGTTAGTAAACGCCGGATAAGTGTCTGCCCAGTGTCTAACCATTAATGCGGCGTCATCTAGTTTGTCGTAATGACGTGAAGACAACTGAATGACCAAATCGTGTTCACTTGGTGGACCTGCTTCAGGTTTTTTAAATTCAATCTCAACACCAGCAATGTGCGAGGTTCGTTCTTGTAGTTCTTCGATGATCTCTTTAACTGGCCTTCTTAGTTGCCAATCAATAGGGGTAATCTGAATCTGCCCAATAGAGTCATCGCCACCTGTTTTTGTATAAATACTCTCAAATTCTGCGCCACCAAGCACTTCAGATTCAATCTGTCGCATAATCTTGTCTTTCTCATTGATCGACAGATCGCCATAAGATCGAACCTTCATCGTAAAGGAAGGAGGATCAACTTCAGGGAAGAACTCCGCTCCCAACCCGGCCTTGGAATAGGTAAAGCCAATACCAATAGCGAGTAAAATGGCACTAAACAGTATCTTCCATGGATGATTAACCGCAATAGCGAGCGTTTTATAATAAAACTTGGTAAATCCAGTGGCTTTGGTAAAATCACCGTTGTGTAACGCAACCAATTCTTGTCTGAGCTCTGGCTTAATGTACTGCTCTTTACCGACTAAACTGCCAAGCACAGGGACAAAGAGTAACGCCATTATAAGAGAAGCCGACAAGGTTGCTATCAGTGTTATCGGCAGGTATTTCATAAACTCACCTGTAGTATCAGGCCAGAATAATAGTGGAGCAAACGCAGCTAACGTTGTTGCCGTCGAGGCGGTAATAGGCCATGCCATCCGTTTGGCAGCGTCTCGATAGGCTTCACGACGAGGCATACCTTCGTGCATCCGTCTGTCAGCAAATTCCGTTACAACGATGGCGCCATCAACCAACATTCCCACCGCCATAATCAAGGCAAAGAGAACGATAATATTGATGGTTAAACCAAAGACAGCCAATGCCAGTAGCCCAGTAAGGAACGATCCTGGTATAGACACACCAACCAAGAATGCCGTTCGGACACCTAGAATAGCGATAATGACGATGACAACGAGAATAATGGCAGAAAGGATGTTGTTTTGCAGATCACTCAGCATAAGCTTGACGTCTTCTGACTCATCCCACGTGTATTCAACCATTAAATTGTCTGGCCAGTCATCTCGCTGTTGCGCGACGATAATTATTTGCTTGACCAGATCAACTGTTTCGATGATGTTTTCACCTGCACGCTTCTTAATATCTAAAACGACGGCGGACTCCCCATTTAAACGAGCATAGCTCTCAGGATCTCTAAATGAACGTCTTACTGTCGCAATATCACCAAAGGTAATAACTTGCCTACCGTCTACCTTTACTGGCATCTCCAATACATCTTTCAATGACTCAAAAACAGACGGTACCTTGACAGAGAATCGACCGTAGCCCGTATCAACAAAGCCTGCTGCGACTACGCGGTTATTCAATGCAATTAGGTTATAGATATCACCCTGGTCTAGGTTGTAACTCTCCATTAATAGGGGATCGACAACAATCTCGACAATATCTTCTCTGTCACCAGCGATATCGACTTCCAGAACCTGTTTATAGCTTTCTAGCTTGTCGCCTAACGCTCGGGCAATCTGTACGATAGTTCTTTCAGGTACCGAACCATACAGAACGACGGACAACACAGGTTGAAATGAAGCAAGGGTGACTTCATTGACCGTCGGTTCATCACTATCGGCAGGAAGTTTGGGTTTTGCCTGATCAACCGCATCACGGACATCAGCCATCGCTTTGTCGAGATCGATACCAACATTGAACTCCAACGTAACAGAGGCATAGCCCTCTGAAGCCGTTGCGCTCATCTCTTTTACACCTTCAATAGAACGCAGTTCTTGTTCTATTGGACGAACCAATAGTCTTTCCGCATCATCTGGCGAGATACCTTCGTGGCTCACACCAACATAAATAATGGGGATAGTAATATCAGGGCTAGATTCTTTTGGAATCTTGATATACGTGATTGCCCCTGCTACTAGTATCAGTATCAGTAGCGTCAGCATGGTCCTAGAACGGGATAAAGCCGCGTCTATAATCGCAAACATAGTTATCTCCGCTCTATTTTTTGATTACTGGATCGTGTTTTATTGCGATAACCGTATCACCATCCCGCGCAAAACCTTGCCCTACGGTGATGATATCAGCGCTAAAACCCAACCCTGTTAGCCATACGCCATCTTGCTCAGCTCTAACGAGTTGAATAGGAACAAAGTGAACCACATCATCTTTGAGCGTTTTTACACCCAGATTACCACTTTCATCAAGCGCTAGCATGGCCGGAGAAACCTTAATCGCTTTCTTCATCTCTAGGTCTAATTCAACCTCTGCGCTGACACCTGCAGGAATTTTTTGCTCTGGATTCGGAATTTCAATCTCAATGGGGAAAGTATTAGTCGCGGTTGAAGAGACTCTAGAAATGTATCTGAGTCTGCCTTCAATTTTTTCCCCACCAATCAGTTTTATTTTTGATTTTTGATTTACTTTAAGACTTTGGACATGACGCTCACTGACGTCAGCTTCTATAACCAATACATTAAGGTCAATGACGGTTGCAACAGGGTCTCCAACACTGACAAAATCACCCAATTCAATATTTAAGGTATCAACAATGCCGTCAAATGGCGCTCTAATTAGAGTATTGCGAAGGTTAAGCTGAGCTTTTTTGACTAACGCTCTCGCCTCAACAAGGTTAGCTTGCGCTGTGCTATAGGCAACTTCTCCCTGCAATCCTTTACTCTTTAGGGACTTGGAAGCTTTAAACTCTTTTTCTTTAACCGATAGATTCGCTCTTGCTCGTTCAAGCTGAATCTCTAGATCCGCTTTATCTATCTGACCAATAGCTTGATCTTTTTTAACCTCATCACCCTTCCTCACCATCAACGTAACCACGCGTCCGGCGACTTCTGCGCCTAGCTTTGCTTGTCTATCCGGCGCTGTTCTACCATATAGATTGATATTCTTTGCCGTTAACACAGCTTCAAACGTTTGATACTGAACCTTAGCTAATAATGCTTTCGGTTCTTCAGCCGAATTATTTTGATTCGCATTCTCCTCGGCTTGCAGCATCCCTAAGCCTAACCAAAGCGATAGGCCAATAAGAAGTATGAATGAGATAAGCCAGGGGCGTTGTGAAAAAAAGCGACCGACGCGGCGAATTGCCATAACAGAGTTCCTTTTAGTTACCACAAATAAAAAATGACCGCTAAATAATAGAGCTCGTGCCTTCAGTCACTTAGGGTAGACAAAATCAGCAAAGCCTTACGTAAGAGTTTCAAACATAAGGCTTTGATAGTAATTTAATGAAAGACTATAACATTTCTACAGTGAAAACTGTGTAACAGGTCTAGACGCTGAAAGATGCTCCACAACCACAGGTAGTCGTTGCATTAGGGTTGTTGACAAAAAAGCGAGCCCCTTCAAGGCCTTCTGTATAGTCTACAACACCACCGATCAAATATTGCAAGCTCATAGGATCCACGACAAGTGTGACACCACTATTAATAATAGTCGTGTCGCCATCATTTACTTTCTCATCAAAGGTAAATCCGTACTGGAAACCGCTACAACCACCACCAGTAATATATACACGCAATTTTAATTCTGAATTTTCTTCTTCTTCGATCAGCGTTTTTACTCTTATTGCTGCCGCATCAGAAAAAGATAATGGTACATTTAGTTCGCTCACGCTGACCTCTCTCTTTCGTGTCATATCAACTCTTAATTTATTCTATATCTTATACGAGTCAATAATAGATTTTCCAATATCTGCTGATTATCTAATACCTGACTAAATCATTCAAGTATTGTTATGCTTCATTACAAACCTTGCTCGGTCTTTTGTTTCTGCATCAAATCACTATTTTAATTATTTACGTCAATTTTCTAAACCTATCTTGCACAAGTTCGTTACAATACCAAGCTATCACTTCAAGTCAGAACAATGAGGAAAATATTGATGACCAAATCAGCAGAACTCTATCAAAAGGCGCAAAAAACGATTCCTGGCGGTGTGAACTCTCCCGTTCGAGCATTCAATGGTGTGGGTGGCTCGCCAATATTTGTAGAAAAAGCAGATGGCCCTTTGATATTTGATGCAGATGGTAAATCTTATATCGATTATGTCGGTTCTTGGGGGCCTATGATTCTTGGTCACAACCACCCGGCTATTCGCAATGCAGTTATCGAAGCCGCTCATAGAGGCCTAAGCTTTGGTGCACCGACTGAAGTAGAAGTTGAGATGGCCGAACTCGTTTCAAAAATAGTGCCGTCTATGGAACAACTTCGTATGGTGAACTCTGGTACAGAGGCGACGATGAGTGCAATACGTTTAGCTCGTGGTTTTACTAGCCGAGATAAAATTGTCAAATTCGAGGGTTGTTATCACGGCCACGCAGACAGCTTATTGGTTAAAGCTGGATCGGGTGCCCTTACCTTAGGTCAGCCTAGCTCTCCTGGCGTACCTGCCGATTTTGCGAAATATACATTAACGGCGACATTCAATAGCGTAGAATCTGTACAGGCACTATTTGATGCCAATAAAGGCGAGATAGCCTGTATCATCGTAGAACCCGTTGCTGGCAACATGAACTGCATTCCGCCAATAGAAGGGTTCCACGAAGGTCTGCGCGAAATATGCAATAAAGAAGGTGCCCTGCTCATTTTTGATGAAGTGATGACCGGTTTCCGCGTGGCTCAAGGTTGTGCTCAAGCCTATTACAACATCAAACCAGATCTAACCTGTTTAGGTAAAGTTATTGGTGGTGGAATGCCAGTTGGCGCATTTGGTGGCCGTAAAGATGTGATGCAACACATTGCACCGACTGGACCTGTTTATCAAGCGGGCACGCTATCAGGCAACCCTATCGCAATGGCGGCTGGTCTCGCTTGTTTAAAAACGCTAACAGCAGAAGGAAACGAGGCAGCGCTGGCTGAAAAAACCAAACAACTTGCGGACGGTTTTAAAGCACTGGCGGATAAAAACCATATCCCACTGCTTGTTTCTCAAGTCGGTGGTATGTTTGGCTTCTTCTTCACAGATCAAGAGAAAGTAACCTGCTATGAAGAGGTCGCGAAATGCGATGTTGAACGCTTTAAAGCTTTCTTCCACCTAATGTTAGAGGAAGGTATTTACCTTGCACCTTCCGCTTTTGAAGCGAGCTTTACTTCACTTGCTCACGGTGAAAAAGAGATTGAAGCAACGCTTGAAGCTGCAAATCGCTGTTTCGAAAAACTCGCTTAATATCTTAGTACGTTAAGATTTTAAAAGGGGTCGATATGTTCGCCCCCTTTATTATCTACTCTCAATATGCTCATTTGAACAATCAAACAATCAACTATTTCTTTATACCCGTTGCGCCCATCAATGGTTTAATGCCAGTTTATAATCACTAGAATCAGAATCACACTTATAAAACCGCTGAACCATGGGAATTTGCTAAAACGCATTTTCGATTTGGAACATTTTTTATTACCACCACAACACGCCATACCTACCTCTACAAGATTCTAATCATTATTTTTCAGATGGATTTTCATTTCTATTAGAATACCGTTAGTTATAAAATCAATTGTTGGCGAAAATCAATTAAAACAATTATTTGAAAACCAGCGCTTTAACAGCCATTATAATCATCATCATTACTCTGACATAAAAGCGATTACCTAGTGCCAGAAAAACTTCAGATATCCTCAAGCCATTGGGTGCTCGTTGCCGCCTTATTAGTGAGTGGCTACGCGTGCTACCTACTTGTTGCACCCTATATGAATTCTATCGTAATGGCATTCATTATATCCTTATTAATGTTCCCCTTACACGAATGGATCGAGAAAAAAATCCCCAAACACAATAATCTCTCTTCCTTGCTCTCATGTGTTGTACTTACCTTCATTATCGTCATTCCGTTACTTGCTGTTTTTGCCGCCATTGTTCAACAAGGTTCCCTTGCAACACAACAGATTTATCACTGGGTAACGGCAGGTGGTATCCAAGAATTTTTCAAACTGCCTTGGATAGTGAAAGCGCTTGATTTTGTAAATGAATATTTGCCATTTGAAACGATTGAACCACAACAAATCGCAGAAAAAATTGGCAAGCTAGCAACAACCTTTGGCAGTAATCTTGTCTCTATAAGTGCAAAAATTTTAGGTGATGCCACCAATTTCCTTATGGATTTCATGCTGATGTTATTTGTCTTATTCTTCCTACTTAGAGATCACGACAAAATCATCGTTGCTATGCGCCATATTCTTCCTCTATCCAGAAGCCAAGAAGATAAGCTATTAGACGAGGTGGAGAAAGTTGCCAAATCGGCTGTTCTTGGTTCGTTTTTAACCGCCATAGCACAGGGATTCGCAGGTGGTATCGGTATGTGGCTATGCGGATTCCCGGCGCTCTTCTGGGGGGCCATGTTTGGTTTCGCCTCTTTTATCCCTATCGTCGGTACCGCGCTTATATGGATTCCTGCAACGTTGTATTTATTGATCACGGGCGATACCAATTGGGCTATTTTCCTCGCAGTTTGGTCAATTGCACTTGTTGGTTCAATCGACAATGTTCTGCGCCCCTTACTAATGCAGGGCAGCGCTGGCATGAATACACTAATGATCTTCTTCTCATTGCTGGGAGGGATTCAATTATTTGGTTTAATCGGTCTAATCTATGGTCCGATAGTTTTTGCTGTCGCCATCGTCCTATTCAATATATATGAAGAAGAGTTCCATGGTTTTCTAAAAAGCCAAGACAAAAGTTAGAACGAACTAAAATAGCTTCATGCTATGGGCAGATTATGCGAAAATCTGCCCACTTTAGTCTTTCCGGAAAAAAACATGTCTTATACCGCCCCTAGCCAGATAGCAGAACGTCAACTCACCTACTTTGAAGGGAAGCACGTTTTGGTTGCTGGAGAAGCAGAAGATCTATTTCCTGTAGAGTTGGCTAAACACTGCGAGTCCGTTTCTGTATTCACTTCAAATTATAGTTATCACCGCTTAATTAAGAGTAAAGACACCATAACGAGTTACTTTGGTACGCAGTTTAATCAAGACACACAAGCTGATATGGTTTTACTTTATTGGCCTAAAGCGAAGGCTGAGGCTGAATACCTTCTTGCCATGCTTTTTGCACACTTAGGAACCGAGACTGAAATCGTTGTCGTCGGTGAAAATCGCTCTGGTGTCAAAAGCATAGAAAAAATGTTTACCAAATACGGTCGAGTTACAAAATTTGATTCGGCACGTCGATGTTCTTTTTACTGGGGACAATGCGATACTCAACCAGAACCATTTGATTTAGAGCAATGGTACAAGAGTTATACATTAGAACTTTCAGGCCAAGAGTTGGTTGTCAAAAGCTTACCCGGTGTATTCAGCCATGGACAATTTGATGTAGGAAGCAAGCTATTAGTCGATTCACTACCAAAACTAAAAGGTAAAGTGCTCGACTTCGGTTGTGGTGCAGGCGTTATAGGGGCAACACTCGCGCTCAAAAACCCAGACATCGTTTTGGAAATGTGTGATATCAGTGCTTTTGCTATTGCTTCTTCTATTGAAACATTAAGAGCCAATGGATTGACCGGTAAAGTCTTTGCTTCTGATGTTTATTCAGACACCAGCAATGATTATGACTTTATCATCAGTAACCCTCCTTTCCATTCAGGATTAGAAACAAATTATAATGCGACAGAAACCCTGCTCACCGATGCTCCAAAAAAACTGAGTAAAAGAGGCGAGCTTTTTATAGTGGCAAATAGTTTTCTAAAATATTCGCCTATCATTGATAATTATTTCACAGATTGCGAGACCATAAATAAGACCTCAAAATTCGCTATTTATCATGCAAAAAAGCAAAGAAAATCAACCTTGAACCGTGACGAATTTAGTTTTTAGTACCATTATTTGGCGACTGACTGACTAAAAAGCGATTAACCGACGCATTGTTACTGAGACTTTTTCGCCATCTTTAATTGATAATCTTGAACCGCAGAAACCCAATTAGGTCGATTAATATATCGGCCTATAATCACTACTGGGACAACAAAAATATACAAAGGTAGCGACTCATAGAAAAAGAGGTTGGCAATGACGTCTTCATGGGAAAAATGTGTGAGTAGTGCGAGTACGTCAAGTAAGATAGCAAGAACGACTGAAACAAAAGAAAGTATTAACAATAGCCCTAATAGATCTCTTAAAATAATTTTTGATGCCGTCATATTCGTGACCTCCTAGTCTTTTCTAATAACGTACTCCTCAAACATAGATAAAAAAAGAACCTTATCTCGCAATTATTGTGCAAATTAATATTTCAAAAATCGATTACTCGCATAGAATATATTGGCATGATTTATTTTTGATGTTTACCAACCAGTAAAATAACTGATACAAGTTAGTTAAGCGCACAGTTAACCTCGTTCTCAGCTGAAAACCGTCATGAATCCTCGGAGAGAAGTATGCAAATATTAACCAATCACGTAGGTTATGAGGTTCATGGCCCTAAGCAGGCCATTATCTCGAATCAAGAGCCTATTCTCAATGTCGAATCAGTCCACTTACATTGCGCCAGAACTAAGAAGGAACTGGCTTCATACCCATTGGAGTGCCACGGTAAAGTGGCGAACTGGCATACCGGTTACTATTCAAGCGTAGACTTCAGTTCATTTACTCACGCAGGCCTGTTCTACCTTAAGGTTAAAGCGACGTGCTCGCCGATATTTGAATTGAATGAAGGTATCTTGATGCAATGTACCTTCTCTGACGTATTGCATTACTTTAAATCACAACGTTGTAGCGGTATTTTTGACGAAAAAGACAAGCACGCCCCTCTACTCAATAGCGACGTAACCGTCGATGTTCATGGTGGTTGGTACGATGCATCAGGTGATGTCAGCAAATACCTTAGCCACCTTTCTTATGCTAATTACTTGAATCCGCAGCAAACACCAATGGTTGTCTGGAATATGATCAAGGGGCTGTCTATTTTGGACTCAATTGATTCAGATAATGGTCAATCTGAGAATAACGTTTTATTTCCTGCTCTTTCTCGTACTCGACTGACAGAAGAAGCCTTGTATGGCGCTGACTTCCTTGTGCGTATGCAAGCAGAAGAGGGATTCTTCTATACCACTGTATTTGATAAATGGAGCAAAGATATAGATCAGAGAGAGATCTGTTCTTACGCTACCCAAAATGGACACAAGTCTAGCGATTATCAAGCAGGTTTTCGTCAAGGGGCCGGCATAGCCATTGCCGCTCTTGCGGCCGCATCACGGTTAGAAAACCATGGGGAATTTAAGCATTCAGATTACCTAACGAGCGCTGAAAAAGGTTATCTGCATCTACTCGAAAACAATAAGCAATATTTGGACAACGGCGAAGAGAACATTATTGATGAATACTGCGCCTTACTGGCCTGCGTAGAACTTTATCGTGCAACCAATACACCATTTTATCTCCATGAAGCGAGATCCTGGGCCATACGCCTAATAAAAAGGCAGCATACTGACGACAATATTGAGAACTTCTGGTCAGCTAATGATGATGGTTCTCGCCCTTATTTCCATGCTAGCGAAGCTGGCTTACCTGTCATTGCCTTATGCGAATACTTATCGATCGAACCTAAAGAAAGCATAAAAAATACAATAAAATCAACGGTAAGGTTAGCCATGATCTTTGAGCTCACCATAAGCCAAAAAGAAGTTAATCCCTTCAGCTATCCTCGCCAATATGTCAAAGCCATTGATGGGGTAAAACAAGCGGCTTTCTTCATCCCGCACAACAATGAATCAGGTTATTGGTGGCAAGGCGAAAATGCCCGTTTAGCGTCATTAAGCGTTGCTACGTTTTTAGCACTTCCCTATCTTGATGGGAGCACCTTAGAGCCGAAACTCAGGCGATACGGACACAGCTGCATGGATTGGATTTTGGGGCTAAACCCATTTGATATTTGTATGTTAGAAGGTCACGGTAAGAATAATCCTGATTACCTGCCTGAACATGGCTTCGTTAACGCCAAGGGTGGTATTTGTAATGGCATCACCTCCGGCTTTGAAGATGAAAATAACATCGCATTCAATCCAGATAATCAAAAAAATGACATGTTGCAAAATTGGCGCTGGGGCGAGCAGTGGATTCCACACGGAGCATGGTACCTGCTTGCTATCATGGCGCAGGCATCCTATTACCAAAGGGGGCACTCTTGATTACATGGTTGATCCAAGGCTTTTTCCATTATAAATGAAGCTTGCTACCAGCCACCAAACAGAATACGGAAAGGTTTTACCTCTCGACTTAACGTTCAGCCTTCAATATTGGATCAAAAATGGATTCACTTTGATTACTGATTAGTACTCAATATATACGGTTTAACCTCATCTATTGGGTAACTAAGTTGTTCAATTCGGCGATTCAGTTTCTCTACTCTAGAAGTAGGATTTGGGTGAGTAGAAAGAAAATTATAGTCTTGATCTGGATATTTAGAGAGCCTCTCAAAAAAGTCGGTTGCGCCACCAGCATGTCCATAGGTTCGAACCAGTAGATCAAGCGCGAATAGATCCGCCACTTCTTCTTGGTCTTGAGAATACTGGGCTTGAAAGCTCATTGTCGTATTTGAAATAAGTTCATTTACGTCACTATCAACGCCAAATAAAAATGTAGAGATAACAGCAATACCTAAACCTCTGCCTAATCCACGCAAATGATCTCGAGAGGCAAAATGTCCAAGCTCATGGCTAAGTACCATGTCGAGTTCATTCTCTGATTCAATCACATTAAGCAAACCTGAATAGACAACAATATTTCCGCCCGGCAACGCCATGGCATTCACCTCATCATCATCTCCGAGATAAACCTTAAAGTCATACTGCTTCAAAATCGAATCGCTGGGGAGTTTTTCTATTATTTGATTTAGTCGTAAACTTAATTCTGCATTAGGATTAGCATCAAATGTTTCGACAATATTATCGGCAAATATTGCCTCTATTTCTGGTGATGTTTTTGATACCGCCCAGTCAGTCATCATACCGAGAGAAATAAATATTACGCCTGTCAAAAATATCAATCCCCCCACTAACCAGAAAAGCTCTATCAATGGGTGCTTTTGGGTTACATTGGGATTTTCTGAAAGAACTTTCGGCGTATATTTAATCATCACGATTCGTTATTGATTAGAGCGAATATACGCTGTCCCATAAGCGACAACTTCAACACTACCTACCTGTCTTTTCTGATTAGCACTATTACCAATCGCAGCAGTTTCTAAACGTAGGTTAACCACCATATTCGCACCTTTAGCCAGCGCTTCTTCTTTCATTCGTAGAATCGCTTCTCTACGCGCTCTATCTACAAGTGATTCATACGAGGTTACATTGCCACCAAATATGTTTCTTAACGTGGCCAACAGTCGCTTAAAATAATCGATGGAAATAACCACATTACCTGTAACAAGCTCTGCTCGTTGGCTGGAGGCATCTTTAGGCTCCCACTTGGTGGTAATAACCGGGATATGGATGAGTTCACGCTCTCGTTTTTCGATTGATACATAGTGTGCTCGCTCAAAATACGAACCAGCTCCGTAACCAACACAAATCAAAACGAGGAAGATAACAATATTTAGATTCTGCAGTATCAGTTCCATACGATCACCTATACCACTTTAACTGCTGTACCGTAGGCGAAGAGTTCAGCTGCGCCTTGAGCCACCGATGATGTTGCAAAACGAATATTAACGATAGCATTCGCGCCCATTAATTCCGCTTGCTCTCCCATTCTATTCATCGCTTCTTCCCGGGAGTCTTGTAGTAATTCTGTGTAACCTTTTAATTCACCACCAATGAGATTTTTAAGACCCGCCATAAAATCTCTACCGACGTGTTTTGCGCGAACAGTACTTCCTTGAACAAGACCAAAATGCTCAACAATTTCCTTTCCGGGTACCGTTTCAATATTCGTATAGATCATTATCGTCTCCTAGCAAACAAACATTATTCAATCTTAGACATATGAAACTACATTACATTCTATCTAATTGTAATGTCAAAGATTTATTACATAGCAGTAGATTAAGTATGACCTCGAAGCACGAACTTAACATCGCCAGAGGATCCAGGTGTAATGACTTATAAGAATGCCAATATAGATTGCTCTTCTAATGCAATACTGACCGTATCACCAACCGATATTGCCGATGCGGCTGTCGCAACGAGTTTAGTATCATCTATCTCGATAACATAGCGACATTGATCCCCCATAAACAACTGTTCCACAACCTTCGCAACCCCTGCTACATTCTGAGAAACTTGCACGTACTGCGGTCGTATCAGCAATTGGCAATGGTCACCATTTGCTATATTTCCTTTTGATTGAGCAGTAATAATGCCAAGCACCGTCTCAAATTTTGTTTCGCTGATTTTTTTTGCCGCTAAATAACTGCCACCACCAAGAAAATTAGCAACAAATTTACTCGACGGTTGGTGGTAAAGATCGGAAGCTTCACCAAATTGTTCAATAACTCCATTGTTCATAACCGCCATCTTATCCGCGAAGGCAAATGCCTCTTCACGGCTATGAGTCACAAAGATTGCAGTGACACCCTGTTGCTTAAAAATTTTTCGGATCTGCAATATTAGATCGTGCCGTACTTGGGTATCGATATTGGAAAAAGGTTCATCTAGCAAAAGTAGGTTTGGCTTATAAGCAAGAGAACGGGCAATCGCAATTCGTTGCTGCTGACCACCGGATAACTGATGAGGATATCGATTTTGATAACCGGGAAGATGGATCAGCGCCAACATTTCTTCGACTACCTTCAGCTTCTCTGCGTTGGAGGCTTCTCGTAGCCCGAATGCGATATTTTCTGCAACAGTCAAATGAGGAAAAAGTGCGTAATCTTGAAAGATCATACCAATATGACGCTGTTCAGGTGGCAACCAACTTTCACCATCATCCAGCAATTGGCCATTCAGACTCAAAGTACCACTCGTTAACGGAAGCAGCCCCGCAATTGCCTTTAATAGTGTTGTTTTTCCACAGCCACTCGCACCAAGCAGACAGACTATTTCGCCTTGCTCAACCTCAAGAGAGAGTGACTCAAGAACGTTTTCATTCTCGTATTGGCAAGTCAAATTGTTGATGGATAAGGTGCTACTCATTAATGTGCCTGTTCTAAAGATCGATTGATAACAATAAGAGGGATTAAACCTACCAGTATTAACAAGACGGCAGGTAGTGCGCCTAACTCTAGGTGTTCATCTGAGACAAAATTGTAAACATACGTCGCTAAGGTTTCGAAGTTAAATGGTCTTAGCAACAGAGCGGCATTGAGCTCTTTCATTGATTCAATAAATACCAACAAGCCTGCGACTAAAACACCGCGTCTAACCAAAGGCAAATGAACGCGTTTTAACATCTGATTCTGATTGCATCCCATCGTTCTACTTGCCATATCCATAGACGGGGATATTTTATTTAAGCTACTTTCCACGCTACCAATCGCAACAGCAGAAAAGCGAACCACCATAGCAAATATCATGGCAAACATTGAACCAGAAAGAACCAAACCGGGCCTTCCCCACTCCATCTGTTTGGCGATATCGTTTATCCAATGGTCCATCGTAAGCACCGGAGCCATGACACCAATCGCTAACACAGTGCCAGGCACCGCATAGCCGAGAGAGGCCAACCGCATAAATGTCACACTTAAACGGTTACCATTGAGTCTATGTGAAAAATTGACCACCAATGCTACCAATATTGCGATGAGAGCCGCAATAATAGAGACCTGCAAGCTATTAACGGCATACTGCCTGAATTCTTCCGTCCAGCTTTGCGAAAAATATTTATACGCGTAGATAAGTAACTGGCCCAATGGCAAGATAAACGCAACGGAAACCAACCCCCAACACCACGTTAGTGCTAACCATTTCTTCCAACCATGGAGTGTATAACGCAACTCTTCGTGGCTAGTAAAGTTTGCCTGAAACAGCTTTTGCTTTCTTCGGCTATAACGTTCAGTGCTTAATAATAGGATAACCACAAGCAACATAATGGCAGAGATTTTTGCCGCTGCATTGAGATTTGAATAACCAAGCCACGTATCGTAAACGGCCGTGGTTAAAGTATTAACTGAAAAATAGCTAACCGTGCCAAAATCACCAATCGTTTCCATTGCCACCAAAGACAAACCCACCGCAATAGAAGGACGCGCGAGTGGAAGAGATAATCGTCTAAAGCTTTCGAATGGCGTGCACCGAAGTAGCCTTGCTGATTGCAGTAAACTGGCACTCTGCTCCATGAAGGCGGCTCTAGCCATCAAATAAACATAAGGATAAAAAACCAGAGCTAAAATGGCCGTCGCACCACCTAGCGAACGTAAATCAGGGAACCAGTAATCTCCAGCCTGCCAGCCAAAAAATTCCCGAATAAATATCTGTATTGGACCCGCATAATCAAACCAGTCAGTAAAAATATACCCCACAACGTACCCTGGCATTGCCAACGGCAGTACAAGTGCCCACTGCAATATTCTTTCGCCCGGTAATCGGCACATCGCCATTAACCAGGCACTTGGCACGCCAAATAACAGTGCTAAAACAAGCACACCCAAAACAAGAACAACAGTATTGTAGA
This sequence comes from Vibrio frigidus, assembly GCF_042465995.1. Lineage (NCBI taxonomy): Bacteria > Pseudomonadati > Pseudomonadota > Gammaproteobacteria > Vibrionales > Vibrionaceae > Vibrio > Vibrio frigidus. Next base: position 107,546 of record NZ_JBCDMC010000012.1, on the reverse strand, counting down.
TATAGGTAGGCATTACCGTGGAAATTAGATGTGCAAAAAGATCACCTGAGTCACCAAGCGATAAATAGAAGATAGCTAAGATCGGCAAAACCAGTAGCAGAGACAAACTCCCACTACTGGCTTTCCATATACGATTTTTTTCTTTCATTTATACAACAACATAAAAATTACTGCACTCGATTTAAAATGTCGCCTATTTCCATAAGACCATTAAAGGTCAAACTTCACTTCGTCCAATAATTTTACCGCTTTACTATGATTGGCAGCAATCTCTTCTAATGCAAGATCATCTGCTTTGAAATCACCCCAAGATGCGACAAGTTCAGATCGCTTCACACCTTCTTTAACTGGGTATTCGAAGTTCACCTCAGCATACATTTTTTGAGCAATATCGCCAGTGAGGAATTCCATCAGTTTTACCGCATTCTCTTTGTTTGGAGAATACTTAGCCATTGCCATGCCGCTTACATTGACATGAGTACCGGTGGTATTTTGATTCGGGTAGTTAATATAGACAGCATCAGCCCATGCTTTTTGCTCTTTATCGTTAACCATTTTACCTAGGTAATAGCTATTACCTAATGAAACATCACATAGACCTTCTTTGATCGCTTTTACTTGGCCTCGATCGTTACCTTGAGGTTTACGTGCTAGATTCGCTTTAACACCTTCTAACCATGTTTTGGTTTCCGCTTCACCCTTATGCGCTATCATCGCAGAAACAAGGGAAACATTGTAAGCATGCTTACCAGAACGTGTACAGATTTTACCTTTATATTCTGGATTCGCTAGATCTGCATAATCGAATTCTGCACCTAACTTACCCACCCGATCGCGAGAAGAATAGACATTACGGCTGCGCAGCGTTAGCGCAAACCACTCGTCTTTGCTGTCTCTGTATTGTGCTGGAACGTTTTGTTCAATCACATCATTTTGTACTGGCTGAACGACATCTTTTTCAACTAATTCCGCTAAGCGGCTAATGTCCGTCGTTAAAATTACATCTGCAGGGCTATACTCACCTTCCTGTTGTAGCTTCTCTGCCAAACCTTTCTTAGCAAATTTAACATTAACTTTGATGCCTGTTTCTTTGGTAAATTCGTTAAACATGGGTTCAACCAAGAATGGTTGACGATAAGAATAAACATTTACCTCTTCGGCAGCAAAAGTAGGTGAGCTAATAGAAACCAAAACTAGAACAGAAAGAGATAGCACTTTTTTCATTGTAATTCCTTAAACATAGATGCAAATGATAATAGTTATCGTTCGCTATTATATTTAAAAAAATAGTTTCTGCAATGATAAATATCAATAAACAAAAGAAAAACCCGCCACAAGGGCGGGTTTACTATTACGAATTGTTATTACTTATAACTAAGACCTAATGACGATTACTTGAGAGAGACAAACTCTGGGTAAGCACCAACACCACAATCGTGCATGTCCATACCTTCCATCTCCTCGTCTTCAGTCACTCGGATACCTGTCGTCGCTTTCAATACAGCCCAAACCACTAGGCTTGCTCCGAATACCCAAGCAAAGATAACTGCCGCACCAAGAAGCTGGGCTCCAAATGTTGCATCCGAATTACTTACAGGAACAACCAATAAACCAAATAGACCACATACACCATGTACAGAGATGGCGCCTACTGGATCATCAATCTTGATTTTATCAAACGCGATGATAGAGAATACAACGAGCCCGCCCGCCACTACACCGATAATAATTGCGGCAACAGGTGATGGGGACAGAGGGTCAGCAGTAATCGCAACAAGACCAGCTAAGGCACCATTCAAAATCATCGTTAGATCGGCCTTACCCCATGTTGTTTTACACACTAGTAAAGCAGCGATAGCACCTGCGGCTGCGGCTGCGTTTGTGTTTAGAAATATTTGACCAACCGCCGTTGCGTTTTCAAAGTCAGAAAGCATTAACTGAGAACCACCGTTAAAGCCAAACCAACCGAACCAAAGGATAAATGTACCGAGTGTCGCAAGTGGCATATTTGAACCTGGTATAGGATGAACTTCACCGTTCTTGCCATATTTTCCTTTACGAGCACCGAGTAGTAATACACCCGCTAACGCCGCTGCCGCACCGGCCATATGTACAATACCAGAGCCAGCAAAGTCACTAAAACCAGCCGCAGCAAGGAAACCACCACCCCAAGTCCAGTATCCTTCAACAGGATAGATAACCCCCGTAAGAACAACAGAGAATATTAAGAATGCCCATAGTTTCATACGTTCAGCAACCGCACCAGAAACCACTGACATTGATGTCGCCACGAAGACAACTTGGAAGAAGAAGTCTGATTCTAGAGAGTGATCTGCGCCTTCACCTTGTGAACCGATGAGTGCACCAATCGAAGGAATGATGCCACCTTCAGTATTGTCTACATACATGATGTTGTAGCCAATCAACAAGAACATGGTACAAGCGATAGCATAAAGTACGAAGTTCTTAGTTAAAATTTCAGTGGTGTTCTTTGAACGAACAAGGCCCGCTTCTAACATGGCAAACCCGGCTGCCATCCACATGACCAACGCACCTGAAATTAAGAAGAAAAAAGTGTCCAGTGCGTAACGAAGTTCAGTTACTGTTGTTAATAGTTCCATTATATATTCTCCAATCCCTTAAAGTGCTTCACTATCCATCTCACCAGTACGAATACGTACAACTTGGCTTAAGTCGTAAACGAAAATCTTACCGTCTCCAATTTTTCCCGTGTGTGCAGCTTTGCTTACCGCTTCAATTACGCGATCTACGTTTTCAGCTTGAGTGGCGATTTCCAGTTTTACTTTCGGTAGAAAGTCCACTTGATACTCGGCACCACGGTAAAGTTCTGTGTGTCCTTTTTGACGACCAAAGCCTTTAACTTCGGAGACCGTCATACCTTCGATACCAACATCCGATAAAGCTTCACGAACGTCGTCTAATTTGAATGGTTTAATAATGGCGTTAATTAGTTTCATTGCATCCTCTCTGAGCATATATTCCTTTAACAGTGAAATAACAATCAAGAGCTGTGCCACTTTTCTATGCCATTGTTTTTATTGGACTTTAATGTCAAAAACTAAAACAACCTCTAATTTTCGCACCGTATTGGTGCACCAAGATCACTAAAGTAAGGCAGAAATAGAGCAAGCCCCAAATTTGTGCAGGTTATAATTTCAACGTTGAACTGGCGTATGAATACAGGGGGGGGCGCCGAGGAAAATTAAAAGGAATACCGCAATCTCAATCAGGTATCTGCAATTATCTAACAGTATCATTTGCGTGACTTCTAAATTAACCTGAATGCGCTAATGTTTATTACACATTTAGGTCAATGAGACGATAAAGGCACATAGAGAAAAAATGAATATTTCTGAATGCCATAAAAAACAGATAAAAAGAGTCTGCGACTATATCAGTAGTAATTTGGATAACGATATGTCACTTGAGATGTTAAGCCGCGTAGCGGCATGTTCAAAATTTCATTTCCATCGTATTTTTAAATCATACATGGGGCTAAGTGTTATTCAATTTGCTCAGCTTAGTAGAATGAAACGTGCTTCGTTTCGGTTAGTATTTGAACCTGAACAAAGCATTACAGATATCGCCTACGAAGCTCATTTCGATAGCCCAGAAGCATTCTCACGTGCATTTTCCAGGATATTTGAGCAATCGCCTTCTCAATTTAGACGTCGTCCTGAGTGGCCATTTTGGCACTCAAAATATGATTTTAGTCCACCTATTAACGGAGATAAAATAATGGACGTTAACGTTATCGATTTTGACGAAAGACCTGTAGCCCTTATTGAACACAAAGGTAACCCTCAAAAGGTTTATGAAACGGCGAGTAAGTTTATCGCATGGAGAAAATCCACTGGTCTTTCCCCTATTAAGAGCAGCGAAACCTTTGGTGTTCCCTACAGTGACCCAAATGATACCGTAGAAGAAGATTTTCGATTTGAGATCTGTGGAAGTCATAATGGTGCCGTCCCAGAGAATGAGTTTGGCGTAAAGGCAGGCATCATTCCATCCGGTCGATGTGCTTTGGCAATTCATCATGGCAGCCATGACTCCATAAGCGACACGGTCTATTATTTATACCAACAATGGTTGCCAAAAAGTGGTCAAAATCTAAGAGATTTTCCTTGTTTCTTCCAATATATGAACTTTGTTCATGAAGTGAATGAAAACGAATTAGTCACAAAGATCTACCTACCGTTGGCCTAAGCGGGCCCACATATAGACCCTAGCAAGCGATAACCTTCCAAGTTTGGATAACGTTATCGTTTTAGGTACGCTCGGTAAGCAGGCAGTACCATCAATCCAATAAAGAGGATAACCATTGAAAGTGCACCAAATAGCGTGCGCTCACTCCAACCAAGTTCGATGAAGAAACCGAAGATCCACGGCGCAGCGGCGGTAGCAAAAATCATCAGTGAGGTCATCATCGAGCGGATTGCACCGATGTTTTCGGTTCCATAAACCTCTGCCCACAGTGCATTTATCACCGGACCCGACACCCCAATCCCCATACCAAATAATGTCATAAACACGACGGCTGACCAACTTTGGTTGAATACGGAAAGTACGCATAATCCAAAAAACAAAGGGATGATCATGAAAGGAAGTAAATGCTTCGCACTGTACTTGTCTACCAAACTTCCTGTCACCATCGAGCTTAACCAATGCATGGTACCGTAAGCAATAAAACTGTTTGCCAATAAGCTCGGTGCCCACTCTTTTTGTGTTAACAGAAAATTTTGCTGTATAAACACGCCAGTCACGACGAAAGGCGCAGCCATAACCGCAGGTAAAATCGCCCAAAATCGCCAATCTGATAACACGTGTCGCCGACCACTTTTATTATCCGTTTTTCCCTGAACATTGGTTTTTTTAACATTAGGTTTAATGTGAGGCGATTTAGCCAACAGAATGTGTGCAAGCGGTAAATACGCAAAAGCCACTATCACTGCAAAGACGAGCCAGCTTGACCGCCAACCTAGCCAGCTAATTAATAGCACTACAACAATAGGTAGAATCACTTCACCTAATGCGACACCACTAGACGCTAAGCTAATCGCTTTTCCTCTTTGATGGGAATATGAACGAATCATAGTGGTCTGTGCGGTATGAGGAAGTAAACCTTGCCCCGTTAATCTCAACATAAAAAAGGCAAAAAATAGCATGATGGGAGAAATAACGTAAGACATAACGACACAAGCTATTACTAATATGACGGCGACAAGCGTAACAAAACGACGAACATTCCACTTATCGACTAACCCGCCAACAAACATGATGGTCATGCTGCTACAAAGCGTTGCGATGGCATATATCATTCCGTAATCAGACGCCGACAAAGCTAGGTCTTTTTGGATGTCTGCGCCAAACCAACTTAGGAAGAAAGACTGTCCGACATTTCCAATGAATACGGTCAAAAAACCAAATGACAATAACGGCCATTGCTGGCGAATGAAATGGAAATAGCTGCTCATGATACCCTTTAGCGAAACGTTATTTGGCTTGAACTGAGGACGATTACTTAGCGTTATACCTAATAAAATCACACCAAGATTGTATGAATTGCTCAAAGTCTTCAAAACCACAACCGGCGTCGCTCTCACAGTCATAAAAATCGAATTCGCTGTCATGCAACGTATCATCTTCATGCGCTAATGCGTTTTCTTGAACGGTCACTTCGTCTCGTCGAATTACAATGCTGATTTCTTTACCGAGCAGTGAATACTCTTGGGAATCTTCTGATTTTATCTGCTCTATTGCCACGAGTAGTGACGCAATACGGACTTTATCGGTATATATTTCTTGTTCTAACCAACGACCAATCACTTCGTGACCCATACTGCACTTAATGCGGTACTCACCCGTTAAACCTTTAACAAATTGATATTCCATGAACTGTATTCTCGATAACTCGGCATTAACATCGGTACAAAAGACAAGACCACCGCATTGGCGGTGGTCTTGTCTTCAATTCACTGCAGTGATTACGCTTGCGGTCTCATTGCTGGAAATAAGATAACGTCGCGAATAGTATGCGTATTAGTAAACAACATCACTAAACGGTCGATTCCGATACCTTGACCAGCTGTTGGCGGTAAACCGTGTTCTAGAGCCGTGATATAGTCTGCGTCGTAGTACATCGCTTCATCATCACCAGCATCTTTTGCGTCTAACTGTGCTTTAAATCGAGCATCTTGATCTTCTGCATCATTAAGCTCAGAGAAGCCGTTAGCCACTTCACGACCACCAATAAAGAACTCAAAACGATCGGTAATAAAGGTATTATCATCATTACGACGAGCAAGTGGCGAGATATCTGCTGGATACTCTGTGATGAACGTTGGCTGCATCAGTTGTGGTTCAGCCGTTTCACCAAAGATCTCTTCAAGCAGTTGCCCACATGTCCAGAATGGTTCAACATTAATATGTAAAGACTTAGCAATATTCACCATAAAATCACGATCTTGTACGTGATCATAAGTCATAGACTGTATGTCAGCGCGTTCTGGGCTGTACTGTTTAATCGCTTCTAACATACTCATTCGAGGATATGTGCCGCCAAACTCTACCAATTCTTCCCCGTAAGGCATTGAAGTCGCACCGAGCACCTCTAAAGACACGGTACGTAGCATCTCTTCGGTCAGGTCCATAAGGTCATTGTAATCCGCGTACGCCATGTAGAATTCCATCATAGTGAATTCTGGGTTATGTCGTGGAGAAAGCCCTTCATTACGGAAACTACGGTTAATTTCAAATACGCGATCAAAACCACCTACGACTAAGCGCTTCAAATACAGCTCAGGTGCAATACGGAGATACATATCGATGTCTAACGCATTGTGATGTGTGATAAATGGACGTGCAACTGCCCCACCAGGGATAACATGCATCATTGGTGTTTCTACTTCCATGAACTGCTTAGAAATCATGAAATTACGAATTGCAGTGACCAGCTTAGAGCGGATAATGAAAGCGGTACGAGAGTCTTCGTTCACAATAAGGTCAACGTAACGCTGACGGTAACGCATCTCTTGGTCGGTTAAACCGTGGAATTTTTCAGGCAATGGACGTAATGCTTTTGTCAGCAATACGTACTCTTCCATATTCACGTAAAGATCACCTTTACCTGATTTATGTAGAACGCCTTTTACGCCAACGATATCTCCGATATCTAAGCCCTGATATTTCTCTTTTAATTCATTTTGAACCGGTTTCGCAGCGTAAGCTTGAATGCGGCCAGAGGTTTCTTGAATCACTAAAAATGGACCACGCTTAGCCATAATACGACCAGCAATAGCAACAGTAAGACTCAACTCTTCTAGCTCTTCTTTCGTTTTTTCACCGAATTGCGCTTGAATATCGCCCGCTAAACTATCGCGACGAAAATCGTTAGGGTGACCATTTGCTTTACAGTTAGTGCGGATGTTATCTAATTTAGCACGACGCTCAGCAATCAGCTTATTCTCTTCTACGTTTGGCTGTTGTACCTGTTCAGTCATTTTATTTTGCCCTTATAATGCGCTTACAAGCCTGACTTCAGGCTGGCTTCGATAAATTTATCTAGATCACCGTCAAGAACCGCTTGTGTATTGCGGTTTTCAATTCCGGTGCGTAAATCTTTAATACGAGAATCATCTAATACGTAAGAGCGAATTTGGCTGCCCCAACCGATATCTGATTTCGAATCTTCATTCGCTTGTTTTTCTGCATTTTGTTTTTGTAGTTCAAGCTCAAACAGTTTTGCTTTTAACTGTTTCATCGCTTGATCTTTGTTTTTATGCTGCGAACGATCATTCTGACATTGAACCACGGTATTGGTTGGTAAGTGAGTAATACGCACCGCCGACTCTGTGGTGTTTACGTGCTGCCCACCGGCACCCGATGCACGATATACATCGATACGAAGCTCAGCAGGGTTAATGTCGATAGCGATGTTGTCATCAATCTCTGGATAGATAAATGCAGAAGCAAAAGAAGTATGCCGACGACCACCAGAATCAAACGGCGATTTACGAACCAAGCGATGTACACCTGTTTCTGTGCGTAACCAACCGTAGGTGTATTCACCTGATATCCGCACAGTAGCCGATTTCAATCCAGCGACTTCCCCTCCAGACACTTCAATAACTTCGGTCTTAAAGCCTTTGGATTCAGCCCAACGAAGATACATACGAAGTAACATAGCGGTCCAATCTTGCGCTTCAGTACCACCAGAGCCCGATTGAAGATCAATATAGCAATCTGAGCTGTCGTGCTCACCGGAAAACATACGGCGGAACTCAAGTTTTTCTAACTTGGCTTCAAGCTCGGCAAGTTCAGGCTCTATTTCATCGAAGGTTTCTTGGTCTTCAGCTTCAACCGCAAGCTCAAGTAAACCGTCAACATCTTCGACACCTTGATCAAGAAGATCAATGGTCTCAACCACGGCTTCTAAAGAAGAACGTTCTTTGCCCAGCGCTTGTGCTCGTTGAGGTTCGCTCCATACATCTGGTTGTTCTAATTCTGCATTTACTTCTTCTAGACGCTCTTTTCTGGCGTCATAGTCAAAGATACCCCCTCAGGATATTCGTGCGCTGTGTCACGTCCTGTAAGCGGTTTTTAATAGGATTGATTTCAAACATGTTTGCTCAACATTTATGAATAGAATTTAACCGAAGAATTCTACTCAAAAATGTGATGAAGATACAGAAAAAGTTGTAATACTATTAATTCATTTGAATAATAGATTCGAACAAAATGCGCTCAAAATGACAAGCATTTATAAAACTCATCTAACAATCAATATAATCAACCATCAATTGCAATGACTGATTGCCTCTAAACTCATTGATATCAAGCTTGAAAGCAAGCTTCACTGTTTTTGCAGTGGCATCAGGCCAGCGTCGTAAATCCACATTAAATGCGATAGCATCCAACATTATATTGGTAGGCTGTCCTTTGAAAAGTGGTTCCACCATCATTTTCAGATGCTTCTCACCAACCAATTTTTGGTGCAGTAGTTTAAACTCACCATCAAAGATAGGTTCAGGGAAATTTTGTCCCCAAGGGCCACCTTCTCGAAGTTCCGTAGCGGTATTCATTGAGAACTGTTCTGGCTGTAATTCACCATCAGATAAAACAATACCTTGCAATGCGGACTCATCAAGCTTGTTACGTACAATCTCATCAAATAGTGACGCGAAGGTCTGGAAGTTCTCTTCTTTAATGGTTAGACCGGCCGCCATAGCATGCCCACCAAACTTAAGAATTAAACCCGGATGAGTCGTATCCAAAAGATCCAGAGCATCGCGCATATGCAACCCGGGGATGGATCGACATGACCCTTTTATATCGCCATCGCCACCGTCAGCGAAAGCAATGACTGGACGATGAAATTCATCTTTAATTCGAGAGGCGACAATTCCAATAACCCCTTGATGCCAGTCTCTCTGGAACAACACTATCCCATAAGGAAGCTCTGTGTCTTCACCAAACTGCAGCTGCTCACAAAAAGCCATCGCTTCTTGTTTCATGCCTTGTTCTATTTCACGTCTGGTCTGATTTAATCCATCTAACTCACTCGCCATTCTTCTTGCTGCGTGTATGTTATTGCTCATCAACAACTCAACACCAAATGACATATCATCCAAACGGCCAGCCGCATTAATCCTTGGGCCTAAAGCAAAGCCAAAGTCTGCAGCAATCAAACGACGCGCATCGCGCTTTGATACTTCAATCAACGCCTGAATACCGGGGCGTCCTTTTCCTGCACGAATTCGCTGAACACCTTGATGGACCAATATACGGTTATTCTCATCAAGAGAAACCACATCAGCAACCGTCCCTAACGCCACCAGATCTAGAAACTCGGCAAGATTAGGTATCGGAATACCTTTCAATTGGAACCAGTTTCGCTCTCTCATGTACGCACGAAGCGCAAGCATAAGATAAAAAGCGACACCAACACCAGCCAAAGATTTGGATGGGAATTGGCACGTATCTAGATTCGGGTTCACCATAGCATCAACATCGGGAAGAACTTTTCCCGGTAGGTGATGATCGGTAACGATGACTTGGATCTTGTTCTGTTTAGCGTATTTCACCCCTTCGATAGAAGAGACGCCATTATCCACTGTCATGATAACATCGGCTTTATATTCAATGGCCTGATCAACCACTTCAGGGCTCAATCCATACCCATCTTCAAAGCGATTAGGAACAAGATAATCAACGTTATGACAACCAAGTGCTCGCAATGCGAGTACTGACAAAGCTGAACTGGTTGCACCATCAGCATCAAAGTCGCCCACAACAATAATTCGCTTACCCTGCTCAATAGCGGCAAAAAGTAGCTCTACCGCTTTTTCTATCCCACCGAGTGCTTTATAGGAATGTAACCCTTGGGCCGATTTTTCAAGCTGGCTAGCATTATCTATGCCTCGACTGATATAGATACGCCTGAGCAATTCAGGAATAGAATCAGGAAGGCTAGAGATGTCTACTTGAGGGCGGCGTTTTATTTCTGTCATGGTGAATTAGGCTACTCGATGAATGAATTAGATCTTTAGATAAAATGACAAGCTTGTAATGACATGTGAAAGCCGAATCATATTTCTCTCTAAAACACCCTTATATGCAAAAAGGAGGAATTAGAGGGAAAATTAGTGACTACCCGACTTTCATATGATCATCGTATTTATTGTGCCATCTCTTGTTCAATACGTTGGAACATACCTGCTGGTGGCATATATCCAGCCAACAATTTACCATTTGGTAAAAAGACTGCGGGCGTACCACTGATACCTAGATCTCGACCCAATGCATATTGCTCCATGATTTTTTGCCCACACTGTTCAATATTCGCGGTTCCAGCTTTAAACGGCTGGCCCGATTTAGAGAGTGTCATCGCTTTAGCTGGATCTTCTGCGCACCATACATTCGCCATTTCTTGAGCCACTTCACCCGTTGGACCTTGGCGAGGATAAGCAAGGTAACGAACCGTTATGCCTAGATCATTGTAGTCTTTCATCTGGCGATGCAATCGTACACAGTATCCACAGGTTGTATCTGTAAATACGGTAATCACATATTTTTCATTTTCCGCCGGATAAACAATCATGTCATCTCTATATTGTTCAATTTTCTCTGCATTAAGTGGCGCTTGTCGTTCAGCAAGAACGTCAACATATTCACCTTTATCACCAAGGGCATACAAGGTACCCGCAATAAATTGATCACCCTGTGCATTAGAGAAAACCAACCCGCTCGATGTCTCAACTTCATATAGACCATCGATGCTTGCGGGTACAATAGAAACAATGCTCACCCCCATCGCTTCAAATCGACGCCTTAATTTGGCTTCATCAAACTGACTTCCAGCCTCAGCGGCAATGTCTACGGTCTCTTGAATAGGGGCCGTCACTTCAGCGACACTTGTTGTATCCGAAGTATTTGTATCCGCGGCATCACATGCCGCAACGAGAAATGGAGTAGCTAAAATCAATATATTGCGTAACACGCTCATTAATAACACCTTTTAAAATTATTACTTATTTATGCTCTTGGATGATGCTGCGAATGGATCTGTTTTAACCTTTCCGTGGCAACATGAGTATAAATTTGCGTTGTTGATAAGTCACTATGTCCTAATAACATTTGCACCACACGGAGATCAGCCCCGTTGTTAAGCAAATGTGTAGCAAATGCGTGTCTTAATACATGGGGCGACAACAGGTCTGTATCTATTCCCGCGATCACTGAATAGTGTTTAATTCGATGCCAAAACGTCTGTCTTGTCATCTGCTTGGCTCTTTTACTAGGAAAAACCACATCCGAACTCTTTTCACCCAATAGAATAGACCGTCCATCCTGCAAAAAGTTTTCAATCCAATCGACTGCATTCTCTCCCATAGGGACCAAACGTTCTTTATTACCTTTGCCTATAACACGAACGACACCTTGACGCAGACTCATGTTCTCCATTGTTAAACTAACCAGTTCAGTCACTCGTAACCCTGTTGCATAGAGAAGCTCTAACATCGCTTTATCTCTTAGTTCCAAAGGGTCATTAGGGTCTGGTGCATCTAACAAAGACTCAACTTGTTGTTCAGAAAGATCTTTAGGTAATCGCTTTGGCAACTTAGGGCTAATTAACAATGCACTAGGATCATCAGTTCGTACTTTTTCTCTATACGCATATTGAAATAAACGGCGAATCGCTGACAGCATTCTCGCTTTAGACGTCTGTTTGTAGCTTTTGTCTGTTAACCACGCTTGATAATCTTGTAAATCAGAAATAGTAATAGTGGTAAACGTTAAGTTATTATCTTCCATCCACTTAATCAGCTTAAAAAGATCATTTCGATAGGAAGACAGGGTATTTTCAGAAAGCCCTTTTTCCATCCATAATGCATCGAGGAACTGTTCTACAAAAGCTTGGTCATTCATCTTTTCTCATCACTCAAACACTGGCTTTCAGAGTAATTCAGCAAAAGCTAAATTACTAGAAATTTATCAAAACAGAAACTAAGGACTGCAATCATACCCTGTTTATAGGTAAAATCCTTAGCAAAGACCTAATATGCGAATCTATCTAACATGAAAATTGGACTCTTCTACGGATCAACCACCTGCTATACAGAAATGGCAGCGGAAAAAATACGTGCCATTATTGGAGAAGAACTTGTCGACATTTACAACGTCAAAGAGACGTCATTAAGTGTAATGAACGATTATGACCTATTGATTCTGGGTATTTCAACATGGGATTTTGGTGAAATACAGGAAGATTGGAGTGCGATTTGGCAAGAAATCGCAGAGGTTTCATTGAAGAACAAGCACGTCGCGCTGTTTGGTTTGGGTGATCAAGAAGGTTATGGTGAGTGGTTTTTGGACGCTATGGGTTTACTTCATGATGAGCTAATACCAACAGGTGTACAATTTCTTGGATATTGGTCTACAGATGGCTACAAATTTGAGGCGTCAAAAGCCCTTATTGAAGATGGTTCATTGTTTGTAGGATTAGCACTCGATGAAGATTCTCAGTACGAACATAGTGATGTACGTATTGCAAATTGGTGTGAACAAATCCTCACTGAATACCAAGAAACACTTTGAACCTCTAGTATTCAATAGAGAACGGTACAATACTGCTGGCTATAAACAGCAATGCCCCTGCGTAAACCGCGGGGGCATTGTATTAGGAGACGACTTTTTAGTAAAAAACTAGGCTGCTTCTTCCACCAGAGACTTTTGTTTCTTGCGACCAACAAATAGCATAGTAATCAATGCTAACCCTGTCGGTAGCAACCAACCCATACCATATTCAAATAATGGTAAGAACGTAAATACCGAAACATCCACCCCAGCAATTTTCGCGGCATCTATTACGGCAAATAACAGCGAAACAGTAATAACACTCCGATAGGCTAATTGTGGGTTTGGTAAACGCTTTCTAAAGAACGTTAACGCAACCAACGCAATCGCCACCGGATACAGCGCAAATAGCACAGGCACTGAGAGTGAAATAAGTTGAGCTAAGCCAATATTTGCTACCGTAGCGCATATAACGCCGATGATGATGACCCAAGCTTTATAGGGAATCGGGGTTAGCGTACTAAAGAAATCAGAGCAAGCTGATACAAGCCCTATAGCCGTGGTTAAACATGCCAGTAACACGATCGTAGATAGAACAAGTTGACCGGACGAACCGAATAGTGATTGCACATACTGACTAAGAATAATCCCACCATTATCCGCGCCTTCGACCACACCACCACTTGTTGCGCCTAAATAGAATAGTGAGATATAAACAAATGCTAGCCCTAACGCAGCAATAATTGCTGCAATAGTTAGGTATTTTGTCGTCGCGACTCTGTCCGTAATACCCTTGCTGCGCAACGAGTCCACTATCAGCATACCAAACATCAATGCACCGAAGGTATCCATGGTGTTATAACCTTCAAGAAACCCTTTGATCAAAGGTTGAGAGATATAGTCACCTTGAGCGGCTAAAATAGTGCCCTGAGGATTTACAAATACAGCAATCGCAAGAACAACGAGTGTGACAAATAACGCGGGAGTTAAAAACTTACCAATCACATCAATAAGCTTGCCTTGAAACCAAGCAAAAAACATAGCAACGGAGAAAAATAAGATCGAGAACAGTGTGAGATCAAGTTGCGCCGCATTAGCAATGAAAGGTTTAATTGCCATTTCATAGGCGACAAGGCCGGTACGTGGCGCGGCAAATGCAGGACCAATGATGACAAAGATTAAGATCGCCATTATTGTTGCCGCTCGTTTGGGGAGATCTTTAGTCAGTGACTCCCACGTGCCACCGGCAATAGCAATTGCTATGATAGTTATCAAAGGTAGCCCTACAGCCGTTAGCAGAAAACCGATCATGGCTAAAAACGCATTATCACCAGCAAGTTGCCCTGCCAAAGGAGGAAAAATGATATTTCCGGCCCCTAAGAAAAAGGCGAAGAGCATAAATCCTACAGCAATAATATCCGTTAATTTTAAGTTCTGACTCATAGGTCAACCTTATAATAATATTTCATAAATTCAACAACAGTCAGAATATCTGACTTTTTAAGGTTGGTGATAATGAAGAAAAAGAGAAAAACAATCAATAAGGCGAACAAATACGGAATTTAACTTCGCAATACAAACAGAAAAGCAGTTTTATTGACCAGTAATATAGAAAAATCTAGCTTATACGACTCGTATAGTGAACGATTTGCACTACAGAATATAGCTAATAACTTCATTCAATTAATTCAAACTAGTTATAAACTCCGCATATAAGAGTGAATACAGAAGATAATGACAGAATTAAAAAAAAGAACAAAAGACTTTAAATTCAAAAGGTTCAGCGTTTATGGTGGATTCTCTGGCATGCCTGTCAGTACCGATGGTGTACTGTTGGGGGCTTGGATTGACTCAGATCAAAGCAACTCTATTTTAGACATAGGCACAGGAACTGGCTTACTTACATTAATGTGTGCTCAACGCTTTCCACATGCACAAATGTCGGCGATTGAAATAGACTTAGAGGCCTATGATGCTGCGAAAATCAATTTTCGACATTCAGGTTGGGGTGATCAGATAAATCTTATTCATGGCGATATTTTACAATGGGAAGCCGTAAATCCATTCGACACGATTATTTGTAACCCACCTTATTTCACTGATGGTGAACAATCTCATTCACCTCATAGAGCGACCGCACGACATACCGATTCTTTATCGCACTCCCAATTATTGGTTGTGTGTAAAAAGCTACTGGCACCAGAGGGTAAAGCGAACTTTATTCTCCCGCGAGTTGAGGGCATAGCGTTTATCTCTGCCGCGAAATCTTTGGGCTGGTCGGTTTCTCGGTTATGCCAAGTGGCACCAACAGATGCCAAGCAAGTCAGTCGTTTGTTAATAGAACTGAGCCTAAAAGAACACAAAACCGAAGCATCAAAATTGGTCATTCATCAAGCTGGGCAATACTCGACAGACTTTATTGCTCTAACGAAAGATTTTTATTTGAAGATGTAAGATATAATGATGTTGATATAACCATTATTCCTCTATAATGCGCGACCGAACTTTTAACTACTGCTTGTGGAGATCCTACTGTGATCAATAATTTTTCTGACCTTGAGCTTGATGAAAACCTTGTTGAAGCTATTACCGAACTAGGTTTTGAGCGCCCGACTCAAATTCAGGCTGAGGCGATCCCACTAGCATTAGATGGCCGAGATATTCTTGCTTCTGCACCCACAGGAACAGGGAAAACCGCTGCTTTTGTTCTTCCTGCTTTGCAATTTTTGCAGGATTTTCCTCGCAGAAGAGCTGGACCTGCTCGTGTTCTTATTTTAACGCCAACAAGAGAGTTGGCAATGCAGGTAGCCGATCAAGCTCGTGCACTAGCAAAAAATACCAACCTGAAAATCATTACGATTACAGGAGGTGTCATGTATCAAGATCACGCTGATATATTGGCAAAAACACAAGATATTGTCGTAGCAACACCAGGTCGATTGATGGAATACATCGACGGTGAAAAATTTGATTGCCGCGCTATCGAATGGTTGATTCTTGATGAAGCGGATCGAATGTTAGATATGGGCTTTGCTCCCGTTGTCGACCGCCTTGCTGGCGAATGCCGATGGAGAAAGCAGACGCTGCTTTTCTCTGCAACATTAGAAGGCAAAGGGGTGGAAGGCTTTACTGCTGATCTTCTAAAGGAACCAGCAGAAATTGAAGCGGATCCTTCTCGACGTGAGCGTAAAAAGATAACACAATGGTATCATCGTGCCGACACACTCAAACACAAAAACGACCTGTTAAAGCATATCCTTAAAGAACAGGCTGATCGGTCTATCATATTTGTAAAAACCCGAGATCGTCTAGCGGATGTAAGATCACTGCTAGAAAGTGCGCAAATACCGTGTAGCTGGATCCAAGGTGAGATGCAACAAGATCGCCGTAACAATGCGATTCGTCGTTTTCGAGAAGGCGAGGTGAACGTACTCATCGCGACGGATGTTGCCGCTCGTGGTATCGACCTTCCGGATGTGTCCCATGTGATTAACTATGATCTACCGCGTACTGCCGATGTTTATATACATCGCATTGGGCGTACTGCTCGCGCCGGTAAAAAAGGTAATGCGATATCTTTGATCGAAGCACACGACCAATCAATGATGGCTCGTATCGCTCGTTATATCCAAGATGATGTGAAAGAACGTTTTGTAAAAGATATGCGCCCAACGCATAAAAAACCAAATGTTGGCAAGAAGAAGAAAGTAAAAGCGAAAACTGCAACACCAGTGAAAAAGAAGAAGAAAAATAAAAAGAAAAAATAGCCGTCACTAAATAGACTATTTAATTACTCTATGTACAAAAAAGCGTCATATCCATACCCTGGAAATGACGCTTTTTTATTCGATTAGTTCTCTAATTCTGCTCTTCTCTCTTAAATACCAATTCTGTCGCTGATGACTCTTCTTTTACAAAATAATAACCTGCCACATTAAACTGAGTTAATGCCTCAATTGAGGAGATACGGTTATCGATGATATAACGAGCCATCATGCCACGAGCTCTCTTGGCAAAAAAGCTGATCACTTTATACTGGCCGTTCTTACGATCTCTGAATATTGGCGTAACAACCGTGCCATCAATCTGTTTGGTTTTAACCGACTTAAAATATTCATTAGACGCAAGGTTAATCAGAACATTATCGCCCTGTTCGTTTAAAGCATAATTAAGCTTATCGGTAATCACACTCCCCCAGAATTGATACAGATTTGAACCACGTTCATTCGCTAATTTGCTACCCATTTCTAGGCGATATGGTTGCATAAGATCTAACGGCCTTAATACCCCATAAAGACCAGACAACATACGTAAATGAGATTGCGCGTAATCAAAATCATCTTCACTCATCGTTTGGGCATCTAAACCCGTGTAAACATCGCCTTTAAAGGCCAAGATAGCTTGACGAGCATTCTCTGGGGTAAAGGTTTCACTCCACTGTTCGAATCTCGCTACATTTAAACCAGCGATCTTATCGCTTACCTTCATCAAGGTAGAAATATCCAAAGGCGCCAGCTTCCGGCACTCTTTGATAAGTAATTTAGCGTGATCGATCAGTTCTGGTTGAGTATATTTTTCAATAGCTAACGGGGATTCATAATCCAGTGTCTTAGCTGGTGAAACAACAATGAGCATAGTTTTTCTTCCCTGGTGATTCTATTTGTTATCCGACTAGGTTATAGAAAAAATCGCACCCAGTCAGCACGGCTTTTTCTATTTATTTAATAGTTCCTAGCAATGAATGGTTTTGGTCAATCATCCCAAACATCTTTTTCTAGTTGAGCCATTAACTCTGGAAACTCATTAGGTTTAAATTTGGGCACTCGCCCCATAATTAATTGGCGGTTATAATCTTTGGCGAGTTTAATCACAATACCAGACAGCAACATTATCGCCATCAAGTTAACGATAGACATCATCCCCATAGAAACACTCGCCAGAGCCCATATCGTTGGTAATGCTTCGACCGACCCATACATCACCATGCACAAGACCAATACACGCAAAACCATACTGCTTGTTTTATGATTATGCTCTAGAAAAGTCAGATTCGTTTCTGCATAGGAATAGTTTGCAATAATGGAAGTAAAAGCAAAAAGAAAAATGGCAATGGCAATGAATGAACTTCCCCACTCGCCTACCTGAGAACTCAACGCCCTTTGAGTCAGTTCAATACCAGTAACGGATCCGTGAAATTCGTATTCACCAGACACAAGAATAATTGCTACAGTAGCCGTACATATCACTATCGTATCGAGAAATACACCAAGCATCTGTACATAGCCTTGGGATGCGGGATGCGGAGGATAGGGCGTTGCCGTCGCAGCGGCATTAGGTGCAGACCCCATACCAGCTTCATTTGAGAACAAACCTCTCTCAACTCCATTAATGACAGCTTGAGAAATCGAATACCCAACCCCACCAGCCACGGCTTCCTGAACCCCAAAAGCACTCTTAACAATGAGAAACAGCGCCCCTGGCACCTTATCTACGTTTAAGACAACCACGACGGCCGCCAACGCTAAATAAGCAAGTGCCATCAAGGGCACAACGATTTCTGCAGTACGCGCAACCTTGCGAATACCACCAAAAATAACGAATGCCGATAGGATCACAACGAAAGCACCGACGGACAGTGAATCCCAGCCAAAGGCGGTTTCCATTGCACTCGCGATAGCGTTGGCTTGAACAGCATTGAATACCAAACCAAAGGTAATGATTAAAAACACAGAGAAAAGCGCGCCTAACCAGCGCATCCCTAGTCCTTTCTCCATATAGTAAGCTGGACCACCACGAAAATTACCGTCGTCGTCTCGGGTTTTATAAAGCTGTGCCAAGGTACTTTCCGCAAAAGAGGTCGCCATACCTAGCATACCAATCAACCACATCCAGAATATGGCTCCCGGTCCACCAGCCGTCAACGCAATCGCCACACCTGCCATATTACCGGTTCCGACTCGAGCGGCTAAGCTAGTACACAAAGCTTGAAATGAAGAAATACCTGAACCTTCAACGGTTCGGCTATTTCTAAGCACTTTAAATGTATGGGTGAAATGCCGAAACTGAATAAAACCTAATTTAACAGTAAAGAAAAATCCAACACCGACAAGTATATAGACAAGTATCGACCCCCATAAAAGATCGTTAAGTAAACGAATAGTTTCTGCCACAAGGTCCTCTCCGTGGATGATGGCGAATAGAATATTTTACCTACAACATTTTGGTTGAACTCATTCAGAAGTCAACTTACAAAACCAGAACTCGGGAAGAAGGCGCTAACTGATTAATTTTTAAACAGTTCAGTCGTATAAAACTGTGAATTAAGGTAGATTTCCTAATAAAAGCTTCATCAAAGGGTAACAAATGAGAAACACATCATAGTTATCCTTACCACACTTATGGTACTTAAAAGACTCCGCTAGGAGTACATTAAATAAGAGAGGTCAACATGGAAGGCTTTCTACTAGATGACATTATGGAATCGGACTCTAACCCCACTCGTTCTGGTCGTGCCAAGCCAGCGAAACGCCGATGGCGTGAAATAGAAGCAATTAAAGATCGTCAACGCCTACAAAGAGAGTTGATGGAATTAGACGTCTGTAATAGCTATGGTTTAAAAGAGAACGATCAGTATTAGATACCAATTAAAATACAGAAACAGGCACTTAAGTGACTGTTTCTAAATCTAAAATTGGCAATGAGCTTTTAAACTAAACCATCATTCTTACTCAGCTTTCACTTGCCTGACACGTTCAGCAAGCTGCTTATATTGGTCAGCAATAGTATTACCAAAGACAGGATCATCATCGCTATAATCCCAGCGACTTTCCACTTCCTGCCAATCTTCTGTCGTAAAGGTACTTTTTATCAGCGGTAGTATCTCTTTCTCTTCAATATCTAAATGACGCTTCTGGTTTTGTATAAAGCTTTCTAACTGATCCAGAAAGACATCCTGAGGTACCACAGCATCTTGAAGAATCATATCCACAATTATTATAAAATCTTGAGTTTTCTCAGACAGCTTTTGGTGCTCAAGTTCCAAATTTTTAATTCCAGAATTTACTGGATACTTTTCAATATAATAACGATAAAGTATATCTTCTTTTGGATGGTGTACAGTTTCAGAATGGTTAGATAGGTAATCAACAATTTCTTTTATCAAACTGTAATTAATTGGTTTCTCATCCTTAAGGGCATTCCATTTGCTCCTAAGAATAGCTAACAAGCGTACCATATACCCGTGTTCGCGGTGGATCTGCTCCATCATCATTGCTTGCTTCCCCTTTTTAATTAACCTGAACTCAGGTTAGTTATATCCATACCCTTAATAAGTGTATATAAAGAATGGGAAGCGTGCTTTGATAGCGGTCGAAATTCAACCAATTAATTACTGGCTACCAATATGGATATCAATCAAAGTTAGGTTGCCAGTCAATCGGTATTCGACCCGTATCAACCAGAATTTTATTGGTTAAAGAGAAGTGCTTACACCCAAAAAAACCACGATGAGCCGATAATGGTGAGGGATGCGGAGCAATCAAAACATGGTGCTTATTACGGTCAATAACTTTACCTTTTCTCTGTGCGTGAGCCCCCCACAATAAGAAAACGACGCCTTGGCACTCCGTATCAATCACGGAAATTATCCTATCTGTAAACACCTCCCAACCCGCTTTGGAGTGAGTATGCGCTTTACCTTGCTCCACAGTCAGCACAGTATTAAGCAACAAGACACCTTGTTTCGCCCAACTTTGGAGGAAGCCATGTTTGGGTATTTCAAAGCTAGCAATATCTTGCGCCAATTCTTTATAGATATTGACGAGCGACGGAGGTGTCTTAACATCAGGTAAAACAGAGAAGCAAAGACCATGAGCTTGATTCGGGCCGTGGTAAGGATCTTGCCCTATAATCACGACTTTTACATCGCTAATTTCAGTCAGAACAAAGGCATTAAAAACATCCGCATCTGACGGATAAATAACCTTGCCAGCCTCTCGTTCCGACTGTATAAATGCTAAAGTTTGTTTGAAATAGTCTTTCTTTTTTTCTTGTTCAATCACATCGTTCCAAGTCAATCTATCACTCATGCTTGCACTCCTTTAAAACAAGAGATGAATAATATACAACTAAAAGAGAAACAGAAAGCGGGGTTCTTTGAATCGATGACCCCTACTTAGGTGGATACAACTAAATTCGAGTGTGATCAAGCGTGTCTTTGAGGGGTTCTAAAATGGCCTCTACCTTGTACATGACGGTATGGCACTGGGGTTCTAGGTCGACTGTGTAACAAAGATGAAAAACGCATATTGGCATCCTCTTGTGGCTAGGTTTGTGTAGCAAACGATCTAAATTTCGTTTACTTAATCTAGCTATGAAAGAAGGATGCCAACTTTTTATTTTATCGTTAACGCGTCATTCAACGCCTCAATTTAACTTACTTTTGCATCTCTAAATGGCGGAGAGCTTGAATTTCATCTCCCCATATTTCAGGTTCAATTGTTTCTAAAATCAAAGGTATAGAATCAAACCGGCTATCTTGAGCTATATATTCAAAACAATCCCAGCCAATTTTTCCTTTACCTAAAGAATGATGGCGATCGACATGACTATCAAAATCTACTTTTGAATCATTTAGATGCATCGCTCTTAAATAGTGCATACCAACAACATTATCAAACTCAGCAAACGTTTTTTCACATGCTTCTTTCGTACGCAGATCATACCCAGCAGTAAAAGTGTGACAGGTATCAAGGCAAACCCCTACCCGTTCTTTATCCTCTACTTGCGCAATTATTTCAGCAAGATGTTCAAATCGCCAACCTAGGTTCGTTCCCTGTCCTGCTGTATTCTCAATAACAGCCACAACATCTGGCACCGCTTGGTGGGCAAGGTTAATCGACTCTGCAATTGCCGCTAAGCACGCCTGTTCTGAGATTTGTTTCAAATGGCTACCAGGATGAAAATTAAGCAAATGTAAACCAAGTTGCTGGCACCTTTCCATCTCATCGATAAATGCGGCGCGCGACTTTTCTAACTTCTCTGGATCTGGTGCGCCAAGATTAATCAGATAGGAATCGTGAGGAAGTATTTTTTCCGGTCCAAAACCTAATTCAAGACAGTTCTTTTTGAACTGATTAATACTCTCTTCTGTTAGGGGTTTAGCTACCCATTGCCTTTGATTTTTAGTAAACAGGGCAAACGCATTTGCACCAATCTCTTTCGCTCTAATTGGTGCATTCTCTACTCCACCCGCAGCAGATACATGCGCACCAATAAATTTTTTACTCGCCATTAGAACTCTTTCTTTCATTTGTTAGTTTTTAACGACGTTATAGTAATAAGGGGAACAATACAAACACTCAGATTGTTAATTTAGTTAAGCAATACAGTTAGCGGTATGATATAGAAATGTAGTCAATTTACTACAATACGTAAGTGACAAAATTATCATATAGAACAGCATTTTACGGGAAAACACTGAAACTAAAGGGTTCTTGACCTACATCAATAAAATTAGCACAAAAAAAACAAGGTTTTTAGTTGTATTTTGACCTAAATCAATATTATTATGGCTGCAACAAGTTATCGAAATATGCTAATTAATTTAATCACGTAAGTGAACTAGGAGAAGTTTATGATCCAAGGTATTCAAATCACTAAAGCAGCAAACGATGAGCTACTAAACTCTATCTGGCTACTAGACTCAGAAAAAAACGAAGCTCGTTGCATAGCAGCTGTTTCTGGCTTTGAAGCTGATCAAGTTGTTCCAGCCTCTGCTTTGGGTCAATTCGAGAGCCGTGAAGTTGCAGTAGAGACAGCACCACTTGTTGAAGGTGGCCAACACCTTAACGTTAATGTTCTTAAGCGTGAAACGCTAGAAGATGCTATCAAGAATCCTGAAAAATACCCTCAGCTAACGATTCGTGTATCTGGTTACGCAGTACGCTTTAACTCGCTGACGCCAGAGCAGCAAGCAGACGTTGTTGCGCGTACTTTTACAGAAACTATGTAAACATCGTCGTTATAGACCGATAACGAAGCCGCAGGATAATCAAATATATCCTGTGGTTTTTTTTGAATTAACTAATTATCCTTACTTACATTGTATCTCACGCTTTTCCCCTTAATTGAGAATTTAAGAAAGTAACCTTTCAACCGAACGCTCCCTCATTTATCACCTCATCGTAAAATGACCAGTTTATCTATTTGACAATATTGCCGTAGGCAACGGTTGGTGACATTCAATGGATGAATAGACTGACTGTTGACAAAAGTTGATACTCTTCGCGCCTACGTAATTTGGTTCAACCTGTATTAGGGTTATAAATTGCAGATTTTTTGATTCTTGCTAGGTTGGTCAGCCTTCTGCCTTGTCACCGCAAGATAAAATCGATAGGCTCCCACTAAGTTATTAGCCTAATACCAAACACGGAGCTCTATGTCATCCGCATTACACTATCAATTAGGCCTCTCTCCGGAAATTATTTTCACTCCAGAACAACATCTTCTGGTTGTCGGTGGAGAAATTTGTCATCTCGAACCTCTACAGTCACGTATGCTCACCTTTTTTATTCAACATCAAGGTGAAGTTCTAAATACCAAAGATATTGCCTCTCAAGTCTGGGAGCGTAGCCAAGTGTCCGATAATTTGGTCAGGCAAGTTATCAGTATATTAAGATCGCAATTGCAAGACAAAAGCAGACCTTATTCCATTATTAAAACCATTCCTAAGCAAGGGTACCTGTTTGATATAGACGTTATTGTCTTACCATCAATATCTAAACCGGAACAAGTTAACCTCTCTGATAATGAGGCGACTAACCCTGAACTGGAAACCAACAAGAAGAAAGAAAAAACACCTTATCGTCATAAAATGGCGGCAGTATTGATGCTTTTCCTAGCCATTACACTTGCTAGTTTGGCTCTATATTGGCAAGATCTTCAGCCCGATGTCAATCAACCTTCAGTCATGGGTAATCAAATTATTCCTGTTGTATTTCATGATATTGTCTTGGATAAAAACCAGGATTTCACTGTCGCACGAAGTGTGTATGAATACATTTTCTTTGGCTTGAACTCATCGAAAAATATCGTCGGATATCGTTATTCTCAATTAACACCAGAAGCCATTGAACAGATTAAATCTGAAGGCATTGAACTGAAAAGTTGGATTAAACAGACAGATTCTGGTTATGTAATAAAGATGTCGTTGGAAAATCATAGAAATCCAGAATCTAGTTTGCAACTCGAACAACGTTTTACCATCGACAATTTTTTCTCACCTATTGGTGATCTTATTTTAGATGTTAAAACGCGTGTCGTGCCGGTTGAATCTAGCTATAACGTTGCCAGCCATAGAATTACGTCCATTCAAAATTATGACGACTGGCGGATCATCGCCAAAGGTATTTCTTTGTTCTATCAAGGAAAAGGTTTTCAAGAATTGGATGGCATTGAGAAAGAGCTTGTTGAGCTACGAGAACAAGGCAGAGATTACTATTTACTCGACTCTCTCGGTTCGTATATATCGTCTATGCGATATTTAAATCAAGGCCAACTAGAAGACAAACATCGCGCTTTGACTCAGGCAAATCAGGCGTTTGAAAAGAACCCTCGTTGTAACATCGCCAATACGACATTAGGGTTAGCTCTGCTTCTAAACGATCGAAGTGAACAAGCCTATCCTTACCTATTTTATGCATCTGAAAACTCCCCTAGCCCACTGAGTTATTACCTTTTAAGTATTGCAGATCAACAATCCAATAACCCGAGAGGGGCGGAATATAACTATCAGCGATTTTCTGCATTAAACAAGAGTGATACAGGTCAACTATTTGGTCTTAATGAGTATTTACAAAAACCAAACCTTTTTGATAAAACTAAATCTGAACATTAAACTTCATGGCTCACCGATCTAGGTAGTAGAGGCTCCCCCCTTTACTACTGAACTAACCGAATAGCCGTTCATCGTTATATCAATTATTTGATTTTTGTTTGCTTTACTCTCTGATTGTCTTGCATCAGCTCTAACACTTTCCTCATACCCCACAATCTCGTCATCGAATCATTCATATTCATTATTAAAGCAACATAAGCATCGAGGAATTTATATGAACACGTTGGTTTACGTATTTATGACCATGGTTGTCTGGTGGCTAATACGCTCGCCAGAAAAAGAGGGCCGATCTATCCGCTGGTTTGTTATTTCATTATTGACACTAGTACTTTATATCGTCGCATACATTTGGAAACACCCATATTTATATGGGCCACTATAAGGAGAGCGCTAAGATGATTAATATCAATGAAAAGAATTTCTACAACATCATTGCCATTGCAACCCTTATATTAGGCTTTGGTGTCTTCGTTGCAACGTTCTACGAACAACTGTGGCTAGGGGATATGCCGTGTGCCAGTTGTCTAATTACTCGGCAGTTAATCTTGTTGGTTATGATGGCTGCCTGCTTTGTATTGAGGTATGGTCCACGATCACAGTTTGTTGGTTTCATTCTGATTATTGCTGCCATAGATATCTACATGAGTATGCGCCATTCAACCTTCCATTGGTTTGAATTCGAAGGCACAGAAGGTCGTTTCATGGGGGTTCACATGTATCTTTGGGGCTACTTCTTACAAACTGGTGTTGTCGCCATGGTTGGTCTTCTCATGTGCGTGATGCCAAAAGTCTTTGATTTTTGCAAAACCATACCAGCGAATGGCCGAGTTTTAAATAATCTACAAAAGTTCACATTTTGGGCGGTATTGTTCCTTATCATAGGGAACTTGGTACTCTCATTTGCCTTAGTCGGCCCTCCACCTCTAAAAGCACCTTATCCCGCGGTATACTGGAGTTGGATTGAGAACGGCTGGAACTGGTAATATTACCATATAATAATGCCTTAGCGAAAAGGCGCTACATTAGCGCCTTTTTTTATCTCTTTTTTATGCTCTAATTTAACGATATATTACTGTCTACAATTGTTTCCCAACCCAATGCTCTGTAGGCTATAGCACCCTATCTATCTCAGAAGCGAATCAACACATGAGAGCGCCTACCCGAGTAAGCATTCTAATTATGCTAAGCATACTATTCTTAGCGCTCAATCTAAGAGGTCCATTTACAAGTCTGGCCCCGGTGCTTGCACAGATAATGCATGATCTTGACCTAGCCTCATCCGCTGCTGGCTTCCTAACCGCATTACCTTTGCTCACTTTCGCTCTGTTTTCCCCTATGGTTACCCATTTGTCTCGCAAACTGGGCTTAGAACCGAGCTTGTTGCTAGCGCTATTGCTCATCTCATTTGGTATTGGTTTACGGTCATGGGGATTCATTTCAACATTGTACTTGGGCACCATTCTCATCGGTATTGGTATTGCCATAGGGAATGTACTTTTGCCTGTGGTCGTAAAAATCAACTATCCGACACGCATCGCGGTCGTCACCTCTATTTATATATTCACGATGGGAATTGGCTCAACACTAAGCTCTAGCCTAATGGTACCTCTGTCTGAGCTTACTTTTTTTGGGTCAACTGGATGGCAGTTAGCTCTCTTTATGAACGTATTATTTCCTATCCTCGCTCTCACCATCTGGTGTCCAAAAATCAGAAAAAAAACGTCGGAAGTAAAAAACCAACATACTGTCGAGAATTCGACCTCAATACGCAGTTTG
The DNA here is from genome assembly GCF_042465995.1 of Vibrio frigidus. NCBI lineage: Bacteria > Pseudomonadati > Pseudomonadota > Gammaproteobacteria > Vibrionales > Vibrionaceae > Vibrio > Vibrio frigidus. Next base: position 80,779 of record NZ_JBCDMC010000012.1, on the reverse strand, counting down.
CTAAAAAGCAGTGTCGCATGGCAAGTTACACTGGCCTTAGGGTTAAACTCATTCACTTTTTACTCTTTAGCAGGGTGGCTGCCAAAAATATTAAGCGACCTTGGTTACAGTGAGATTGATGCCGGCTATATCTACGGCTTCTTGCAGTTCTCGACGATGGTCCCTGGGTTACTGCTACTGCCAATGTTGGGCAGAAAGAACAACCAGCGATGGCTTATTACTGGTTGTGCTTTTAGTGTCTTTATCGCTTTAATTGGCTTACTTTACCTTCCCGATTTGGCCATATTTTGGGTTGGATTGTTTGGCCTTACAAATTGCTCTACGTTTATCATTGCTTTGTCATTTATTGGCTTGCGAACCGAAAATGCCAGCCAAGCCGCAGCGCTCTCTGGTATGTCCCAAGGCATTGGCTATGCTCTAGCAGCAACTGGCCCAACGATTGTTGGCCGGATCCATGCTCAAAGCGATTCATGGACCATTCCTTTACTGCTTATCGCTGCTGTAGCATTAATTTGTACCTGCTTTGCCGCCCTAGCCGCAAGAGATAAAAAGGTAATGTGTTAAGTGTATTGAAAACAAAATAGTGGGTATGGTTTCCAACTTTACCCTTCATTTGTCGACTGATGTAGATTATGTGGCATATATAGATAGTTGATTATTAATACTAAAAAGAGAGTTTCTATGCCTAAGTATCAATTTTTTATTGTGCCTAACCGCCAGAATTCAACATTCACTTACTTAGATATGAATTCTGAAACATTTTTAGTCGAAAAAGAGCTGTTACTCAATGCTGAATTTGAAGTAGATGGCGAACCAATCCTAGCCGACAATGCAGAAGAGGCAGTAAAAGACTACCGTTTTGGCTTTGCTGGAGTAGTTGAAGAGTATAGTAAATCATCTCCCATGTACGTCGTAGCCCAACTCGCGATAGAAGGGTATAAAGCCTTGTTTGGGAAAGATAAGAAGAACTGATTTTTACAGCTGGTAAATAGTAAGCGATGGGTGTTCCTAACAAACTTAACGCTAAGTTAAAGAGATAACCCTATCGACCGAACTAATCGTTTCTTTGCTGTGCGAAATTAAAATTCGTGTTATTTCTAATTCATTAATATTTCTATTTATTTCCTGCTCATTCCCATGATCCAAATGGCTAGTCGACTCGTCTAAGCACAATATTCGGGGTTCTTTATACAAAGCTCTAGCAAGAAATAGCCGTTGTAATTGCCCCCCAGAAAAGCGGCTGTCCATGTCACCAACCAACGAATAGAACTGCATCGGTAGTGCCTCAATATCCTGCTTGATACACGCTATCTCACAACATCGCTCTAGTTTACTTTCATCGTAGTTTGAGTCAAAAAGTGTGATATTTTCCGCTAATGTACCGGAAAGAAGACTGTCATTTTGCATTACGGCACCAAAACAACGCCTATAATCGTTTATTGATAATTTGTTTACATTAATCCCATCGAGAAATACCATTCCGGAAGTTGGTTTCAGCAATCCTAAAATTATTTTAAACAAGGTTGTTTTACCACAACCAGAAACACCCGTGATCGCGACCGACTCCCCTGCCGCAACCTCAAAAGAAATATCCTCAAGGATCCATTTTGCATTATCTGCATAACGAAAATAGATTTTCTCTAGTCTAAGATGCCCTCTGACTACACGAGAAAGTACCGCACTATTACTCACTTGCTGCTCTTTCTCTTGCAATGCGATATCCGAAATACGCTCTAAATGTAAGCTAAGCAACTTAAAAGCAAACAAGTTATCAACAAAACTGGTTACGCTACCAATAAACTGACCTTTATAGGCGATAAAGGCCAACAACATACCAACCGTAAGGCTTCCTTCCATCACTGCTAATGCGCCAAGGTAAACAACTAAAATAGACTCCAAACCAAACAACAAACTATTGATGGTATCTTCAGCAATGCTTAACTTTCCAAGTCTAATATTGGTATTGATCACCTCGGCAAAACGATTTAACCATCTGTTTTGACGGCTGCTTTCATGGGAAAAAAGCTTGATGGTCTGAATCGCCCTTATCGATTCCAAAAAAGTAGAATCTTCTTTTGCTTCAGCAACAATCGATTCTTCGGTAATTCGTCTGTTGGGATAATAAAAAAGCAACTGAATAATAAATGAGGAAAAAACCGCACCGAGAACCAGCGTAGCTAAAACAGGGTGATAAAGATACATTACAACAAGAACGACAACGGCCATTAATCCATCAATCAAAGCTTCCACTAAGCCTGTTGTCAGCATTTCTCTGATAGATCCTAATGAGCCAAATCGGGATACAATATCCCCTATGTGTCTTTTCTCAAAAAAAGACATCGGCAATCTTAATAGATGATGAAACAAATTCGCACCCATTTGAATATTCAAAGCACTACTGAAACGCAACACCAACCAGCTTCTAAACACCCCAACCCCAATTTTTAAGACCATCAACAGTGCGAAACCAAAAGCCAATACAATCAATAGTGGCTTATCTTTACTTAATAGAACATTGTCGATTACCCATTGCATGTAATAAGGCGAAAGTAGTGCTATGCCCTGCAAGATAATAGAAAGAGAAAATAGCGCTAACAAAGAGCGCTTTAGGCCAGAGACCTTATGCCAAAGTTGTTGGATTTTCATCACTACTCGAAGATCTTGTTTTTTAAACTCAGCGGTAGGGCAAAGCTCTAAAGCCACACCAGTGTAGGATGTACTGAGTTGTTTTAGATTTATTTTTCGTTTACCAAACGCAGGATCATTGATAAAAATAGCTTTTTTCGTTACCCCGGTAAGAACAACAAAGTGGTCCATATTCCAATGTAAAATACAGGGAAGCTTAAGCTGACCAACCTCATGTAACGAGCATTGAACTGCTCTGCACGAAAAATTCAAATCACTTGCAACATCCATAAGCTGATTGAAGTTCATACCTTGTGTGTCGAGATTCAAGTGTTGCCTTAACGGAGATAAATTGATCCGCCGACCAAAATATGAGGCAATCATTGCAATACAAGCTAAGCCACATTCCGCGACTTCCGATTGTAAAACTAAAGGTACTTTTCTCTTACCAGAATAGGCAAGCAATTCAGATGCATTCGTTAACGCCTCTTGTATTGATGGTTTCGGGCTATGCTCGCTCATCCCAACTTACCTTTCACTGCGTAAATAGGATCAAGCAACCACTCTAATAAGCTACGTCTTTCTAAAACAATATCGGCATCGGCAATCATGCCGACCTTAAGCGGAAATACTTTCCCATAGGCTCGGATAGACTGCTGAGTAAGCGATGCTCGCACGCGATACATCGCTTGATTGACCAATATTGGAAGTGCTTTCTCGCTAGGAAGAATAAGGGATTTATCTATGCTTGATATTTTACCAACCACTAAACCAAATTTTTGGTAGGGAAATGCATCGAAGCGAATATTGACAGTATCTCCTATCTGAACAAACCCAGCAGAGCGTGTCGGTAATAGCAATTCTATTTCTAATGGTGAATCAATGGGGATAATACTAAGCAATGGTGTGTTGGTATCCACACGCATACCTAATGTAGGCTGGATAGTGGTTACAATGCCACTTTCGGGGGCTTTTTCGACAAATTCATACTGGTTTTGCATTTCAGTAAGCTGCGCTGTGAGTTCTGAGATATGCCGTGTAATGGCCGATTGTTTTACTATTTTTTGCTCTGGAAAAACAAGGCGTTCGGACTCTAGTTTCGAGATCTGAATTTGAATAGTAACCAACTCTTTTTCTAATCGATCGTTCGATTCGAGTTCATCTAAATATTCGCCTTGCAATAAGTCAAACTGATTAGATGAAAGAAACCCTTTATCAAACAAACGCTTGTTATTGGTTATCTGTTGTTTTTTAAGTGCCAGCTTTTTAGATCTTGTCTTTTGAGCGTTCTTAATCACCTTTAAGCTTTGATACAGTTGGGCAAGTTGGCTTTTAGTGCTAGCTAACTCTTTTTCATACATCAATGTGGTTGCGTCATACTCTCGATTAAGAGCATTAATTTGGACCGTTAGTTCTTTGGCCAGCGCAACGGATAATTCAACCCCAGAAGATAAGCTTTGGCTATTTTTGATTTTTGCTAAGTTATTTCCCTGAATAACTTCATCACCCTCTTTAACGTATAAGTGCTCTATAACTCCTGTACGATTCGAGTAAACCTTCACAACACCTTTATCAGGAATCAGATAACCTTTCACCGTCTCCTTTCTAGAATAGTAAGCTTGGGTTAAGTATAAAGAGAGCAATAAAAACAGAACAAATATAGCAAAGCACGTTAGATAAATAGAGACAGGTTGAATGATTATAACGTCACCCAGTAATCGTTGTTTCTTAGCTTCTATTACTTCTTTTCTGAACACATTTACATCCTTTATTTGCATTGTATCTATTATTTCCACACACCCTTTTTCATACTAGATAGATCTGTTGCATTTTGGTTTAAAACCAACTAATACACGCAACTTAAGATTCAGGATTTAATAATAACCAGTGTCGAACCTTCATTCTTAAAGTGGACTATTTTTGAGTTATACATATGAAAATTGAACTCTTCACCCACACTTTCAGTGCTACTTACGTGAAAACCGACGCGTTAATTGTTGACTCATAAATTCAAAGTACAACCTTTTATAAACCAACGAACGATTGAATTCTAATTAATAATCCCCTATCAACCTTGAACATAAAATGTAACCTAACCACATAATAATCACTAAATTAATATCATCAAAACTCGAGGTAGAGTCAAAAAAAATAAGGTCACACATACTGTTTACAGTAAATTAGTAGCTTTCATCTACATTAAACTTAAATTGGCAAAATATTATATATAATTAATTCAGGTTTTAATTTAAAGTGTCACTTGTTAGTTGAAATATTACAAATAATTTTTAACAGAGACATGAAAATATGAAAGAACATATTTTAACACAAAATGAAACACTAACTAGATTCGCATTCCTTTTTGACGACCTACTAGATTTGGGCAGAGAGAAGGATATAACTTACATTATCAATAATTACAATTCAAAAGATAATGGATATGAATGCAACAAAAACATAAGAATCAACAATATTTTTTTTATTTGGATTGGATGTCTAAAATCCAAATCACTAGAATATATTGATGTATGGAAAAAATATGCATCTAGATTTGAAATATCAATATATATAGACATGAATTTTTTGTTATTCGAACATTTAACAGATACTTTTAAAAAAATATACAATATAAAAAAAGATAGTGACATTGATTTTATCATTGAATGTCAAAACTATTTCAATAAAAAATTGAGTTACAAAATGAAATCAGGGTTAAGTTTCGACGAGTCTTTAATATCGATATCTGAATCTTTATCTGAAAATTTATCACAAAAGCTAACAGACACACTTCGCCTTTATAGGTTAAAAATAAAATTTCTAAAAAAACACTATTGTATATTTGACATTTCTAATTGTGAAAATATTTTTTTGATGACTATTTAAAAAAAATGTACATTCAAGAGCTTCTCCTTAGAGGAAACCCAGCAGCAGCATCAGATATACTCAGGCTTTCTATTTTATACAATAAAGGTGGTATTTACATTGATGTTGATACTTTACCTCCTATGCAATGCATTTATGGGCCGATAAGTGAAGAAATCAACCCAAACATTATTAACGTCATTCGTTCTGAATATTTTCTTAGAAACTGGAGAGATCACCATGGTTTAGGGAAAGAAAGAAATATTGACCTATCACAACTTGAAAATTATTTAAGCATTGCATCTAATAAAACATTACAAGATATAAAAAACAAATCTAAAGAAATACAAAGTGTTGATTTTTCAATGAAAAATACATATGTAATCAAAGATTTGATATCGATAGCTGGTCTAGAGAGGTCATATGAATACAATAATAATGTTTTAATTTCCGCCAAAGGTTCCAGATTAGTTAGAATAATACTGAGAGAAATTAAACATCGTTATAGGTTCGTTCAAAAAAACAAATATGACTTAGGCATTAAAAATAAAGAATCGTCATATCATAGTCTACATAGATTATCGAATTATAGATATGATACGTTTGATGACAAAGATAATGTAACTCTTTTCTTAACAGGCCCCTCTGTCATACTTGAAGTATTACTTAGTGTTACATATGCATTACTTAATATAGATCGCTATACCAGTGCACGTGCTTTATCATACGTATTAAGACTGAATTGTGTGTCTATAACTTTTTCCGAACATACTAATTACACCCCAGAACATATTAAATCTTCATGGATGTGAGAAATTAAAATTATGCATTGTATGTGGATTAAGAATATTTAATTTCACGACCAGTCATAATAACGTACTTAGTGTCATTTATACTTTGCTATTTGTGGGCTTTATTTTCATTTTAATGGCCCTTTTATTCTTCAACATTAAATAAGGTATATGTATGAAAAAAATAATTTGCAAGCAAGTAAGAATGCTATCTGAAGATGAACTTAAACATGTTATTGGCGGTGGAAATACATCTAATAGCATTCAAACAGCAATCAGTGGTGACCGAGGTTGTGGTGCAGGTGCTTCTGACGAACATAAAAATAAGGATAATAATCCGTACTCTGGTAACAATAACTATAAAGGTGGTTGTGGTTCAGGTGGTTCAGGTGGCTCAGGTGGTAGTAGGGTCATCTGTACCCATTTCTATAAAAAAGGTATGATGGACAGAGCATTATGGAAAGCAGACCTAAAATATACTCAGGAACATTTATCTTCAATTACTGTTCGAGGATATCATTTCTGGGCAATTCCATACGTTGAATTGATGCGTAAAAATAGCTTATTAGAAAAGATCATGTTCCCTATAGCCAAATATCGAGCTATTGAACTTGCATATCAAATGAAAGTTATTGATAAAGGATCACTACGCGGAAAATTAATAAGGTTAATCGTTGAACCTAGTTGTTATATTATAGGCCTATTTTGTGAACAAAAAAACTGGGAGCCCCTTTGGATTAAACAGTAATAATTTCAATGGTATTCATTATTACATAGGTAAGTAATTGTCTTTATGTCCGTAAATATAATTCAATTTCAAATTTTACGGACATAACCTGAATTTACATTCCAGTAAAAATAAGTATATATTCTATGTATTTCAATTTAAATCGGTTCAGATAAAACTCAGGAATTCGTTTTGTAATACATACTTTTCTCGTAGAAAAATTGTTGTTTTTCACGTTTTATTGAAACATAAAAGGAGTGCCAAAAATGATATTTCATAAAGCTTATAAAACGGGTGATTTTGAAATCAATGACACCGACTTGAACATCAGAAAAAAGAACTACACTTTGCATAGAATTATTCAGGTAGAGGCACGAAAATTGGGTTTAAGAGGTAACCTAATCAATGTCATCTGCTTGGCCTTAGTGTTATCCGCAGTCACATGGGCGTTTGTGCCTCAGTTTGGCTTCATCGCATTTATTGTTGCGCTGTTTTTTAGTCTGTTTTCATGGCGGAATTACGAACTACGAGCGTTGTTTAGAGGTACAGATGAAGCGGGAGATTATTGGGTTTGCCTTGCTAGTTGCCGCACAGCGCAAGAGTTCGATGTCATCAAGTCCATACGAGAAGAGTTAACTCACCTGTTAAATCTAAATTAGTCAATAATCACTCAACAAAGATTGTTTTGAATATTGGAAGGAGAGTAGATAAACCGATACGGCAAATACATTAAGATGGCGTAGACAAAAAGTTCGCGGAATTCTTTATGAAGACGATGCCCTAGTAGAAACGAATCCTCTTTGTACACAATTTATTACTAGTATGCCTAACCCACACACCATTAGGAGTGGATTTATGAGCAACGTCACTATAGTAAATCAATGATATTCCGAAAACCCGACCAAGCGACAGACTCTCAACTTACTGATAACACCTTAATAACGAGAAAAAATAATTACCTTTTAGATAAAATTGTACAAAGAGACGCAAGAAAACTAGGGCTAAAACACAATATCGTTAATATATTCTCTTTATTTTTACTGCTTTCATCTGCCACTTTGGCATTTATTCCTCAGGTTGACTCCATTACTTTTGTTGTCATTTTTGCTATTAGTTTATTATTTTTCAGTCAATACAAGCTGCGAGCGATGGTTAGCGCCGCGGAAGAAAATGGCGATAGTCTAACTCACAATCAATCTTCACAGAAATTTTTGGTGATAAAATCCATTCAATTACAATTAGTCCATCGGCTTAAAACACACAAAGAAAAACTGTAATATTCATGCTGATTACAAACTTACTTAGTTTGGTATAGGCATAAAAAAGCGGGTGACTCTATTGAATCACCCGCTTTAAGTAAGTCTTAACACTGAGTATCAACGGTTGTAGACAGTTGATGCCTAACTACACGTTTTTATAGGAATCACTTCTGAACCTTTCTCAACACCACTTTCAGCGCTTCAAAATCAGCATCCAACTCTTCCGATAGGTTTTCCATCACAGCATGCTTGGCAAGCGGTGCGGGGACGTCAATATCGGTTCCTAGAATATCGTCCACCACTTCTTTGAACTTAGCAGGGTGAGCGGTACACAAGAATAGGCCTGTTTCACCTTCTTGAAGCTGTTCATTTAAGCTTCGGTAAGCGATAGCACCATGTGGTTCACATAGGTAACCAAGATCGTTCAACTCTTTTACGGATTCTGCGCTCTGCTCGTCCGTTACCACACCTTTACCTAGTGTATCCAAGCCCCAGCCTTTAATGCGGCATAGCTCTTCAATACGAGGCCAGTTATTGGGCTGGCTGACATCCATTGCATTAGACGTGGTGGCAATCGTTGGTTTAGGATCCCATTTACCTGTTTCTAGGTAACGAGGCACCGTATCATTCACGTTTGTTGTTGCAATAAAGCGTTTAACAGGTAAACCCAATGCTTTCGCTAGCAATCCAGCGGTTAGGTTACCGAAGTTACCGCTAGGAACAGAGATAACGAGGTTTTCTCGTTCAGCTTTCGTCATCTGAGCGGCCGCTTCAAAGTAGTAACAGATCTGGGCCATTAAGCGGCTAATGTTGATTGAGTTAGCCGAATTTAGGCCAATCTCTTCACGCAGGGCTTGATTATCAAATGCTTGTTTAACCAAGGACTGACACGCATCGAAATCACTGTTGATTGAAACCGTGTGAATATTTTTACCTAAAGTACAGAAAAGCTGCTCTTGTAGGCGGCTGATCTTTCCTTTCGGATAAAGAATCACAACGTTGATATCTTCCATGCCATAAAAGGCATGGGCTACAGCAGCGCCAGTATCGCCAGATGTTGCGGTCAGGATAGTAATTTTACCACCATCCGTTACGGCAACGAGTGACTGAGCCATAAAGCGGCCACCGAAGTCTTTAAACGCCAAGGTTGGTCCGTGGAATAGCTCAAGCGCGTAAACGCCGTCTTTAACACTTCTGATTGGTGCCGGAAATTGAAAAGCATTTCCAACGAGTTCAAGCACCTGTTCTTCACTCAGTTCGTCACCAATAAGTGCGGATAAAATCTTACCACTGCGGGAGATAAAGTCTTCTGCTAGCAGTGCATCCACATCATCAAACTTTGGCAGTTCAGATGGGAAGAATAGACCTTGATTGCGGCCTAACCCTTGGCGTACAGCTTGCCCAAAGGATACTTGTTCGTCATTTTCTTTGATGTTATACAGCTTCATAGCTCACTTCCTGTCACGCTCGAACCCTGTTTATCTAAACGACAAACGTGAACGAATCCTTCTTCATTTTGGATATAATTTTGTTCTAACCAGCGAGCAACTCGCTCAGCGACATCTTTTTCTTTGCAAATACTAAATAGTGTCGGGCCTGACCCCGAAATTCCAGTCGCGAGTGCACCTGCAGACATTGCATATTTACGCGCATCAGAAAAACCCGGTAATAGTTTCTCACGATATGGTTCTGCGATCACGTCTTTGATCATCTTCGCCGCGAGTTCAGGTTGCCCAGAATGACAAGCATGAATAAACCCAGCTAAATGACGACCGTGAGCAATGACATCTTGACGGCGGTATTGCGATGGTAATATCTCTCGCGCGTCTGCTGTAGACACGGTAATACCTGGATAGGCCATAACCCAATACCATTCATCAAAACAGGGCACTTCTTGACTGATAGTGCCGAGCTCTTCTAGCATCAATTGCAAACCACCTAGGTAGCACGGCGCGACGTTATCGTAATGGATACCACCAGAGATTTTGCCTTCCATCTCCCCCATTAGAGCAAGTAGTTCTGTTTCATTCAACGGCTGACCGTGGAAACGATTAAGTGCGTCAAGAGCAGCAGTGATAGAGCAAGCACTTGAACCTAACCCCGAACCAATAGGCATATTCTTCTCAAGCGTCATCTCTAGAGGCTTAAGTTCAATCTCTTTCTTATCTAATTCACGAGCAAAAACCACCCAACAATCATAAACAATGTTCTCTTTAGGATTGGCAGGTAATTTTGCAACAAAACTACCTGATGTTTTTAACTCAAACGGAGAATTACCCGCTTTCACCAACACGCGGTCACCAAGAAGCGTACCATCAATTGGAGATACTGCAGCCCCTAAAACATCAAAACCGACGCTTACATTACCGATAGAGGCAGGCGCATAAACGACAACAGCCATATCACTTGAATTCATCAGTTATACTCCTAGTTTCCAGCCTAATGTACGCATTACATCTGCAAATACGCCCGCTGCAGTGACTTCAGCGCCAGCACCGTAACCACGTAGTACGAGTGGAATAGGTTGATAATAACGGCTATAAAATGCCAGAGCATTCTCCCCGTCTTTCACCTTATTCATCGGGTCATTTCCATCAACAGCGACAATTCGTACTCGACATTTGCCTTCATCGATTTCACCGACATAACGAAGTACTTTGCCTTCTTGTGCCGCTTTCTCGACTAAACCAGCGAAATAAGCATCCGCTTCTGGTAAACGAGCCATAAAGTCATCCACAGAACCTGTGTCATCAAAACCCGGTGGCAATGCCTGTTCAACAACAACATCGTCCAGTTCTAATTCCATTCCTGCTTCACGAGCAAGAATAAGCAGTTTTCTAGCGACATCCATACCCGATAGATCGTCTCGAGGATCAGGCTCAGTAAATCCATTCTCTTTTGCAATGTTGGTTGCTTGGCTAAGCGTCAAACCTTCATCCAATTTACCAAAGATAAAAGACAGAGAACCGGACAGAATACCGTTGAACTTGTCTAACTCATCACCCGCAGAGATCAAGTTTTGAAGGTTTTCAATAACAGGAAGACCTGCACCTACCGTTGTTTCATACAATAGCTTACGACGAGAGCTGCGAGCAACCTGACGCAACTGATGATAATACGCCATGCTTGCCGTATTGGCTTTTTTGTTCGGAGTAACAACGTGAAATCCAGCCGCTAGAAAATCAGCATACTGCTCTGCTATTCCTTCGCTAGAGGTACAGTCCACCAACACGGGATTAATAATATGATTTCGTTGTACCGTAGAGATAAGCGCAGCTAATGAGAACTCTTCAGAAACATGCTCCATACGGTCACGCCAATCACCTAAAGGTAATCCTTTCGCATCAAGTAAGACACCTTTGCTATTTGCAAGACCACAAACGCGAATAACAATACCCTTTTGCGCCAATTTTGCTTGTTGACGTTGTACCTGATCGACCAGTTCAGCACCCACACCACCCACACCAACGATAAATAGATCGAGGAAATGCTTAGAGTTGAAGAAGTTCTCGTGACAAGCTTTGATAGATTCAGACACTTTGTTTTCAGGAATCACTGCAGAGATAGCTCTCTCAGACGAGCCCTGAGCAATAGCAACGATATTAACGTTCACTTCTGCAAGTGATGAGAAGAATTGTGATGCCACACCTTTCGATGTGCGCATACCATCACCAACTAAGGTAACAATCGCTACATCGTCAATAAATTCGACTGGTTCTAATAGACTATCTTTTAGTTCAAGTTCAAAGGCATCATGCAAGGCTTGTTCAGCTCGTTGCTTATCGAGCGCTTCAATACAGAAACTAATGCTGTATTCCGATGAAGATTGAGTAATCAATACAATCGAAACACCTGATGAGGACATCGCACCGAATACACGACTAGCCATTCCTACCATGCCCTTCATTCCTGGGCCTGATACATTTACCATGGTCAGTTTGTTTAGTGTTGTAATACCTTTAATTGCAAGGTTATCTTCGCCAGTGTCTTGGCCAATTAACGTACCGGCACCTTGAGGGTTAAAGCTGTTCTTGATTAAGCAGGGAATATGGAACTGAGCGATAGGGGCAATGGTTTTAGGGTGAAGTACTGAAGCACCAAAGTAAGACAATTCCATCGCTTCTTGGTAACTAAGCGATTTAAGCAACCTCGCATCGTCAACTAGGCGTGGATCGCAATTGTAAACGCCGTCAACATCTGTCCAGATTTCACAGCAATCCGCTCTCAAACAAGCAGCAAGAACCGCAGCGGAGTAATCCGAACCATTACGGCCAAGGGTGACAAGTTCACCTTTTTTATTACCCGCGGTAAAACCAGGCATGATATTCACGTGACCAACTGGTAATGGCTCTTTTTTGAAGTTTAACGTTGAAACTTCAACATCAACCATCGCTTCTAGGTGATCACCTTTAGCAAACAAAAATTTGACAGGATCGATAAGACTTGCGGCTTGACCTTTCGCTTCCAATACGGCCTGCATCAGTTTAATCGAGATCCTCTCTCCTTTACTGATGATTCGAGCGTTCGCGTTATTTGGGCACATACCTAGCAACGCAATACCATGGACGAACTGGCGTAGTTGTAGCATAGATACATTAACTTGCTCATCAAATGCTGCACTGTCTACATTTGGCAATATCGCTTTTATCTCTGTAAATAGTTGAGCAAAAGAGTTCTCTAACTCTGCAATTTGCAGATCCGCATCACCGTTTCGAAGTGCGCCTTCAATAACAGCAACCAATTTATTTGTTGTTTTCCCTGGTGCGGATAAAACCACCGCTACCTCTTCTTGTTGAGCATTGTTTGCAATAATGTCTGCCGCTCTTAAAAAACGGTCAGCATCTGCTAACGATGATCCACCAAACTTGAGAACTCGCATCCCTACCTCCAGTATGTTTAAAACTTGTATAAAAAAAGGCCTGTATCTTCTTGGATACAGGCCTTTTTTTGAAATTTCTTTCGTTTAGCAGCCTGCCCCAACGTTGGTAATGTCGGTAATAATGGTTATGGTCATTATTGTGTGGCGTACTGTCTGCATAATTATGTATTTACATTCGTGTTTTGTGTCTTCTTACCCATACATTTACCGATTTTCACTCATAGAGTCAATTTAAAGTTCAATTTTTTTTCGCTCTGCCTCTTATTTTCGACAAAAGACCATTTTTGAGACTCACTTATTAACTGATTGTTTTTCAAATAAATAGCACGGCATACCAATATCTAAATAACCAAAACAGCTATATAAAGAACAAAATGGAAGGATCCGCTTTTCTGATTTTGTGTTTTAATTAAAGTTACTGATAATCAAAGTCAGAACAAAAATCGATCAATCATAATAATAATAGCAATTAGCAGGGAGGCGAAAATGAAGACAACACTATTCATATGTGTCGGCCTTTCTGTTTTTTCGGCACACGCCTTTGCGGTTACATTACCAAACCTTCCAACTCAAAGTGAAGGTTCTCCTCATAAACTGTTTTTGTCTAGTCAAACAGAATCCAATAATGAATTCGACTCTTGGAAGATAGATAGTGGTTATGCTTATTCTTTGTTTGACTCTGTCGATCTTTATATAGGGGCACGTTTAGACAACTCTTCCGAGCTGCATAGTGAGAATGGTTTTCTAAGTGGGGTCAGTTATACCTTTAACGAAAGACTATCGCTTAAAAGTACAATTCATACTACAAAAGAGTTTCTTGAAGATGGGACTGAAGAAAGTACAGTGTCCGCCGAAGTCACCAGCCTAATGAAAATATCAGATAATGTAGACTTGCATGCCACTTTCGATTATGAACAGTGGCAGCAAGGTGTTGAAGTGGGTTTAGGTTTCCGCTTTTAGAATTCGAGCAAATTATTTGACAACAATGTGCCATTCCAATCTGCGTAAACATAATCGCCAGGGTGAACCATCTGACGGTTCATGGTTAGGCATACATTTACCTCACCAGCGCCTTTCTTTTCCGTTTTAAATGGACATGCTGCTAAGGCTTTAATACCGATGTCAAGTTCCGACATAACAGCAACATCTCGTATTGCTCCATTAACAATGACCCCCTCCCAACCATTCTCAATAGCTAAAATAGCAAGTTGGTCACCTAATAGTGCTTTCTTAAGGGAACCATTCCCATCGACAAAAAGAACTTTACCTTTTCCATCTTGTTCCAAAACTTCTCTCACTTTAGAGTTGTCATGGAAGCAGCGTACGGTGACAACTTGACCAAAGAAAGCATAGCGCTGACCAAAGTTTTGTAGTGGCAGGTCAAGCAATGTTACTTGATCCTCGTACTTATCACATATATCTGGAAGTATATCGTTCATTTTTCCTCCTTGATTTACACAGTCTCTCGAAACACAGATCAACTGTGATTGATTTTAAATTCTGTTCTACTTATTCATTGCTAATGAATATCTGCTATTGATATTTTTGTAAGACGATCTTCTGAGAGGAGCCACGTATCATCTCGAGACGTTATTTTCTAAGCAGGATATGAAATAGAGCTGATCATTTTCCACGAACTATATGGCATTATGGTGAACAGCATTTCGAGCTCTATCATTAATTCTGAGGCATTTTTACAGCACAAATTTCTTCAAACCATGCTCTTTTTAAATCACCATCCAACATTTTGCAATAACTAAAATCACCCAAATCTCTCTTGATAGCCTCATTTACCCTATCAATTTCATCTTTTGACCCTACACAAATGTTCGGATTTCATGCGGTATTGATGGAAAACTGAGGCAGATTTAACTCGCTGTTAATAAAGAAATAAACATCCTTATAAATACTCTACAATTTTGAATTTTTACCCACGCTTGCTTCCTTGACATAAAACTCAATAAATAGAGCAAATGTTATGTTATATCTATTGATGTAAATCAACAAAGTGAAAAGAATTAACAAACTGTTATTGTTGCGATACGTTTAAGATAATAAAATCCATCGCAAATATAGCAAAAATGTAAATAAGCATACTCGATTATGTGTTTACCTCTAAAAATAGGTTATTTCCAGGGACTGGCGTACCTAGTTAAAGTGTTTTTTAACGGTTTTTGTTGCAAGTTGTCGCAAAGATTTTACCCATATGTTACTTTTTGCTTAGAATTATTTAAAATATACACAAAATCTTTACAATTTAGGTGTCGCCAATGCAAACCCCGCAAATACTCATTGTTGAAGATGAGCAAGTTACTCGTAACACGCTAAAAAGTATTTTTGAAGCTGAGGGATATACCGTATTCGAAGCAAGTGATGGTGAAGAAATGCATCATGTACTTGCTGATAACCAAGTTAATTTGGTTATCATGGATATCAACCTCCCTGGCAAGAATGGACTACTTTTAGCTCGTGAACTTAGAGAGCAAGCAAATGTTGCTCTTATGTTTTTAACTGGTCGTGATAATGAAGTTGATAAGATCTTGGGCTTAGAAATAGGTGCCGATGACTACATCACCAAACCATTCAACCCACGTGAACTTACTATTAGAGCTCGCAACCTCTTGACTCGCTCAATGAACGATAATACCGTCTCTGAAGAGAAAAGAAGTGTTGAAAAGTATGAATTTAATGGCTGGATATTAGATATAAATAGCCGTTCTTTAGTCAGCCCATTGGGTGACGGCTATAAGCTACCTCGTTCAGAGTTTAGAGCACTGCTTCATTTTTGTGAGAATCCAGGGAAAATCCAGACTCGAGCGGATCTTCTCAAGAAAATGACTGGACGCGAGCTTAAGCCACATGACCGTACGGTTGATGTCACTATTCGTCGTATCCGTAAACATTTTGAATCAATCACAGATACACCAGAAATCATCGCTACGATCCACGGTGAAGGGTATCGTTTTTGTGGTGACTTAGAAGAGTAAAAAATTCGCTTTCGGCGATAGGCACTATAAATTAGTCGCCTATCACCTTAAGCTTAATTACGGTAATCCGATTCAACGGCTATTGCTTATCTTGTCCCGCTAACCATGTTCTCAAGATCTTAATGTCATTTTGGTATTCATTTTTAATCTCATCAACCCAGTCTGCAATATTCTCCCACCATGCTGGCATTTCTGGTGACTGAGCTTTTTGTGCAACCTTTTGAATATGCATTAATCCTATAGATCCTGCTGCACCCTTTATTTTATGTGCTTCCGATACAATTCCGTCTTGATCTTGCGCCACCATATTAGAGTCTAAGATCTCTAAGTAGCCCGGCAACATCTCTTCAAACATTTTTATACTGTCTAACACTGGCTGCGTACCAACGATATCCACATAGGATTCGAGCATTTCAATATCTAAAAGCGTCGAAGAAACATCTGGACTTGATATTTTTTCTTGTTCTTTTAGTTGCTCCCCACTTTTTTTAGGTTCATCTGCAATACACCATTTTTCAATGACCCTTTGAATCGCTTTTACAGAGAGGGGTTTACTAAGTGCATCATCCATTCCTTTTTCGATATAGTCTTTTTTGTCTTTCATTACATTCGCGGTCAATGCGACTAACGGAGGCAACTCTGTAAATTGTTCACGATAATATTGTGCGACATCAAAACCCGTCATATCTGGCAACTGAATATCCAGCAAAACTAAATCATATTTGTCCGGGGAGAACTGTGCGATGGCGTCCTCCCCATCCATTGCGATATCAACAGAGTGACCCAAACTTTCCAACAAAGATTTAGCAACCGTAATATTCAGTTGAATATCTTCTATCATGAAAATACGAATCGCTCTTTGTTGCTTCGGCTTGTTCTTCACTTCAGTGACCGCTTTAACAACCGGTACGCGGATATTTAGGGTAAAGGTGCTTCCAAACCCTTCTTCACTACTGACAAGGATATCTCCGCCCATCATTTTGACTAATTGCTTGGAGACAGCGAGCCCAATCCCAGTTCCTACTGCATGTAAATTATCCTTACCCGATTTCACTTGATAATACATCGCAAAGATTTTATCGAGTTCTTTTTCAGGTATACCAATGCCCGTATCTTCTACTTCAAATACAATATCAGCCATGCCATCTTCAACATCAACGCCGACACTCATTACCACACCACCCTCTTTGGTAAACTTGGTGGCGTTTCCAATTAAATTCCAAAGCACCTGACGTAGACGGGTCGCATCGGCTTCGATAAAACTAGGAAAGTTGGTCAGTCGCTCTAGATCGAATCGCAAACCTTTTTGTTCGGCCATCAACGCCGAAATACTCTCCATCTCTGAAACAAAATCTTCTAGGTTGATCGCCTTTGGCAATAATTCTAGTTTTCGACGATCAAATTTGTCCATATCGATAATATCGTTAAAAATATTGCCCAAGGTAATAGCACTGACATTGATGGTCTGCATATGTTGGCGCTGTTCTTCCGAAAGTGAAGTATCTAGCAGCATTCGACTTAAGCCAACAATGCCATTAAGAGGGGTTCTTAATTCATGACTCACGGTAGAGACAAAGGTGGTTTTATCTCTACTCGCCTTTTCTAAAGCATCTTGATACTTCTTACGCTCCGTGATGTCTCGTCCAAAGCCAACCAATCCTAGGTGACGGCCTTCTTTGTTATAAAATGGTACCTTACGAAGCTCAAAATATACTTTTTTTCCATCTGGATATTCCAGCCACTGTTCATAAGTGATCTCTTCATTATTACGAAAAACCAACTCATCCGTGGTGACGACTTCCTGCGCAATTTCTTTGCTGTAAACATCCCAAGGAGTCAAACCAACTAACTCTTGTTCTGAACGGCCCGTGAGTTCTTCAACCGCACGGTTACATCCAGAAAAAATGCCATCTGCATTTCGGTAATAAATAAGGTCTGGTGATGTATCGATAAAGGACCGAAGTAATGTTGTCCGTTCAGCAAGCTCTAATTGCGTTTTCTCTCTCTGATAAACTTCATTCTCAAGATCATTGATAGCATCTTGTCGAGCTTCTTCCGCTTTTTGTCTCTCTTCTATCTCTTGATTGAGCTTAATTATATTCAGTTGTAGTTGATTGTTCAGTTCTTTGTCTCGTGAGCGCATTTCTTTTAACTTAGAAACCAACTTAGAGAGTCTCTGTCGAGATTCTTCTAACTGATCAACCACAACAGACAAAAAGTACACAGCCCATGGGGTAATAAGAAGACCAAAGAAAACAGAGCGAATAATATCAATATCATCAACATTCCCTTGCAGGCCTAATGTGATACCAACCTGAACGAAAACCGCAAGAGCAACGAGCGCAAGGGCGAGAAGAATCGAAAACCGAAGAATGCCCAGCTTAACGAGAAGATCAACATAATACTGAGCTAAGCTTTTGATTGGTTTCATTTATTACTCCGAGAAAAAGAAGATACGCTATTCTATCCATTAGAAAGCAACTTGTAAGTACTATCTATCACTTTTTACCACTAATCTTGATGATATCGGGTCTGGTTTCGACCCTGTTTTTTCGCTGAATAAAGGGCTTGATCTGCATAGCCCACTAATCTCTTGGGCTCATCGTTGCTAGTCGGTGTTACTGATACAACACCAATACTCAATGTAATTCGATCGCTCACTGACGAGAACTCATGCTTAATGTTTAGATCCTTAATTACATCATGAATCTTTCTTGCCAATACTTGCGCACCGTTGTAATTGGTATTGGGAATAACGAAGCCAAATTCTTCGCCACCATACCTTGCTACACAATCCGATGAACGTGTCAGGACCTGTTGAAATGATTGCGCTACTAGCCTTAACGTTTCATCACCTTTTTGATGCCCATAGTTATCATTAAAGTCTTTAAAGAAATCGATATCGCACAACATCACTGTGAGTGACATTTTTTGTCTTTTATGGATATTCAAAATTGTATCAAGTTGTTCGTCAAAGCTTCTTCTATTCGCTATCTGCGTTAAGCCATCCAAAAAGCTTAGCCTTTCTAATTCATGATTCATTTCTTCTAGCTGTATTTCCACTAGGCAACTATCGGTCACATCTCGAGTCATAAGCAATACACCATTCGCCCCAGAGTTGGGATCTTTATAAGGCGATTTTACAACGTCAAACCATCTTGGGTGGCCGTTATCATCAAATGTCTGCTCACGATATCTCAATGGTTTACCATCTTTGAGTACTTGCTCATCGGTGCGAGAGGCATCTTTGTCCATATTCTGAGGCAAAACATCTTCAATGCGTTTTCCCACTAACGTCGTGTAGTCAGAAATGCCCAGCATATCAGCAAAGGCTTGGTTACATGCTTCATACACTTTGTTTTCATTGAACAATGCAATACCGTCGGGTGAAGATTCTAACAAGGATTCTAAAATCGTATCTCTTTGTGCCAGAGCAATCTCTGTTCCCTTACGCTTTTCCATTTCATCACGTAGATCCTGCTGCATTTTAAACCAATCCGTTACATCATGGCTTATACCTAGGGAACCAAGAACCTCACCATCGCTCGATAATAGTGTCGATTGAGAAGTTTCCAGCAAGCAACCTCGACCTTCTGGATCTGTCGTCCAACGCCTTTGTGTACTTCTTCCTTGAAGGATTCCCTCGATATCGACATCGGATTCGTCAACTCTTCCTTTCCAAAACTTATCAAAGGCGTGGTTGGTATCGACAATATGACCGTCTTTATTCTTAATATAAATTAGCTCAGAGAGTGTATCGAGAGAGGTTCTAGCAATCCTTAAGGACGTTTTCACTTGTTCATTTTCTAAGCCAGAGTTTTGATGCAAAGTTGCATACAGCAACCAAGACGAGCGGTTATTGAAGCGAATTTTTCGTCCAGAAAAATCAATATTGATTGGAGGTCTATCTGAAGTGGTCCACGTCTGTTCAAGGCTTTGAAAGCTCTTGCCACTGACCGGTTTAAATGTTTTTAAAAAAGAGGCCTGTTCTAACCCTGATGGATATAGGTATTTTTCACCAATTTTTCTTATGCCTAGTTGTTGCATGGCACTTCGATTAGATAACAAAATGACACCGGACTCCCTATCAATCACCATTATTGCAATTGGCGTATTCTTATAAAAGGAGCTCATTTGATTTTGATACTTTCGCCTCTGCATAACGATGATAGAGAATGCTATTACGGCTACCAGCATTTCTATTCCTGCAAAGTAATTCCATTTTGCTATCTGATAAAACAGGTTGTCCATTTCGTATCGTGTTCATTTATAAATAATTGTTACGAATATATCAGTTTGTTCTGCTCTGTTCTTTAACTATCGGTGTTGAGTACACGAATGGAACATTTATCGAAGAGCCTTGCGCACCATCTTTATCCAATGCACGTCCGATTTCTGTCATCCCTAACCATCTATTTTCACACCAAAGTGGAGCAAGTAAGGTCGGACGGCGGGCGGCGGCAGAGACTCTGTGGTACACCACTTCTGGAGGCGTCATTCGAATGAGTTCACTGGCAACAGCAACGTATTCATCCATTTCTGGGGCTTCTAACCGACCTGCTTTCCACGCTTTGGCCATTGTACTCCCCTCGACGATATGCAGTGGGTGAAGTTTTATACCATCGGTACCCACTTCCAAAACCTTCTCCATCGTGTCTAGATAGTCGATTTTGGTCTCTTTTGGTAAACCGATGATGAGATGCGTACACACTTTTATACCCAATGCCCGAGCTTTTTTAGTGATATCTGCATAGCATTCGAAATCGTGCCCTCTATTTATACGTTTCAAGGTATCGTTATTTGCTGTTTGTAAACCCAACTCGAGCCAAATCTCGTAGCCTTGCTGAACATAATCAGACAGCAAATCTAATACCACATCAGGAACGCAATCTGGCCGAGTCCCCACACACAAACCAACCATATCCGCGAGTTTTAACGCTTCTTCATACATGTTTTTGAGGGTCTGAACTTCCGCATAGGTGCTTGTATAAGCTTGAAAGTAAGCGAGGTACCTTTTGGCTCTCTTTACCTCACCCGCTCGCTCTGCTAGCTGTTCTAAGATGCTCTGTTTCTGAGTTTTCTCATCAGAAAAAGAAGCCACATTACAATAAGTACAGCCACCTCGTCCTAGCGTTCCATCTCTATTAGGACAGCTAAAACCGCCATGTAACGTTAGTTTATGGACTTTCTCTCCATATCTATGTTGAAGGTCTTGACCAAGGGTATTAACTAATTCATGTAATTGCATCGATTCGA
This sequence comes from Vibrio frigidus, assembly GCF_042465995.1. NCBI lineage: Bacteria > Pseudomonadati > Pseudomonadota > Gammaproteobacteria > Vibrionales > Vibrionaceae > Vibrio > Vibrio frigidus. The sequence continues at coordinate 59,393 of NZ_JBCDMC010000012.1, read as the reverse complement.
ACTACCTATTTCTTGCTATTGACCTATATGTACTAACGGCCTAGAAACTTGTTTTAATGTGTTATCTCCATATGAACAACAAAAAAGGACTGAGTGCATATGAAAGAAAATTACATCATTGAAAAATAACGCCGCGAAATTATAGGCAGTGGTACAAAGTGATTCACTATCCCATATCAATAAAGCGATGCAGATTTCAATAAAAATGCACTATCTTCGCTTGAAATCGACATCTTTAGGTCATTTTTACTGTTTATTATTCATGTGTTTATTAAAAAAACAGAATCAAGCTCAACTTTTTGATGGAATTAAGCTACACAAAATTGTAGGATGGATGGATGTCTGCATTTAGAACCCTAGGGAAAGGGCCCGCATTTTAATGCAGAATAATCTGTGTATATCCAACCCACCAACATAAACCACCACAAAGTGGCCTAATAATAACGGATAACACTAACGGAGATGTTTTTTTCACAAATAAATTTCCTGTGAAGAACGGAATGGACTCAAGCTCATCACACTTGGTGATGCTATGAATTATACAAATAATAAAATGACAGGGTGGAAATGCCTTAGGCATGTTACGCCTGAAATTTAATTGGAAGGATGTATCTTATGGTAGATAGAGAGCAGAAAAAACAAGGTCTTTATACTCCTGAATTGGAGCATGACGCTTGTGGTATTGGTTTTGTTGCTCACTTAAAAAACCGTAAATCGCACGACGTTGTAACCCAGGCGCTAGATATGCTAGCGAGAATGGAACACCGTGGCGGTCAAGGTTGTGATCCATGCAGCGGAGACGGTGCTGGAATCTTGCTACAAAAACCTCATGAATTTTTACTTGAAGAGTCGGTAAAACTTGGTATTAAGCTACCGTCTTTTGAAAAGTATGGTGTGGGCGTATTACTTTTTCCTAAAGATAAGTACAAACGTCAGCAGTGTCGCGATATTTTAGAGCGTAACGCACGTCGATTAGATCTAGAGATCGTAGGCTATCGAGTTCTGCCTGTAGACAACTCTATGCTTGGTGATGATCCACTATCTACTGAGCCACAATTCGAGCATGTCTTTATTTCTGGTAGCCCAGGAACAACACCTGAAGAACTTGAACGTAAACTGTATGTATTACGTAACTACACCGTTCGTGTTTGCCTAGAAAGTGTCTCTAATATTAAAGACGAGTTTTATATCAACTCAATGTCTTATAAGACGCTTGTTTATAAAGGCCAGTTAACTACTGAGCAAGTACCTCAATACTTCTTAGATCTTGGCAACCCAGCCATGGTTACCGCTTTAGCCTTAGTTCACTCTCGTTTCTCTACCAATACATTCCCTAGATGGCGTCTAGCGCAGCCTTTCCGTTATATCGCACACAATGGTGAAATTAACACCGTACGCGGTAACTTAAACTGGATGAAGGCCCGTGAAGCGATTCTTGAGTCAGACCTGTTCACTCAAGCTGAAATCGATATGTTGCTTCCTATTTGTCAGGAAGGGATGTCGGACTCATCTAACTTTGATATGGCGCTAGAACTGCTGGTTCTTTCTGGTCGCTCATTGCCACATGCACTCATGATGATGATTCCTGAAGCGTGGCAAGAAAACAAAAACATGGACAAGACCCGCCGCGCATTTTATCAGTACCACGCGAACTTGATGGAACCATGGGATGGCCCAGCTTCTGTCTGTTTCACTGATGGTGTTCAAGTAGGAGCGACACTAGACCGTAACGGTCTTCGCCCTTCTCGCTATACAGTAACCAAAGATAACTTCCTAGTGATGGCATCTGAATCTGGTGTGGTAGAGATTGAGCCAAGCAACGTGGAATATCACGGTCGTTTACAACCAGGTCGTATCTTTGTGGCTGACCTTGAACAAGGTCGCATTATTTCTGATGAAGAAGTGAAAGATGGCATCGCTTCATCTCAACCCTATCAGCAGTGGGTTAAAGACAACCTATTAAGCCTGAAGAAATTGCCTGATGCGGATAACATGCATCACCAACCTTCAGCAGAACGCTTACTTCATAGTCAACAGGCTTTTGGTATCACCACTGAAGAAGTAAACGAAATTATTGTTCCTATGGCTAGAGAAGGTAAAGAACCTCTTGGCTCCATGGGTGCAGATTGGCCACTGGCGATACTTTCTCACCAGTCCCAACACTTATCTAACTACTTTAAACAGCTATTTGCTCAGGTTACCAACCCGCCTATCGATCCGATTCGTGAACGTATGGTTATGTCTCTGAATACTTACCTAGGTAAAGATCAGAACCTACTGACTGAAACAGCAGAACACTGTCAAAAAGTTGAACTTGAGTCGCCTGTTCTTTCTAACTCTGAATTAGAGAAACTACGAGCGATCGATAACGAGTACCTCCAAGCTAAAACGCTTGATATAGTATTCCGTGCCAGTGAAGAAGAAGGCAAGCTAGAGCGCGCTCTTAAACGAATCTGTCAGTATGCTGAAGATGCGGTTAACGATGGCTACTCAATTATTCTTCTGACTGACCGTGCAACCAACTCTAACCATGCGGCGATTCCTGCCATGCTTGCTGTTGGTGCCGTTCATCATCACTTAATTCGTAAAGGATTACGTGCTAAATGTGACATCGTTGTTGAAACAGGTGATGCTCGTGAAACACACCATTTTGCAACACTTATTGGTTATGGTGCCAATGCGGTTAACCCTTACCTAGTAATGGAATCCATTGTTGACCTTCAAAAGAAGAAAAAGCTAGACGCAGAAACGCCATCAGAAACGTTGTTTTGCAACTATCGTAATGGTGTCAATGGCGGCTTGCTTAAGATTTTCTCTAAGATGGGCATATCTACACTGCAGTCTTACCATGGCGCACAGATCTTCGAAGCGCTTGGTATCAGCAAATCTGTGGTTGATAAGTACTTCACGGGTACCGTTACTCGTATTCAAGGTTTGACTATCGACGACATTGCGAAAGAGGTCTTGGTACGCCATCGTATCGGCTTCCCGACTCGTGAGATTCCAGTGCAGATGCTGGATGTGGGTGGTGTTTATCAATGGAAACAACGTGGTGAAAAGCACTTGTTTAATCCAGAAACGATTTCACTGCTTCAAAAGTCTACGCGTAACAAAGACTACGATCAGTTCAAACAGTATACCAATGCCGTAGACGCTCAAGGGGACAACGCAGCAACACTACGTAGTCAGTTAGATTTCGTTAACAACCCTTCTGGCTCCATTCCTCTTGAGGAAGTGGAACCCATTGAAAGCATTCTCAAGCGCTTCGCTACTGGTGCAATGAGCTTTGGTTCTATCTCCTACGAGGCGCACTCAACACTTGCTGTTGCGATGAATCGTATTGGAGCGAAATCGAACTCCGGCGAAGGTGGTGAAGACCCTGATCGTTTCGAAAGAAAAGAGAATGGAGATTGGGAACGTTCGGCAATCAAACAAGTTGCCTCTGGACGCTTTGGTGTTACCTCTTACTACCTCACGAATGCTGATGAAATTCAGATTAAGATGGCGCAGGGAGCGAAACCAGGCGAAGGTGGTCAATTACCTGGCGATAAAGTGGATGACTGGATCGGGGCAACTCGTCACTCTACTCCAGGTGTCGGCTTGATTTCACCACCACCGCACCACGATATCTACTCAATCGAGGATCTGGCTCAGCTGATCTACGACTTGAAGAATGCGAACCGTGACGGTCGAGTGAACGTGAAACTCGTGTCTGAAGCCGGTGTAGGTACTATCGCTTCTGGTGTTGCAAAAGCAAAAGCCGATGTTGTTCTTATTGCAGGCTTTGATGGCGGTACAGGTGCTTCACCTATTTCGTCCATTCGCCATACTGGCCTTCCTTGGGAACTAGGGTTGGCAGAAACGCACCAAACGTTACTAAAAAATGGTCTACGTAACCGTATTGTTGTTCAGTCAGATGGTCAGATGAAAACACCACGTGACCTTGCAGTAGCAACACTGTTAGGTGCTGAAGAGTGGGGTGTAGCAACAGCTGCACTCGTTGTTGAAGGTTGTATCATGATGCGTAAGTGCCATAAAAACACTTGCCCTGTAGGTATCGCCACACAGAACAAAACACTACGTGAGCGTTTCGACGGCCGTGTAGATGACGTGGTTACTTTCTTCCAGTACATGGCTGAAGGTCTACGTGAAGTAATGGCAGAACTTGGGTTCCGCACTATTCAAGAAATGGTTGGTCAATCTCACAAGCTAAAAGTACGTGATGATATCAAACATTGGAAATATAAGAACCTTGACCTAACACCAGTACTTCATGTTGAAAAAGCGCGTGAAGCAGATGGCGTCTATAACCAAATCAAACAGAACCACCAACTTGAAGACGTTATTGACCGTAAGCTTATTAAGATAGCGAAACCTGCATTAGAGAACGGCGAATCTGTTTCAGCAAGCTTGCCAATAATAAACACCGATCGTAGTACCGGTACTATGCTGTCGAATGAAATTTCGAAAGTATACAAAGACCAAGGGCTACCAAAACCGATGGAAGTTAAATTCACCGGTTCTGCAGGTCAATCCTTCGGTGCATTCCTTGCAAAAGGCGTGAAGTTTGAAGTTGAAGGTAATGCGAATGATTACTGGGGTAAAGGCCTATCTGGCGGTACCCTCGTGCTCTACCCTGATTCAAGCGCTACCATTGTGCCAGAAGAGAATATCGTTGTTGGTAACGTCTGTTTTTACGGCGCAACCTCTGGAGAGTCATTCATTCGAGGCCTTGCTGGCGAACGTTTCTGTGTACGAAACTCAGGAGCGAAAGTAGTTGTAGAAGGTATTGGAGACCACGGTTGTGAATATATGACTGGTGGTATTGCCATTATCCTTGGCACAACAGGTCGAAATTTTGCAGCAGGCATGAGTGGCGGTACGGCTTATGTTTGGGACAAAGTTGGGGACTTCGATAAAAGACTTAACCCCGAACTTGTCGACCTAGATCCAATTGAACAAGAAGATAAAGATCTTCTTGAAGATATGTTAACTAAACACATCAAGTTCACTGGAAGTACGGTAGCAAAAGCTTTCCTTGATGATTTTGACGCAAACTTAGCGCAAATGATCAAAGTAATGCCACGCGATTACAAAGCAGTAATGCAAAAACGCAAAGCGGATGCTCAAGCAGTAAACACGGAAGAGTTGGAGGCAGTATAATGGGTAAGGCTACTGGATTTTTAGAGCATGGTCGTGAACTGCCAAAGAAGATCGACCCTAGTGTTCGTATTCAAAACAATAAAGAGTTCGTTCTAAACGAGGAGTTTGGTGAAAACATTGAAACTCAAGCTTCTCGTTGTATGGACTGTGGTGTGCCGTTTTGTCATAGCGGCTGCCCTATCGGTAATATCATTCCCGAGTTTAACGATGCGGTCTATCGTGATAGCTGGGAAGAGGCATGGCACATTCTAAGCAGCACAAACAACTTCCCAGAGTTCACGGGTCGTATTTGCCCTGCTCCTTGTGAGACAGCCTGTGTACTGGGTATTAATCAAGACCCAATCACTATCTGTAACATTGAAAAAACGATTGTAGAGACAGCGTATCGTGAAGGGTACGCTCAACCTAAAAAACCACGTATTCGCTCTGGTAAAACCGTCGCCATTGTCGGTTCAGGTCCTGCAGGTCTTGCTGCTGCAGAGCAGCTAAACAGCGCTGGTCACTGCGTGACTGTTTATGAGCGTGATGAAAAAATAGGTGGTTTATTACGTTTTGGTATCCCTGACTTTAAACTTGGCATGGATGTTATTGATCGTAAAATCAATCTGATGGAAGATGCTGGAATCATTTTTGAAACCCATTCTCATATCGGTGTAGACATTAACGCTCTGCAATTTCGTCAAGACTTTGATGCCGTTATATTAACCGGAGGTTCTACCGTTCCTCGTGATCTTCCAATCCCAGGCCGTGAACTTAAAGGCGTTCATTTTGCGATGGAATTCCTCGGTCAAAATAACCGCCGTGCAAACAACATGAATCTAAAGACTGAAGAAATTCATGCGAAAGATTGCAACGTGATTGTCATTGGCGGTGGCGATACTGGTTCTGACTGTGTTGGTACATCAAACCGTCATGGTGCAACAAGTATTACTCAAGTTGAAATCATGCCAATGCCACCAGAGAAGCGCCCTGTAAACATGCCATGGCCTGAGTATCCAATGATTCTTCGTACATCCTCTTCCCATGAAGAAGGCTGTGAACGCCACTGGAACATTCTAACCAAAGAGTTCATCGGTGACGAATCTGGTCAGGTAACGGGTTTACGTTTAGCGGATATAGAGTGGGAAGACGCGAAGCCAGGCGAACGTCCAAACTTTAAAGAAGTAGAAGGTAGTGAGCGCGTTGTTCCTTGTGATAAAGCTTTCTTGGCAATGGGTTTCCTTCATCCAGAACCAACTGGTGTTCTCGCCCAACTTGACATAAAACTGGATGATCGCGGCAACGTTGCGACAGAAGACTTTGCTACTAACCAAAAAGGTATCTTTGCTGCAGGTGATATGCGTACAGGTCAATCATTGGTGGTTCGTTGTATCAACGAAGGTCGTGAATGTGCTCGCGCAGTAGATGCTTACTTGATGGGGGGTACTAATTTGGAAGCCAAAGCAGATTCATTGATGCTTTCAAATGCTTAATATTTTTATATAACAAAGGTTTCCTTCCAAACTTTGTTTTGGCCAGCTATTTTAGCTGGCCTTTTTTGTTCTTGAGTCTTAATTCTCAAACGTCCAAAATGTAGTCGGTTTCGCGAACCGTTCAAGATATCCATGTACACTTAACAATGCGCCTCGCATCTAAATTCTAGATTCCCAGTCCAAATCTATATGCTACAATCTCACCTTAGTTATCTATTTAAATCTCTAAGAGAAAATCATGAAAATCGGCATTATTGGTGCGATGGAACAAGAAGTGTCCATCTTAAAAGACGCATTGTCTAACTATGTAGAAGAGAAAAAAGGAAGCAGTACTTTTTTTTCTGGCCAGATAGAAGGCGTTGATGTTGTTTTACTTCAATCGGGTATTGGTAAAGTTGCCGCTTCCATTGGAACCGCCATTCTTTTAGACCAATATTGTCCAGATATTGTCATTAATACTGGCTCTGCCGGAGGCTTTGACTCGAGCCTAAACCTAGGTGATGTTGTTGTATCTACAGAGGTACGTCATCATGATGTAGACGTTACCGCATTTGGTTATGAAATGGGGCAAATGGCAGCACAACCCGCCGCATTTACTGCCGATGATAATCTCATCAGCATCGCTGAGAAAGCGATTGCGATGAAAGATGGTCAGCACTCTGTTCGAGGTCTTATTTGTACTGGCGATGTTTTTGTCTGTACCGATGAGAAAGCACAATATATCCACAATTACTTTCCGTCGGTTATTGCCGTTGAAATGGAAGCGGCAGCCATTGCTCAAACCTGTCATCAATTTAATATCCCATTCGTCGTTGTACGCGCGATATCTGATGTTGCGGACAAAGAATCTCCAATAAGCTTTGATGAGTTTCTGCCACTGGCAGCAAAGAATTCATCTGAGATGGTAATCAACATGGTTAAATTGTTGAAATAACCAATATGCAAACAGCATTCGACCAGATAGTAAGTAATGGTGCTCTATTGGTTTTGTGGGGAGGCTTGCTTTTCCACCTAATCTTACCTATTCCTATGTCCGCGCATCCTGCAACATTATGGCGCGCCTTTGCCAGAATATTGGCAGAAAAGGTCAATACAAATAAAAGCCATTCCCAAAGTATTCTTTCAGGCTCTTTAGCATGGATGTTGATGATCTTGCCTGCATTTGCCGTTTTGGTTGCACTAAAACCATTGGTTTGGCAATCTCAGTTGTTCGATCTTGCTCTTTTATTGCTTGCTATTGATTGGCGAAATAGTGAAAAACTAGGCCATGCTCTGGCGGATGCGCTTGCAAAAGAAGATAAAAAGCTTGCTCGAAGCCTTCTTCTGCCAATTCTAAATAGAGAAACAAAGTCTTTGTCACCTTTAGGTATTGGCAAAGCGGGTGCTGAAACCTTGATTTTGGGTTATGGTCGAAACGTTGTATCCGTGCTTTTTTGGTTTGGCTTAACCGGCGGGATTGGCGCGCTCATGTTTAGGTTAATATCCGAATTAGCCAGAGCATGGTCTCCTAGTCGCAGTGAGTTCCTTCCTTTTGGCCTTACTTCTATTCGAATGTTGGCACTGTTTGAGTTTATACCACTGCGCATGTTCAGTATCATGATCATCATTGGAAAGAATGCAATGCAGGTTTTTTCTCAAGTATTAACGCAGAGCAAAACATGGCCAACGCCCGGACCTGCTTGGCTTCTTTCTTCGGTTGGCAATAAATTAGAGCTCTCCTTAGGTGGGCCTGCTATTTACGGCAACAATAAAACTATCCGACCCAAAATAGGTGGCAGAATTGCACCCGTGGCGTTGCATCTTGGCCAAATTCAAAAACTACTCGCATGGCGACTTTTTGTCTGGATAGCACTACAAAGCATAATTATGTTTTTGTTTTATCAAGGGATTTAGCTTGCGTCTTACTTTCTTTGTTTTATTATTTTCAGCCTCTCCATTCGCTTATTGCATAGAGCGAGTGATCTCGCTTGCCCCATCATCTACTGAACTAATTTACGCAGCAGGATTAGGTGATAAACTAGTTGCTGTGAGCAAATACAGTAACTATCCAGAAGAGGCGCAATCACTAGAAATAGTGGCCAGTTTTGACAGTGTTAATATTGAAAGGATTGTCGCTCTCAATCCAGATCTTATTGTTGCTTGGCGATCTGGTGGTTCAGTTAAGTCTCTCAACCAACTTAAAGAGCTTGGTTTTTCCATCTATTATTCCGATACGACTTATTTATCTGAAATAGCCGATAAAATTGACGAATTAAGTCAATATGCAGACTCTGCAAAGATCGGTCACGACAATGCAAAAGCCTATAGAACAGAACTAAAGAGGCTACAAAACCAGTACTCCAATAACGTTCCAGTTTCCTATTTTTATCAACTCAGTAGCAAACCCATATACACCATTGCGAAAAACCACTGGCCTAGCGAAGTTTTTTCACTGTGTGGTGGCGTGAATATCTTTGAGCAATCCCCAATACCCTACCCACAAGTAGGTTTAGAACAGGTTATCCTAAAGGCACCAGAAGTGATGTTTACGTCACCTCACACGATACAAAACACGGAAATTTGGCAGCCATGGCAAGAGCAAATACCCGCAGTTAAACATCAGTTTATTTGGTCGCTTAATGCCGATTGGTTAAACCGACCCACTCCTCGTTCATTAAAAGCCGTCGCACAAGCCTGTGAGTTTTTTGATATCGCTAGAAAGGAATACTATCCGGAGACGCGTAGATAAAATATACGCGGTAGTGTATCCATCATTAATGTAATCCGACGGATTAGGATAAATACTTCGTCATCACACTAGAAATTGGAGTAAAATCGAGCCAATTTTCATCCTAACTAGTTTTTAGTCACCTATGGATTCTACCCTACTTTATTTTATTGATATATTTGGTACCGCTGTTTTTGCTATTTCAGGCGTACTGCTCGCTGGACGGTTAAAGATGGACCCATTTGGTGTCATTGTGCTTGGTAGCGTTACGGCTATTGGGGGCGGATCTATCCGAGACATGGCATTGGGTGCAACGCCTGTATTTTGGATTACAGACATCGCCTACATCTGGATAATTATCATCACCTGCCTGTTAACCATGATAATTATCCGTCGACCGAAGCGTTTACCTTGGTTTGTATTGCCAGTTTGTGATGCCATAGGGCTAGGAGCATTCGTCGGTATCGGTGTGGAAAAGTCTCTGTTATTTCAAGACTCGTACTTGATTGCAGTAATTATGGGAGTAATTACTGGGTGCGGTGGCGGTATTATTCGCGACGTACTCGCTCGAGAGGTCCCTATGGTTCTAAGAAGTGAAGTGTATGCCACGGCTTGTATTATCGGTGGTAGCATCCACGTAGGCGCCCTCTATTTCGACTACAGCAATAGAACGGCATTTATCGCGGGCGCTTTCGCCACACTGATCATTCGATTGGGTGCAATTAAGTGGCACCTCTCACTACCCACTTTCGCTCTTCATCGGTAATAGACTTAACTTAATAGCTCTACTAACTTCGCAAGGGCGTGATAACACGCCTGTTCGCGGACTCTTTCTCTATTACCACTGAAACAAACCATCTCTTGCTCTTCAAACTGGTTGCCTACTTTCCAGCCAAACCATACGGTTCCTACTGGTTTATCCTCCGTTCCTCCAGTTGGACCTGCAATCCCACTCACCGATATTGATATCGTTGCTTGTGAATGTCTTAACGCACCAGATGCCATCTCTTCTACCGTTTCCTGACTTACTGCACCATAGATATTAAGTGTTTTAGGATTGACATCAATCATGTCCATTTTTGCTTCATTGCTATAAGTAACGAACGCTCTATCAAACCAAGCGGAACTCCCTGAAACATCGGTAATGGCAGACGCAATACCTCCCCCGGTACAAGATTCTGCCGTAACCAAAACATGGCTATTATCTGCTAATAAAACACCTACTTTTTGGCTTAATTCGCTTAATGATAGCATCGGTCACAAACCCTCTGATTGACTCTGTTTTTATTATTTATTTACATATCCTAACGCTCAAAAAATCATTGTCAAAGAACTCATTTTTATTTGCTAATTATTTTCAACCTAAGACAATCCAAAAAATGAATGGTTATGCAATGCCTTTATATCTAATGAAAAGAATGACATTGAGGAATGTCACCTATTTTTAAATAAACGTTATCTGAATGAAGGACGTTCCAAAATTCCTCTAAATCATCTTGCCTGTAATGTCGATTCAAGTATCCTTAACATCTCAAAAATCCGTTCACTAGCGATCACTAAGGTCACCATGACAAAAGCGACTCACACACACACGCCGATGATGCAACAATACCTAAGACTCAAGGCAGAAAACCCTGAGATCTTGCTATTTTATCGCATGGGCGATTTCTACGAGCTTTTCTATGATGATGCTAAAAAAGCGTCCCAGCTTTTAGACATTTCGCTCACAAAACGTGGAGCGTCTGCTGGTGAACCGATTCCGATGGCTGGCGTTCCTTTTCATGCCGTTGAAGGCTATCTCGCTAAGCTAGTTCAGTTGGGTGAATCTATTGCTATATGTGAGCAGATTGGCGACCCTGCCACCAGTAAAGGCCCCGTAGAACGACAAGTTGTTCGCATAATAACGCCTGGAACAGTGACTGATGAAGCCTTACTTTCAGAACGTTCTGATAACCTAGTTGCGGCAATCTATCACCAGAAAGGCAAATTTGGTTATGCCACATTGGATATTACCTCTGGCCGCTTTCAGTTATCTCAACCTGAAACTGAAGAAGCTATGCTTGCAGAGCTGCAGCGAACCACACCAAAAGAACTGCTTTTCCCTGAAGACTTTGAACCTATCGATGTTATCTCAAGCATCAAAGGGAGCCGTCGTCGTCCGGTTTGGGAATTTGAACTAGACACAGCCAAACAACAGCTCAATCAACAGTTTGGTACACGTGATTTAATTGGGTTTGGCGTAGAGCACGCAAGCTTAGGCCTATGTGCCGCGGGATGCCTAATACAATATGTAAAGGATACCCAAAAAACGGCACTGCCACATATTCGCTCGCTCACCTTTGACAGCCAAGATAATTCTGTGATCCTCGATGCAGCCACTCGCCGCAACTTAGAAATAACGCAAAACCTATCAGGTGGATACGACAATACACTCGGCTCTGTAATAGATCATAGCTCTACCGCAATGGGAAGCCGAATGCTTCAACGTTGGCTGCATCAGCCTATGCGTTGTAAAGAGACTTTAAATCAGCGTTTGTCGGCAATATCAGAGATAAAAGATCAAGGTGCATTTGTCGAGCTCAAGCCAGTTCTTAAGCAGATTGGGGATATTGAGCGAATCATTGCTCGTTTAGCCATTCGTACCGCTAGACCTCGAGATCTAGCCCGCCTACGTCACGCAATGCAGCAGCTTCCTGAACTTGAAAGCTATTTGCAAACCTTATCAAATCCATACGTGGCTAAATTGGCTCAATATGCTGCACCAATGGACGACACCTGTCATCTATTAGAAACCGCAGTGAAAGAGAATCCTCCAGTGGTTATCAGAGATGGTGGCGTCATCGCCCCAGGGTATAGTGAAGAACTCGATGAATGGCGCGCACTCGCAGACGGTGCGACAGAATATTTAGAAAAGCTAGAATTAGAAGAGAGAGAAACACACGGTATAGAATCACTAAAAGTAGGATTCAACAACGTACATGGCTTTTATATTCAAGTCAGCCGTGGTCAAAGCCATCTGGTTCCCGCACATTATTTGCGTCGACAAACACTAAAACACGCTGAACGCTATATCATTCCAGAACTGAAAGAACATGAAGATAAGGTGCTAAGCTCTAAATCTAAAGCACTGGCGATAGAGAAACAACTTTGGGAGCAGCTTTTTGACCTACTGCTTCCTCATTTAGAACAGATGCAAAATTTGGCGTCTGCGATTTCACAATTAGATGTTCTGCAAAATTTAGCAGAAAGAGCCGATAGCTTAGGCTATTGCCGTCCAAAATTGACTGATTCCGTTGGAATACAGATAAAAAATGGACGACACCCAGTTGTTGAACAGGTAATGAATGACCCATTTATTGCGAATCCTATCGATCTGAATCCAAATCGAAAGATGTTGATTATTACGGGTCCAAATATGGGGGGTAAGTCAACCTATATGCGCCAAACTGCGCTTATTGTATTACTCGCTCATATTGGTTCCTATGTACCAGCAGAAGAGGCCGTCATTGGCTCGATTGACAGAATTTTTACTCGAATTGGTGCTTCTGATGATCTCGCATCTGGTCGTTCAACCTTTATGGTTGAAATGACTGAAACCGCCAATATTCTACACAACGCAACCCCACACAGCTTAGTGTTAATGGACGAAATAGGTCGCGGAACCAGTACCTATGATGGGCTGTCTTTGGCCTGGGCCAGTGCAGAATGGCTGGCCAATCAAATTGGGTCAATGACGCTGTTTGCTACCCACTATTTTGAGCTTACAGAATTACCAAATTTGGTCGACCATTTAGCCAATGTTCATCTGGATGCTGTCGAACATGGTGACAGCATCGCCTTTATGCATGCAGTGCAAGAAGGCGCCGCAAGCAAATCCTACGGTTTAGCTGTGGCTGGATTAGCAGGCGTACCTAAGACCGTAATCAGAAACGCAAGGGCAAAACTAAATCAACTAGAAAAACTTGCCGATCAACCACGTGGAAACAAAAATGAAGTCGATATTGCTAATCAACTCAGCTTAATACCTGAACCAAGTGAAGTAGAAGAAGCGTTATCGAATATCGACCCGGATGACCTAACGCCAAGGCAGGCTTTAGATGAGTTGTATCGTTTGAAAAAGCTGCTTTAAAAGCAATGAAAAAAGGCGCTGCTAGGTTAGTAGATTAAACAAGCAAACGCCTTTCAATTTAGCGAAGTAACATTACATCTGATCAACATCAAATAGAGATTCCATATTCAATCCCTGCTTGAGTAAGATTTCACGTAACCGGCGTAAACCTTCCACCTGTATCTGACGTACACGTTCACGTGTAAGGCTTATTTCACGGCCAACTTCTTCAAGTGTTGACGGCTCGTAACCAAGTAAACCAAACCGTCTCGCGAGTACTTCTTTCTGCTTAGGGTTTAATTCATCTAACCAGTCGATAAGTGAATTTTTAATATCATCATCTTGAGTTGATACCTCAGGATCTGAATGGTTAGTATCTGGAATAATATCGAGTAGTACTTTTTCGCCATCGCCACCAATCGGTGTATCTACCGAGCTTACTCGCTCGTTTAGACGTAACATCTTACTTACGTCACTCACAGGCTTATCTAGTTTTTCAGCAATTTCTTCTGCTGTAGGCTCGTGATCCAACTTTTGTGAAAGTTCACGCGCGGTTCTTAGATAGATATTTAACTCTTTAACAACGTGGATGGGTAAACGGATGGTGCGTGTCTGGTTCATCAATGCACGTTCTATTGTTTGACGAATCCACCACGTGGCGTATGTAGAGAATCTAAATCCACGTTCTGGATCAAACTTCTCAACTGCACGGATAAGGCCTAGGTTGCCTTCTTCAATGAGATCAAGTAACGCGAGTCCTCGGTTACTGTAACGACGTGATATTTTAACCACAAGACGCAGGTTGCTTTCAATCATGCGTTTACGTGCTGCTTCGTCGCCGCGTAAAGCTCTTCGAGCGTACAATACTTCTTCTTCTGCCGTTAATAGTGGAGAGAAACCAATTTCCCCAAGATAAAGCTGTGTTGCATCTAGACTTTTAGCGGTGACTTCTAACTCTTCTTTGGCTACCTTTTTAGATTTAACTTCTTGTACAAGACGACCCGAACCCAGCTCTTCCAGAGCTTTCTCGTTTGTCTCGAACTCTTCGACTTTTGTTGCTGCATTGCTGATACCCATAGTGCCTCCCCTTGGCGAGCTAGCAAGACATTCTTTTTATAAATGTCGTTGAAGTAATTTTTTCTTAAGGCAAGTACCTCTGTGGATTAACAGACTTACCTTGATAACGAATTTCAAAATGCAGTTTTACGTTATTGCTACCAGAGCTTCCCATGGTCGCTATTTTTTGTCCTGCTTTTACATTTTGTCCTTCACTTACTAGCAAACGGTCATTGTGGGCATATGCACTTAGATAGTTATCATTATGTTTCACAATAATTAAATTACCGTAACCTCGGAGTGCATTACCAGAGTAAACTATTTTACCGCCTGCCGTAGAAATGATGGATTGACCTCGCTGCCCTGCTATGTCAATGCCTTTATTTCCCTGATCTCCGGAAGAAAACTTCTTAATAACCCTACCTTTAGTAGGCCAAATCCATTTGGAAATTTTGTTATTCTTTGGCTTTGGATTACTGACGGTTTTGTTAACATTTTGTTTACTCTTAGAGCCAACATACTCTTTTGATTTACTCTGATCAACATTCTTTTTAGTGGGGTTTTTGGTTGAACTTGGATTATTTGAAGCTGCTTTTTTAGTATTAGATATCGATTTATTAGCAGATTGAGTTGTTGATTTCCCCCCAGAAACAGATGTAACAGATGTTCCACCAGCTGCGGTTACTGATGCAACAGTGACTGCGGAAGATCTTGAGCCAGATCTTCCATAGGCTGGGGATTTATAGGCAGGTTGCCACAATTTGAGTTTTTGTCCCGGTCTGATCGTGTAAGGAGCATCAAGTCCATTGTAACGAACCAGATCATTTACATTCTTATCTGTGACGTATGCGATAAAATAAAGGGTATCTCCCTTTTGCACTTGATAAAAACTTCCTCTGTAACTGCCTCTTTCAATCGTACTGTAGTCTTTATTGATGCTTGAAACTGGCGCAGGAGAAGTTGCCGTGCACCCTATAAGTACGCAGCTCAAAATGCTTATACAAAATATCAGTTTCAATTTACTTTTCATGCTTTACGCTAAATCACCTGCTATTAAAGGTACAAATCGAACCGGTTCAATAACCGTTGAAATGAATTCACCACCTTGCCTTACTATTTTCAACAATTGTTGATTATCGCCACCAACTGGAATAACTAAACACCCTTTGTCTGCTAGCTGAGCTAACAACTCTTGCGGAACCTGAGTTGCCGCGGCCGTGACGACGATCGCATCGAAAGGAGCTTGAGTCGACCACCCTTGCCAACCATCGGCATGTTTAGTAGAAACATTGTATATATCGAGTAACTTAAGCCGTCTTTTCGCATCCCATTGCAATGATTTGATACGCTCAACGGAATAAACTCTGTCTACTAACTGTGCCAACACCGCGGTTTGGTATCCTGAGCCTGTTCCTATTTCTAGTAATCTAGAATTAGGGAACAAGTTTAACAACTCCGTCATCTTGGCGACGATATAGGGCTGAGAGATTGTTTGTCCATGAGCAATCGGTAAAGCATTGTTATCATAGGCCTGATGCATTAGCGCTTCAGATATAAAATGTTCTCTTGGTACTCGACGAATAGCATCGAGTACTTTAGGACATTGAATTCCACTAGAAGATAGAAAATCTATTAATCTATCTGCTTGAGGGTTACTCATTTCACATTACCTTTTAGCCAAGTTTCCATGCTACCAAGAGAATCATGCGCTGTTAAATCGACCTGCATTGGAGTAATAGAAACCAATCCATTCTCTATTGCATAAAAGTCAGTACCTAAACCCGCATCTTGTTCTTTTCCAGGAGGACCTAACCAATAAACATCATGACCTCTAGGGTCTTGCTGTTTGATCATGGTTTCTGCATGATGACGTGCGCCAAGTCGTGTGACTTGTTGCCCTTTCAGTTCATCATATGGTACATCCGGTATATTGATATTAAGAAGTCGGTTTGCCGGAATAGGCGACACATTATGTTGCTCAACAATGGCACGGACAATTTTACCCGCGGTCTCAAAATGTTGATCGCCTACTAATGAAAATGCAATCGACTGAACGCCAAGAAAATGTCCTTCCATTGCGGCGGCTACCGTACCCGAATAAAGCACATCGTCGCCTAAGTTAGCACCATGATTGATGCCAGAAAGCACAAGATCGGGCATGTCATCTTTAAGCAACTCATTTAATGCAAAATGAACACAATCTGTCGGCGTCCCTTGAACCGAATAGATGTTTTTCTCAATTTCGACCACCCTCAAAGGATTTTCTAGTGTTAACGAGTTTGATGCCCCAGAGCGATTACGGTCTGGGGCAACAATAACAATTTCGGCCATATCCTTTAATGATTTAGCAAGTGCTTTAATTCCACTTGCATGCACGCCATCATCATTACTTAGTAGAATTTTCATTGCTTATCCTTGATCAAAATAACGCTCTACTGGGATTTCTTCAATTAACTCTCTAACAATAGACGTTGCAAAGCTGCCAGATGTTAATGAAAATGAAAGTTCTATCCTACTATCTTCCACTTTGTAGCGAAGACCTAGAGGCCTCAATAGTACTTCCCTTCGATCGTGACGCATTCTGTTACCCCGAATGAGAGCCATCAGATCAGGCTCTGCATCAACCACGGCCTGTTCTATCTCAAGCGCAGCTTCTTTTGTAGGCAAAGTATTATCACCAGCTAATGCAGCTGTTAAGGCGAATTTACCTGCCTCTAATTCTACCTGAGAGCTTGACATGTTTACTGTATCAATCTCAATTAACTTATCAGATTGACTAACGATATCACCAGCAATAAGCGTATTAAGAACCCCTCTATTCATCCGATTTGACACTATGTGATTAAATATCCAAGAACGAGCAGTCGATAAATAAAGACTTCGTTGATTCTGATTTTTAGTTCGAACGTTATCTCTACCCCAGCGTCTTGCTTCAGATAGATTATTGCCTTCTCTACCAAACCTTTGCGCACCAAAATAATTAGGTACACCGTTTTCAATCACTTGTTGTATTCTCGCTTCGACATCGTCTGTATCCGTCACTTCAGACAACGTAATTTCAAAATCGTTACCAATGAGGTCTCCCGGACGGAGCTTTCTGTTATGGCGTGCCGTTTCGAGAATTTGAATACTTGGATACTGCTGTTCAAACGTTGAAAAATCAGGTGTATCCAATTTTGGAAGCTGGATACTGAGCCATTGCTCAGTTATCGCATGCCTATCTTTTAACCCAGCCCATCCGATATTCTTAGATTTAACACCGCATACTTTGGCTAATTCATTCACCACAAAACTGGTATTTTCACCTGTTTTACGAATACGAACCATTAAGTGCTCACCAGATCCTGAAAATTCAAACCCTAGATTTTCTTTTACAACAAAGTGCTCTGGTTTCGCTTTCAATTTAGCTTTTGAAGTTGGCTTACCGTGTAAATAAGCCAATTCGGCGAGGATATCTGTCATTAGTTTTCTATCTTCTTTAATAAAACAACCGCTTCACACGCAATACCTTCTTTTCTTCCGGTAAAGCCGAGTTTTTCTGTTGTTGTTGCTTTCACGTTTACATTATCCACAGACGTTCGTAGGTCTTCTGAAATAACATCACGCATACATTGAATATAAGGTGACATCTTAGGAGACTGGGCAATAATGGTCACGTCTAGGTTGCCAATTTGATAGCCTTTATCGTTGACAAGTCGGTATACTTCTTTCATCAACTCACGACTATTTGCACCTTTCCATTGTTCATCCGTATCCGGAAAATGACGACCAATATCACCTTGTGAAATGGCACCCAAAAGTGCATCTGTTAACGCATGAAGTGCTACATCACCATCGGAGTGCGCTATCAACCCTTGTTCATAAGGAATAGAAACACCACCAATTATTATTGGGCCATCACCACCAAACTTGTGCACATCAAAACCGTGGCCAATTCGGATCATCAACTATTTCCTTCTTCCTAAATACTAGGGTCTATTGTTCTTTCATGGTTACATTTTGTTCGAAATAATATTATATTCATTCAACTAACGCGTTCACCTAGATAGAAAGCCGCTAAAGCTAAATCTTCGGGCTGCGTTATCTTGAAATTATCCATCCTTCCTACAACTAACTTAGGCTTACAACCTGCCCACTCCATTGCCGATGCTTCGTCAGTAATGTTGATTCCCGCCTTTATCGCACCAAACAGTGCGTCACGTAGTGGCTGAACTTTAAACATTTGGGGTGTTAATGCATGCCACAAATTTTCTCTCTCTACGGTTTCATTTATCAATGCCGAACGGTTTCCGCGTTTCATTGTGTCTCGTACCGGCGCCGCTAAAATACCCCCGTCTTCTGTCATCATTACCTGTTTGATCAACTTATCGATGTCAGCTAAATCTATACAAGGTCTAGCCGCATCATGTACCAATACCCACGCATCCGGTTTCTTAACTGTATGTAATAAATAATCAAGGCCAGATAATACCGAATCAGCGCGTTCTAAACCGCCAATGACACGGATAACATTCTTGTTCGACGCCAGTGAAAGCTGCGTGAAATAAGTATCGTCATCAGAAACGGCAATAATAACCTTATCAATACAAGGATGTTCTAACAGCTTATCAACGGTGTGTTCTAAGATGGTTTTATTGTGCAGTTTTAAGTATTGTTTAGGCAGATCTGCTTTCATTCTACTACCAATACCGGCGGCAGGAACAATGGCATAAAGTGGTTTTAAGTGTGGAGTCGTCATTTACGCATTCGACCTATTGAGAACTGTCGTCGATGATTCGATAAAAAGTTTCACCTTCTTTAACTAAGCCCAGTTCATTTCTCGCTCTCTCTTCGATAGCGTCTAATCCTTGTCTTAGATCTTCGATTTCGGCAAACATCTTCACGTTTCTTTCATTCAACTCTCTGTTTACCGACTGTTGAACCTCTATTTCACTCACTACATTGGTACGTTCAAGCATACCGTTCTTCCCCCAAACAAGGGTGTAGATCAGTAAAGAAAACAGTAGTACTAAGGCAAGAGTAAATAGACGCACGCTAGATTATTCTCGTTGTATTAATTATGGATGATATGGGAAGTATATATAGCATAAATTGAGGCTAGGGGCGAGATTAGTGGTTCGCCCGTGAATCTGAGAATCTGCATCTAAAAGAAAAGAAAGCCAGCGTTTCAAATCGAGAACCTAGGCTCCTTTAGACATAAAAAAGCGCCTCACAAGGAGACGCTTTTAAATATTACTAACAACTAAAGAGTTGCAAAATCAAACAATCCTAATGGATTATTGACCTTTAACTTCTTTAAGACCGTTGAAAGGAGCACGAGCACCTAGCGCTTCTTCAATACGGATAAGTTGGTTGTACTTAGCAACACGGTCAGAACGGCTCATAGAACCAGTTTTGATTTGACCTGCAGCAGTACCTACCGCTAGATCAGCGATAGTTGCATCTTCAGTTTCACCTGAACGGTGAGAAATAACCGCAGTATAACCAGCGTCTTTAGCCATCTTAATTGCAGCTAGAGTTTCAGTTAGAGTACCGATTTGGTTGAACTTGATAAGGATAGAGTTAGCAACGCCTTTCTCGATACCTTCAGCAAGAATCTTAGTATTAGTTACGAATAGATCATCGCCAACTAGTTGAAGCTTGTCGCCCATAAGATCAGTTTGATGCTTGAAACCATCCCAATCAGACTCGTCAAGACCATCTTCGATAGATACGATTGGGTATTGGTTAGCAAGATCTTGTAGGTAGAAGTTGAATTCTTCAGAAGTGAAGACTTTTCCTTCGCCTTTCATGTTGTAGTTTCCAGCTTCTTTGTCGTAAAACTCAGATGCTGCACAGTCCATAGCAAGAGTAACGTCTTTACCTAGCTCGTAACCAGCAAGCTCTACAGCTTCTTTGATTGCAGCTAGTGCAGCAGCGTTAGATTCTAGGTTAGGAGCGAAACCACCTTCATCACCAACTGCAGTGCTTAGGCCTTTAGCTTTAAGTACTTTAGCTAGGTTGTGGAATACTTCTGCGCCGATGCGTAGAGCTTCTTTAAGAGTAGAAGCGCCAACAGGTTGAATCATAAATTCTTGGATATCAACGTTGTTGTCCGCGTGCTCACCACCATTGATGATATTCATCATTGGTAGAGGCATAGAGAATTGACCTGGAGTGCCGTTTAGTTCAGCAATGTGCTCGAACAAAGGCATACCTTTAGCCGCTGCAGCTGCTTTAGCGTTAGCCAGAGATACCGCTAGGATTGCGTTAGCACCAAATTTAGCTTTGTTATCTGTGCCATCTAAGTCGATCATTACTTGGTCAACTTCAGCTTGAGCTTTAGCATCTTTACCAGTTAGAGCATCAGCAATTGCACCATTTACAGCGTCAACCGCTTTAAGAACACCTTTACCTAGGAAACGAGCTTTGTCACCATCACGTAGCTCAAGAGCTTCGCGAGAACCAGTAGATGCGCCAGATGGAGCAGCAGCCATACCGACGAAACCGCCTTCTAGGTGTACTTCAGCTTCTACAGTTGGGTTACCACGTGAGTCGATGATTTCGCGACCTAGAACTTTAACGATCTTAGACATTGATGTTTCCTCTCATTCATTTGTATATCAAAACTAAGGATAACCGCACCTTATGCGCGGCTGTCCGGATTCTTGTATTTACTTATTTAATTTCTAATTCACCGCGCTGATATTCACCAGCTGCTTTTACAAATCCTGCGAACAACGGATGACCATCGCGAGGTGTAGAAGTGAATTCTGGGTGGAATTGAGAGGCGACAAACCACGGATGGTTTGGATTCTCAATTACCTCAACAAGTTTCTTGTCTGCGGATAGGCCTGATACTTTCAGACCTGCTTTTTCAATTTGCGGACGAAGATTGTTGTTTACTTCATAACGGTGGCGATGACGCTCATGGATTGTCGCGCTACCGTAGAGCTCTTTTGCCAATGTGCCTTTTTCTAGATGACATAGCTGAGAACCAAGACGCATAGTACCACCAAGATCAGATTGCTCAGTACGTTCTTCAACTTTACCTTCACCATCGACCCATTCGGTAATCAATCCTACCACCGGATACTTTGTTTCTTTATCAAATTCTGTTGAATGTGCCCCTTCAAGTCCTGCAACATTTCTTGCAAACTCTATTAAGGCGACTTGCATACCCAAACAGATACCTAAATAAGGTACTTTATTCTCACGTGCGTATTGTGCCGCAAGAATTTTTCCGTTAATACCACGGTCACCAAATCCACCAGGAACAAGAATAGCATCTAGACCTGCTAGCACCTCATCACCTTTACTCTCAACATCTTGAGAATCAACGTACTTAATTTTTACGTTTAGACGATTTTTTAATCCGGCATGTTTAAGTGCTTCATTAACAGATTTGTAAGCATCTGGAAGCTCGATATATTTACCGACCATTCCAATGGTTACATCCGCTGTTGGGTTTGCTTCTTCGTAGATGACTTGCTCCCACTCAGATAGATCAGCGTCTGGTGCATCAATACCGAAGCGTGTGCATACTAAATCATCTAAAGATTGAGCTTTTATTAATTGAGGGATTTTGTAGATTGAATCTACATCCTTCATAGAGATAACAGCTTTTTCTGGTACGTTACAGAAAAGAGCAATTTTCTTACGTTCATTCGCAGGAATGATACGATCGCTACGACAAACCAAAATATCAGGTTGTATACCAATAGATAGCAGCTCTTTAACCGAGTGTTGAGTCGGTTTAGTTTTCAGTTCACCAGCAGCAGCTAAATAAGGGACTAATGTTAGGTGCATAAACATAGCATGTTCACGCCCTACTTCAGCCGCTAACTGACGAATCGCTTCCATAAATGGCAAAGACTCTATGTCACCAACAGTACCGCCAACTTCTACAAGTGCGATATCATGGCCTTTAGCGCCGGCATAAACACGATCTTTGATTTCATTAGTAATATGTGGGATAACTTGAATTGTCGCGCCAAGGTAATCGCCACGACGTTCTTTACGAAGAACATCGGCGTAAACACGACCTGCAGTAAAGTTGTTACGTTTCGTCATTTTGGTACGAATAAATCGCTCATAATGACCAAGATCAAGATCGGTTTCTGCCCCGTCTTCTGTAACAAATACTTCACCGTGCTGAGTTGGGCTCATTGTGCCCGGATCAACGTTGATGTAAGGGTCAAGCTTCATCATGGTCACTTTAAGACCACGAGCTTCTAAAATAGCGGCAAGAGATGCGGCTGCAATACCTTTACCTAGTGAGGATACAACCCCGCCAGTAACAAAAATGTAATTTGTCGTCATGTTTAACCTGAAATTGGTTGAATGAGGGAAAAAAGGTGCTTTCTGGACGGGATGTAAATATACCAGAAGCCCTTTATCGCCACAACGTGAAACTTATCACACTTGGTTAATTTATTTTTTGCTTCAAATCAATTCCACCAATCATAAGCTGACGCTGAACGGTTAGGCTGATTCTCGGAACAAAGTATAGACACCGATACTTCACTCTAGCAAGGCACAATGCGACTGGTCAGATCTTATCAATTAAGAAACCTATTTTCGGTGGCGGTCACTAACCACCCTTTTTCACAACATCCCACATGGCATCCAATTCATCCAAACTAAAATCGTCCAATTGTTTTCCTTTCTCACGAACGAGACGCTCAACCCCTTTAAAGCGCTTTTCGAATTTATTGTTTGCTTTACGTAATGCCGCTTCGGGATCTTTCCCTAGATGACGAACTAAGTTAACCGTGGCAAACAGAAGATCACCCAGCTCTTCCTCTACTGCATCTTCATTAGGCGTTACCTGAAGCACTTCTTCTAGAACTTCATCGAGTTCTTCTTTTACTTTATCTACCACAGGACCAAGCGTATCCCAATCAAATCCATGCTTAGCACAGCGTTTTTGAATTTTATTCGCCTTTGAAAGCGCGGGAAGCGACGACGATACGGAATCGAGAATACTCTCCTCTGTTTTGCCTAATTTGGCCTTCTCTCTCGCTTTTTCTTCTTCCCAGTGTGTATTTATATCGTCAACGCTCTCAAATTTAGTTTGAGAAAACACATGTGGATGACGACGAATAAGCTTTTCGTTGACCGTCTCAACAACATCATTAAAATCAAAAAGCTGTTGTTCTTTCGCCAATTGACTATAAAAAATGACCTGAAAAAGAAGGTCACCTAACTCCTCCTTGAGATTGTCCCAATCTTTATTATGTATCGCATCCACTACCTCAAATGTCTCTTCAATAGTATGAGGTACGATGGATTCAAAACTCTGTTTCAGATCCCAAGGACAGCCTTGCTCTGGATCTCTGAGTTGGGACATAATCGAAATCAATTCATCAATAGGATTAGCTGTCATTTTTAACCTTTTATAGTAATTGAATAGAGCGTCTGAGAGACTCTAGTTTAATCTTCTGACTGAAATGACATCTTTAATCTGCTCAATCCTTGAAACAATTCGACTAAGTATTTCAACATTTCTGACCTCTATGTTGAAATCCATTATCGACATTTGACGCTTATAATCACTGCGGCTTTTCATGCTAGAAATCTTTAACTTTTCGTTTGCTAACAGCGTGGTTATGTCTTTAAGTAAGCCGCTTCGCTCTAATGCTTCAATCCTTAACGTAAGTATAAAGTTACCCGCAAAGCTCGCTCCCCAAACCGTATCAATAATACGTTCAGGGGCATGTAACCTTAACTCTGCCAGTTGCTCACAGTCACTTCTATGGACAGAAATGCCCCGTCCTTGTGTAATATAACCGGCGATGATGTCTCCAGGTATTGGCTGACAACAGCGCGCGAGATGAGACATGAGGTTGTCGACCCCTTCAACCACGATGGCGTCTTTATGGGAGTGGCTTTGGCTTGACGATTTAGATTCTGATTCTTGTAGTTTCTCTAGCGCTTGTTTATCTTCTTCTTCCGCCGTCGGCTTATTTACGAGGGCATTTATATGGTTAATAACCTGATTTATTCTCAAGTCGCCGCTACCAATGCCTGCATAAAGTTCATCCGATGTATTTACATTGAACCGTCGAAGTGCGTAATCATTGGCATCCTTCACTGTTGCGCCAATTTTTGCTAATTCTGTCTCTAGGATTTCCCGACCCGCTTCTACATTCTGTTCACGGCTCTCTTTCCTAAACCAGGCGTTGATCTTGGCTCTAGCTCTGCTTGAATGAACAAACCCAAGTGAGCTATTCAACCAATCTCTCGATGGGTTCGGCTCTTTTTGAGTAATGATCTCCACCTGATCACCCATCTCAAGCTTATGGGTAAACGGTACAATTCTTCCGGCCACTTTTGTGCCAATACATCGATGCCCTACCTCTGAGTGAATATGATAGGCAAAATCAAGTGGTGTCGCTCCCATTGGTAAATCAACGACATCACCTTTTGGCGTAAAGGCATAAACACGATCATCAAATACTTGGCTACGAAGTTCATCCAACATTTCACCAGAGTCCGACATCTCTTCTTGCCAGTCGAGCAATTTACGCAACCACGTGATTTTCTCATCATAGCCACTGCGTCCAGTCGATGCGCCTTCTTTATATTTCCAGTGCGCCGCGACACCTAGTTCAGAATCCTCGTGCATTTGTTTCGTTCTGATCTGAATCTCGATTGTTTTGCCTTCCGGACCAAGGATAACGGTATGGATAGACTGATATCCGTTTGGTTTTGGATTGGCAACATAGTCATCAAATTCGCTAGGGAGGTGTTTGTATTTGGTGTGAACAATACCTAGTGCGGCATAACAATCTTGAAGTTCATCGGCAATAATCCTTACCGCACGAACATCAAATAACTCATCAAATGCGAGATTTTTTTTCTGCATCTTCCGCCAGATGCTGTAAATATGTTTTGGACGACCACTCACCTCAGCATTGATATTCGTTGCTTTCATTTCAGACATTAAGTCTGCCACAAAATCATCGATATAATACTCACGTACAATTCGACGCTCAGAAATTTGTTTGGCTATCTGCTTATAGATATCCGATTGCTGATAACGAAACGCGTAATCTTCTATTTCCCATTTTAACTGACCGATGCCGAGTCGATTAGCCAGAGGGGCATAGATATTGGCACACTCCTTTGCTGCGGTTTGGCGCACTTCAATAGGCTTATCTTTGACTTCACGAAGATTGCAGATGCGCTCAGCAAGCTTGATAACAACACAGCGAAAATCGTCGACCATAGCAAGTAACATACGACGGACGTTATCCACTTGACCAGACGCAGCTGAATCGGCTCTGGTGACGTTGAGTTGACCGATGGCGGCCATCTCCTCAACACCATCGATAAGCTTGATAATCTCTTTGCCATAGACTTCTTCCAGCGCCTCTCTTTCAAAGAAACCGCTAGAAACAACAGGAAATAACTGAGCAGCAATCAAGGTTGCTCTGTCCATAGAGAGTGTGATCAATATTTCGATCATCTCTCGACCTCGCCAAAGCAATAACGATGCTTGCTCCTTACCTTCAAGGTGAGTCTCACACTGTCTATAGACTTCCAGAAGCTTTTTACTGGTTTTATTATCCTGTCCTAAGCTAGAAACCCAAGTCTCTAACTCAAACTCTTCATCTTTGTTTAAGTGCGCACTACGTACCGCAACCATTTTGATTCCTAGCTTTTTCTATTTGAAGACTGACACGTCGTCTGTCGTCTTATTTATTTGGTATTTACTCTTTCTTTGAAACAGAGCCATCGATTCTAAATGACTAGTATGTGGAAACATATCCAACATGCCTAGTCGGGTCAATTTAAAGCCTTGGTCAAGTAAACTCTGACAATCTCTGGCAAGCGTAGCAGGATTACAAGAAACGTACACTACGCTCTTAACTCCAAGCTCAAAAAGTTGATCTACAACACCGCTTGCCCCTGCTCTAGCTGGGTCTAGCAACACTTTATCAAACTTAGATTTAGCCCACTCATTATTCGATATATCTTGTTCAAGATTGGTTTGAAAAAACTCGACATTATTAATCTCGTTTTTCTTTGCATTCGCTTTGGCTTGGTCCACCATTTCTTGTATACCTTCAACACCGACAACCGCTTTTGCTTTAGTCGCCATTGGGAGACTAAAGTTCCCAAGGCCACAAAATAGATCGAGCACTCTGTCTTCGCTGGTAATATCTAGCCACTCTATCGCCTGACTCACCATTTGCTGATTCACCTTTCGGTTAATCTGAATAAAGTTCGTTGGCAAAAATGGAATGACAAATCCGCCTTCACTGTATGCTGGCTTTTCGCCTTCCAATAGCTGTAATGTGTCTTGATCCGATAAAACATAAAGCGTTAACGCTTTTCTTTTTGAAAACTCACGTAACGATAACAAGTCTACATCGGGTAACGGTTTCATCACTCTCAACATAAGTACCGGTTGATCATCCCCCAACGCCAGCTCTAAATGGCCTAACTCTGTCTGTTTTTTAAAACTAGTGAGCAGACTATACAATTCAGGCAGCAATTCATTTAGCTTGGGTTCTAGGGCGGCACAATGGGATACCTGCACAATTTGTTTGCTCTGTTTTTTTCGAAAACCAAACTCAAGTTTTGAACCGTTCCCTCTTTGGCCACCTTTGGTATTGAAATACAGGCTTATGCGCGCACGACGTCGGTAACCTTGATCTTCACCAAGAATTGGCGCTGCCAATTCGAGTTCTTCACCAGAGAACTTTTTTATCAACTGGCGAAGAGAATTTTGTTTATGTTTTACCTGTGCAGAATGATTTAGGTGTTGCATATTGCAACCTCCACACTCTTTATAAACAGAACAAAATGCCTCCGTGCGTTCAGGGCTTGGTTTAAGTACTTTGATCAACTTAGCACGATAAAATTTACTTTTGCTCTCAGTGAGTTGAATCAACACTTCTTCTTCAGGCAATACGCCATCGATAAAAACCGTCTTTTTGTTTAAAAATGCTATACCAGCACCTTGATGGTCGAGCCTTTCAACACGAACCTGCTGATGCTTTGGATCTAATGAAGTTTTCTTTTTAGGTTGATAAAAACGCGCCATGTTAAGTCTCTTTTGTCCTAGTATCACTATTCTTACTTGGGAAGATTGTCGAATTGATGTGCTTTGTTTAAGCTATTGATATATTTTCCCATATCCAGACCGCATTGTAATTAGCGAATAAGTAATCAGATAATAATGACCAGATATGGCCTACGAGCCCGCGTAATCACTCTAACTCTAGCGCCAACGTTAATTGTTGGCTTGTTATTGAGTACATTTTTTACCTCAAATCGTTATAACGATTTGGAAACTCAGCTGATCTCTTCAGGAACGAGTATTCTAGAACCTCTCGCGATTGCAAGCGAATATGGAATGACGGAACAAAGCCATGAAGCGGTTCGGCGCATTATTAGTTACGCGCACAGAAAAAATTCGGCTATCGTTCGGAGCATTGCCGTTTTTGATGCTAACCATCAACTATTTGTAACATCTAATTTTCATCCAAATTTTGAAGCACTAACATTTCCCCGAGATAAACCAATACCGCTGTTGACCCATATCGAACTTGTTGACTCTCGTTTGATACTAAGAGCACCCATTATTGCCGAAGGAAAGTTTTTTCTGCAGAGTGAGACCGCGACTGATCTCAATCAACCCCTTGGCTACATTTCCATGGAGCTCGATTTATCGACGCTTAGATTACAACAATATCAGGAAATCTTTGCTGCGCTCGTCGTATTAGTTCTAGGTCTTGGTCTTTCTGCTGTATTTGCGTATCGGTTAATGCACGATGTAACACAACCCATCACCAACATGCAAGAGACCGTCGACCGAATTCGTCGTGGTCATCTAGATTCACGAATTGAAGGCACAATGCATGGTGAACTTGATTCTCTTAAAAATGGTATCAATGCCATGGCAATGTCTTTGTCTGAATACCATGTAGAAATGCAGCATAGTATTGACCAAGCAACATCCGATCTTAGAGAAACATTAGAACAACTTGAAATTCAGAATGTTGAATTAGATATCGCCAAAAAACGGGCTCAGGAAGCCGCTCGCGTTAAATCTGAATTCTTAGCTAATATGTCTCATGAATTAAGAACACCACTTAATGGCGTAATTGGTTTTACGCGCCAAATGCTCAAGACAAATCTATCCTCAAGCCAGACTGATTACCTACAAACTATTGAACGTTCCGCCAACAACTTATTACATATTATCAATGACATATTAGACTTCTCGAAACTTGAAGCCGGCAAGCTATTGCTCGAAAACATCCCGTTTGAATTCCAAGAAAGTTTAGAAGAAGTGGTTAGCTTACAGGCGACCACTGCTCATGAAAAGGGGTTGGAAATCACTCTCAAGGTCGACCCTAAAATCCCTGCGGGGCTCATTGGTGATCCGTTACGTATTCAACAAGTTTTGACAAATTTGATGGGTAATTCCATTAAATTCACTGAACGAGGTAACATTGATATCAGCGTCGAGTTACGAGCAAAGAAAGACGACAGTGTTGAGTTGCAATTTATGGTTCGAGATACCGGTATAGGCATTTCAGAAAGGCAGCAATCTCAACTATTTCAAGCATTTAGTCAAGCAGACGCGAGTATTTCGAGAAGATATGGAGGGACAGGTTTAGGTTTGGTCATCACCCAGAAATTAGTTGGTCAAATGGGAGGAGAGATTAGCCTTACAAGCCGATTACACCAAGGGTCTACATTCTGGTTTACTTTACGTCTTGCAACGACCGACCTTCCGCAGCTTCATCAAGTTGAAAGCCAATATTTGCAAAATAAGCGCGTTCTTCTTATTGAACCAAATATGCAGGCCGCCTCGATCGTTCAGCAACAACTTGGCCAAGAAGGCTTACTGGTTACCTACCAAACCAGCGTGCCAAATGATTTCGATAGACAGGATTGTGCATTGATCAGTCTTTCTCCTAAAAAAGAGAATAGCTTTAAAGAGGTCAGCGAATGGATAGAAAAAACTCAAACCTATGCGGATCAAGTTATCATCGCAATTCCAAGCACAGAACTTGCGTTAGCAGAAAAAATATCTGAAACCTTTCACATCCAATGTATGACGAAACCACTTTCACGCAGAAAACTATTAGGTTCACTTGCTAAGCATCAACAGCAAACAAGTGTGGTGCTAGCTGAACCTGAAGTCGTTGAAATAGATGACTACGAAAAAATGGACCTCAAAGTGATGGCAGTAGATGACAATCCTGCCAATCTAAAATTGATTACAGCATTGCTTTCGGAACGTGTTGAATATGTGGTCTCTTGTTCTAGCGGCAAAAAGGCGATAGACGAAGCGACGAAGCAGAAATTTGATATTGTGCTCATGGATATTCAGATGCCTCATATGGATGGGGTAACGGCGAGTAGGAAGATAAGAGAAATACAGCTAAACAGCGATACCCCTGTCATTGCTGTGACAGCACACGCAATGAGCGGCGAAAGAGATCGTTTACTCAACGCTGGCATGGATGATTATCTAACCAAACCGATAGAGGAACATATCCTTCAGCAGGTATTAGTTCACTGGAACCCAAACGCTCAAGAGTCCGTTGAGAAACTGGAACTGCCCTCTGAAGTGATAATAGAGAGTTCGACCGACAAACCTAAAACAGATGTTATTGTTGATTGGCAAACCGCGCTAAAACAGGCAGCCAATAAAGTGGAACTTGCTAAAGAAATGCTACAAATGCTAATAGACTTTATTGCTGAGGTTTCAGTGGTAGTGGAACAGGTATTGGAAGAGGATGATTATTCAACAGAGGAACTCTTACACTACATCCACAAACTTCATGGCAGTTGTTCATACAGCGGTGTTCCAAAATTAAAAGCGGTGTGTGCTGAGATTGAAAAATCACTTCGTTCGGGAAGAAGTATAGAAGATATCGAACCAGAACTATTTGAACTGCAAGACGAAATGGACAAGGTTCTCACGACAGCGAAGCTTTATCTCAAATAAGATCTGTACTTAAAATAAAAGCTGTATCTTAATAATAAATACAGCTTTTATGGTGACTAAGATTCCATCAATACCGTCGCGACAGCGTAATGTCGTTCATCAGAAATA
This sequence comes from Vibrio frigidus, assembly GCF_042465995.1. Lineage (NCBI taxonomy): Bacteria > Pseudomonadati > Pseudomonadota > Gammaproteobacteria > Vibrionales > Vibrionaceae > Vibrio > Vibrio frigidus. Next base: position 28,821 of record NZ_JBCDMC010000012.1, on the reverse strand, counting down.
GACAAGTGTACGTGCGTAACACCTCGCTTATCGGCAATATCTTTGGCTCTGTTTTCTAACATTAGAATCGGTTTGCCATTTTCATCATTACTAATGACGAAGTCATGGAAGGTAACGCCATGGGCAATCCCCGTCCCCAAGGCTTTAGACGCGGCTTCTTTTGCAGCAAAGCGCTTAGCCAAAAAACGGCCTTGCTGCTTAAGAGTCAGATAGATTCGATATTCAGATTCCGCTAGAATTCTTTTGGCAAAAGCATCACCATTTCTTGATAACGCTTTTTCTAATCGCTCTATTTCCGCAATATCCGTTCCTAGCCCAACAATAGCCATCGATCTATCGTCTAGCTTGTATCATTGCCGTTCTCATATCTGCAACCGCTTTGTCTAGGCCGTCAAACACAGCGCGCCCCATGATAGAGTGCCCTATATTAAGCTCATAGAGCTCAGGAAGCGCGGCAATAGCACCAACGTTGTGATACGTTAATCCATGGCCTGCATTTACGGTTATGCCTTGATCATCTGCATAGCTTGCAGCCGCAGCAATTTTTTTGAGTTCGTCTTGTTGATCTTGCTCTGTTTTTGCGTCCGCATAATGACCGGTATGAAGCTCTATAAATGGTGCTTTACAAGCTTTGGCTGCATCAATTTGCTCACGGTCAGCATCAATAAATAACGATACTTTAATACCGGCTTCAGTGAGTTTTTTGGTTGCTGCTTTAATCTTCTCTAATTGGCCTTTAACATCCAAGCCACCTTCAGTGGTAAGTTCTTCACGTTTTTCAGGGACAAGACAAACAAACTCAGGTTTGGTCTCGATCGCTATTTCCACCATTTCATCGGTGACCGCCATTTCTAAGTTCATGCGAGTCTGAATGGTTTCACGAAGAATTCGCACATCTCGATCTAAAATATGACGGCGATCTTCACGTAAATGAACCGTGATACCATCGGCACCCGCTCTTTCCGCTATCTCAGCTGCGTGTACTGGATCGGGATATTTTGTTCCTCGTGCATTACGTAAAGTGGCAATATGGTCGATATTGACCCCTAAAAGAATAGAGCTCATTTCTCATTACTCCGTGTTTTTGGGAATAGCTGTTCTGACAGCAAATAGTTCCCGACTTTTTAATGGTTTACCGCCAAGATAAGGCTTTAAGGCTATACGTGTAAAGCGTTTTGCCGCTTTTAGCTGCTCTTTAGTTAAAAATCGTCTTTCTGAAATAGCAATAAGCTCATTACCAAAGAAAGTAAGGTTATCGTTGCGAACACTGGCAATAAAGCCTTTTTGTTCTCTAAATCGATAGGTCATTTCAGGATCAACAGGTTCTCCTGTCCCTGCGCAATGCATAAAATCGACGCCATAACCTAAAGAGGACAACAATGCCAATTCAAAACGCCTAAGCGCAGGTTCTGGATTTTCAGTTTGTGCAAGTTCAGTAAGAGCATGAAGATAGTCGTGAAATAATGCAGGGTAAGGTGTCTCATTTTCTATTACTCGATCGAGCAGTTCATTCACATACAGTGCAGAGTATAAATTAATACCGTGGATTGGCAGCCCCAAACTAATTGGTTCGGCCTGGCGAAGTGTTTTCATACTGCCTTTTCCAGACCACTTCATGAGTAAAGGTGTAAAGGGTTGTAATGCACCTTTTAAATTGGAACGTTTTCCTCTGGCTCCCTTGGCCATAATGCTAACCCGTCCATATTCTTCGCTGAATACATCAAGAATTAAGCTGGATTCGCTATAGGAACGCCGATGAAGAACAAAACATCTCTGCAGATTTTCTATCATAGTGCATCCCTAAGAAGCTAAATACATGTTCCTTAAATGTGCTACACCATGCAGCCAGTTGATTTCTAGAAGCAAAACAACAGCACCTGAGAGTGCTGCTGTTTTTCATGGGAGAATTTACAAATCGTCCATGTAACCCAATGAACGAAGCGCCCTTTCGTCATCGGCCCAGCCAGATTTCACTTTAACCCATGTTTCTAGATAAACCTTGCGACCAAACAGCTCTTCCATATCTAAACGAGCCTCACGTCCAATCGTCTTTATCTTGTCGCCACCTTTACCGATGACCATTTTTTTCTGGCCACTGCGCTCGACAAAAATCAAGGCATTGATGTGAAACCCATCCGTGTCAGGGTTGTAATCAAATCTCTCTATCTCAACGGTAATGGAATATGGTAATTCATCACCAGTAAAACGCATCAGTTTTTCGCGCACGATTTCTGATGCCATGAAACGCTGAGAACGATCGGTGACATACTCTTCTGGAAAGTGGTGTACGGCTAGAGGCAAGTGCTCACGAACATGCTTACGCAGTACGTCTGTGTTCTTACCATTTTTAGCTGAAATAGGCACGACATCAACGAAATCCATCTTGGTCGATAGCGCCTGCATATGGAGCATAACGTCGTTACGATCCTTGACGTTATCTACCTTATTCATGCAAAGAACAACTGGGAAATTCGCTTTCTTCAGCTTGTTCAACACCATCTCATCGTCGTTAGTCCAGTGTGTGCCATCCACTAAAAACAGAACCAAGTTAACATCGCTTAATGAACTATTTGCTGCTCGATTCATTAATCGGTTAATCGCGCGCTTTTCTTCAATATGTAAACCAGGGGTATCAATATAGATAGCCTGGAAGTCACCATCTGTCTCTACACCCATAATTCTATGGCGAGTCGTTTGCGGCTTTCGCGATGTGATCGAAATTTTCTGCCCAAGAATATGATTGAGTAGAGTCGACTTTCCTACATTCGGACGACCAACAATCGCTATAAATCCGCAACGTTGATCTTCTGTAGAGACGCTTTTCTCACTATTTTTAGCAAAATATGCATCCAAATCAATTTCATTGTTATCTTCAGCCATTGGTTACTTTCTCCAGTGCTATTTCTGCAGCCGCTTGTTCTGCCTTGCGGCGACTGGTTCCAATTCCAATAACAGGTTTATCCACACCCGCTAAAATACATGAAACCGTAAACTCTTGGTTATGGGCTTCACCTTTAATATTAGTCACTGTGTAGATTGGCAACGGCTTTTTACGTCCTTGCAAACACTCTTGCAAGCGAGTCTTTGGATCTTTTTGTGATACACCCGGCTCAATCGACTCTAAACGAGATTGATACCAAGAGAGAATAATTCTTCGTACTCCCTCAACATCGCTATCAAGATAAACGGCACCAATGATTGCTTCCACTGCGTCCGCAAGAATTGAGTCACGACGAAAACCACCACTTTTTAGCTCACCTGGACCTAATTTTAAGTAATCTCCTAGAACGAACTCACGTCCTAGTTCCGCTAGCGTTTTTCCACGCACTAGAGTTGCACGCATGCGGCTCATGTCCCCTTCATCAATCTTAGGGAAACGGTGATAAAGATCGTCTGCAATGACAAAACTTAAAATTGAATCGCCCAGAAATTCAAGACGTTCGTTGTGTTTTCCATTGGCGCTACGATGAGTAAGCGCCAAATGAAAAAGATCAGCATCATTAAACTTATAGCCGATCTTTTTCTCTAATTTGGAGATTGGAGTAGTAACCATGCTCTCTCTATTAATATTAATCTATGCCACCGATGCGATTAAAACGCACACCTGTAGGAATCCATGAAGGCAGTGCACTGCTTGCACCACGTTCAAACTCAAAGCTAATCCAAATACCGACTGCTTTGCCAACTAAGTTCGCTTCTGGTACAAAGCCCCAGTAACGACTATCTGCACTGTTGTCGCGGTTATCTCCCATAACAAAGTACTGATCTTTTGGTACAACCCACTCGCTCACACCACCACGTGGTTGATACGCGCCAACATTATCTTGGCGAAGCGGGTTAATTAAAATTTGGTGATCCGCTTCTCCAAGCTTTTCATCAAGCTGAATAAGAGGAATACCTTGTTGCTGAAATTCACTTTCTACTACGTTAGATAAGTCAACTTGCTTACACGTTTGCTCACCTTGTGGTTGAATGCAAACTTCTTTTTTCTTATTATATCGTACGGTATCGCCAGGCATACCAACCACACGTTTAATATAGTCAATATTAGGTTGTGGTGGATATTTAAAGACAACAACATCACCACGTTCTGGTTTGCCTGTTTCGACTAATTGAGAGCGAAACACAGGATCTTTGATCCCATAAGCGTACTTCTCCACCAAGATAAAATCACCCACCAACAATGTTGGCATCATGGATCCAGATGGAATCTGAAATGGTTCATAAATAAACGAACGCAGTATTAATACAAAAGCAATAACCGGAAAAATTGATACGCTATTTTCAATCCACCATGGTTGCGTCGAAAGTTTACGCGTAATGTCTTCTGTTAAGCCATTTGTTTGCGCTTGTACTTCTGCAACCTTTAGCTGGCGTCTTTTTCCCCATACTAATCTTTCTAAGAGCCAAACAACTCCGGTAACGAGAGTTACTATTACCAATATGAGTGAGAATGTATTAGCCATCGATTTCCCTTTATTTCTAAAAAGAAGAAAGGGCATTGAAATACCCTTTCTTTATTAAAATTTGGTCTAGATTGTATTATTAATCTTTGCCGACATGAAGAATCGCAAGGAAAGCTTCTTGTGGTAATTCAACATTACCTATCCGCTTCATACGTTTCTTACCTTCTTTCTGTTTTTTCAACAGTTTTTTCTTACGGCTAATATCGCCGCCGTAACATTTTGCAATGACGTTTTTACGTAACTGTTTAACCGTTGAACGAGCAATGATATGACTACCAATTGCGGCTTGAATCGCAATATCAAACATTTGACGAGGGATAAACTCTTTCATTTTCTCGACAAGTAAACGCCCACGAGACTGAGCGATATCTTTGTGAGTAATAATAGCAAGTGCGTCCACTTTATCTCCGTTAATAAGTACATCTACGCGTACCATATCGGATTCAGTAAAATGATGAAAATTGTAGTCAAGCGATGCATATCCACGAGAGGTCGATTTCAAACGATCAAAGAAGTCTAAAACCACTTCCGCCATTGGGACATCATAAGTAATCGCGACTTGGGTACCGTGATAAACCATATCCACTTGTGTACCACGCTTCTCGACACACAGAGTAATAACATTACCTAGATATTCTGCAGGCACAAGAATATTACAACGTGCGATTGGTTCGCGAATTTCTTCTAGATCATTAACTGCAGGGAGCTTCGCAGGACTATCAACATAGAGTACATCACCATTGTTTTTCTTAACTTCGTATACCACTGTCGGAGCAGTAGTAATTAGGTCGAGATCATATTCACGCTCTAGACGCTCTTGAATGATCTCCATATGCAACATGCCTAAGAAACCACATCGAAAACCAAACCCTAGAGCGGCTGAACTTTCAGGCTCATAGAATAGTGAAGCGTCATTAAGGCTAAGTTTACCGAGCGCATCACGAAAGTTTTCATAATCGTCTGACGAAACGGGGAATAAGCCTGCATATACCTGAGGCTTAACCTTTTGGAAACCCGGTAGCGCTTCTACACTTCCGTGCTTAGCATGCGTTAATGTATCACCAACGGGTGCGCCCAATATGTCTTTGATACCACAAACAACCCAACCTACTTCGCCAGTGCTAAGTTGATCAGTATCAAGGCGCTTAGGAGTGAAGATACCAATTCGGTCCACACCCCAATCTTGCCCTGTACTCATCACTCTAATTTTGTCATTTTTCTTCAATACGCCATTTTTAATACGTACCAGAGAAACGACACCAAGATAGTTATCAAACCAAGAGTCAATAATCAATGCTTGCAGCGGGGCTTTTGTATCGCCTTTTGGCGCTGGAATTGAGCGAACGATGTTTTCAAGTACTGCATCAACACCTAGCCCTGTTTTAGCCGAGCAACATGTTGCTTCTAATGCTTCAATACCTACGATTTCTTCGATCTCTTCAGAGACACGTTCGGGATCAGCCGCAGGCAAATCAATTTTATTTAGGATTGGAACGACTTCTAAATCCATTTCAATCGCTGTATAGCAATTCGCTACCGTTTGAGCTTCAACACCTTGGCCTGCATCAACAACAAGAAGCGCACCTTCACATGCCGCTAAAGAGCGAGATACTTCATAAGAAAAATCTACATGACCTGGGGTGTCAATAAAGTTCAGTTGATATGTTTCACCATCTTGAGCTTTATAGTCTAACGTAACACTCTGAGCTTTGATTGTGATACCGCGCTCGCGCTCTATATCCATAGAATCAAGGACTTGAGTATCCATTTCACGTTCACTTAAGCCTCCGCAAATTTGGATCAAGCGGTCTGAAAGTGTCGACTTACCGTGGTCGATATGGGCGATAATAGAAAAATTACGAATGTGCTTCATAGGTTGGTGTGACTTAACTCGTTGCAAAAATTGAATGGGAAAAATACGCATCAATGATGGTATTTCGATCAAGTTGCGCGATTCTACCCAATTTCAGGCTTTGCCGCTATCTTCATTTACATTCAAACGTTAATTTGATGTTATTTGTTACCTTTAACTAACGTCAGGATACTCGCTCAGCAATATCAATTTTGTTGCCAAACACTTTTAGTAAGGTGACCATTTGTTCTGATTTCGATTGAAGCTTAGTTGAAAAATGGCGAGCAAGCCAGACTCCTCCTCCCATAAAAAGAAGGGAACATAGTATCGTCCATCCTTCCCCGCCACTGATATCTCCACCACCGAACAGTGGGCTAATAACCAGTTGTCCAAATAGCGCCCCTAACATCAACGCAGCGAGGGGGAGAAGATAAACAAGAGAAGCAAATTGAAGCAGGTTTTTTTCAGGTAGACCAATCTCTATCATCTGTCCTGCTTTTACATTTTCTTGAGTCATCAATGTCCATGCATGGCTCTTATTACCAATCGCTTTAGAGACAATACCAGTACCGCAACTTTTTTGTGAAGAGCAATGGCTACAGCTGGTCTGCTGTTCACAGGATAAGCCAATTTGATATCCCTGCTTTGTCTCTTTCACAGAAACAACGGTTGCCAATGCTGTCATCATTGAGTAGAAACTTCTTCAGTTGCCTTCAAAGGCGATTCTAATTCTGCAGGGGTACTAAAGTTCACTGATTTGGCTATTTTAACTGCAGTCGCAGGTGGAATGTCGCCTACAACAGTCACTTCTTTGCTTCCTCTAACGAAGCTCTGAAGTGTCCTTCTCCCTTGCCTAATTAGTTTGTTTTTTAGTGACAAATCATCCGCTTCAGAAACGTAAACCGAAAAACTGAACAATCCATCGCTATACATTTGGCTCTCTACTACTTTTTGTGTCGTAACCATTTTATAACGATTTAAATTGTGTGCTTCGAACCCTGATGGTATCCATTTTACCTTCCAAAATGACTCCGTCGTTTCTTGCTTAGGCAATGAGATAACATTTGGTAGCTTAACGTCCCCTAACTTAACTAATGCTGAAGCAATACGATCACTCACCGTGTAAGAGATCGTTCTATATTGCTCTAATACTTCACCATCTCTGTCAACGAGGTCGGCTCTAAGGGGTAATTTAGATTTCTCATCTATCCACATCACATAAGAATATCGTTGACCGTCTTTAGGTACAACGCGAACAACTTGTGTAGCCGAATTGGCTTCTCTAGCCCGCCCCATCAGTACAAAGTCGTAATACTCACTCAGTTTCCCAACATCGCTATCAAGCATAGGAATGAGTGGCGCAACCATGTTTCCTGATTCGATAGAAAAAGGCTCTACACCCGGCTCTATATAGCTAATTTCCTTCCCACGGCGAATAACTTCTCTAACAGGTCCGCTTAGATAAACAAGATGCGCGTACACCATATTATCGTCATTAGCATGCATGTACCGAAGAGGTTCAATACTGTTTTTTTTAATTAGAATATAGGAGAGTTCATAATTTAAGTGCTTGCTTGCTTGGTTCATTTGATGCAACAAAGCCTCAGCTGATATTTCCTCAGCTGAGGCTTGCGTTGATATCAAACTGAACAGTGTCAAAGCACTGATCAGAAATTTTTTCATTCAGTTACCGATTCTACTTCTAATCCGTTAACACCTGATTGCTCAGACGATAGGCGAAGTTGAAGTTCATAATCTTGTAGCATCGCGTTTATACGTTTGCGCTGCTGCGTCAGTTGTTGAGCCTCATTATTCTGCTTTGCAGACACCGAGTCTCTAGTCAAACTTACAGGTTCTACACTACCTGCAAAAGGGATAGTTTGCAGAACAGGTAGTTGTTTAGATGCAATATTGGTAGATTCAGAGCCACCATACTGTTGCACACCAACTATTACCATAAGAGAAACACACGCGGCCACACCAACCTGACCAATTTGTGTTAACCATGCAGGTAAACGACGCCGAGCTTGTGCTGGAGTAGGTTGAGACTCAATTAATGGAGTAACCACTGGTTGATGTTCAGGCTCTGCATTGAGCGCTGCTGCTACACTTCCAGCAATATCCCAATTTACTGTTTCAGGAGCCTCACCTCTCATAACATCACCAATAAGATGATAGTTTTTCCAAGTATCCTGACTTTCAACATCCTGTTCGAGCTCTACAATCAGAGCTTCATCCACAGTTTCTCCATCCATAAGTGCTGAAAGTAGTTCTTTGTCAGCCATTTAATTCACCATATCAGTATTCTGGAACTAACCAGAAAAAACATTAACGTTTCAAAAGCGGTTCAATCTTCTTTTCAACCGCTTCTCTTGCACGGAAAATACGTGAACGTACTGTCCCTACAGGACAATCCATTATTGCAGCGATATCTTCATAACTTAAGCCATCTAGCTCTCGCAGTGTCATCGCTGTTTTCAAATCTTCAGGTAGTGCTTCTATCGCACCAAAAACTACGCGTTTCAATTCATTGGACAACGCTAAGTTCTCAGGGTTCGATATTTCTTTTAATGCACTGCCCGTTTCGTAATATTCAGCTTCATCAGCATCAACATCGCTTGCAGGGGGTCTTCTTCCTTGCGCAACGATGTGGTTCTTCGCGGTATTGACAGCAATTCTATAAAGCCAAGTATAAAACGCACTTTCACCCCTAAAGTTAGGGATAGCACGATAAGCTTTTATAAAAGCCTCTTGCGCGACATCTTGGACATCACCTGAATTACCAACATACCTAGAGATTAGGTTACACACTTTATTTTGGTACTTAATGACCAAAAGATTAAATGCTTGTTTATCTCCATTCTGAACTCGCTCAATGAGTACTTGATCGGTCAACTGCTCGTTCATTCGAGCACATACTCCTATGTTAACGGCCTTATCTTCTCAGATATGAACTTTTATTATTCAATAATGTAGTGTTGACACCACAGTTTACATGAGCACTATTGTGACTCTAGTAAATGAAAGAAGTTCAATGATTATTGAATAATTTATCAATTTATTGAACAGTGTACTGTGTAAACACAAACTAACTGATTATCCGTTGTTAAAATTCGCGCTTTTAAACGCCCACCACTTCAACTTTACCAGCTTCTTTAATTGGGATAGTGAGGGCGATATTACCGAATTGCAACCGTTCTTCTGTCCTTATTGTGAAAGAAATTTGAAGGCAAAGCCTTTTAGCCACATAATCATTGGCGTAACTCAAGTAATATAAGACTGCGTAGTATCGTGCTCTAAACAGGAAAAAAGATTTATGGACACAAATCGAGATCATCAATGTGACGTATTAGTTATTGGTAGCGGAGCGGCTGGCCTGACTCTAGCGTTGCGTATTGCTAAAAATGCAAAAGTCGTTGTATTAAGTAAAGGGCCTAGAAGTGAAGGCTCGACTTTTTATGCGCAGGGAGGGATTGCTGCTGTATTTGATGAATCCGATAGTATTGAGTCTCACGTAGAAGATACGCTCATAGCAGGAGCCGATCTTTGTGAAAAAGAAACCGTGGAATTTATTGCCAAAAACGGCAAAAAATGTGTGCAATGGCTTATCGATGGCGGTGTGCCATTCGATAGAGAGGAAGACTATTCCGAAGAAAAGCCACGCTACCACTTAACACGAGAAGGTGGCCACAGCCATCGTCGTATCTTACATGCGGCTGATGCAACCGGAATGGCGATGCAAACCTCTTTACAAGATAATGCGCATAACCACCCCAATATTTCTATTTTTGAAAGATACAACGCACTTGATCTCATTACTGAAGATAAAGTTGGCGGCGACAAGAAAAAAATCATCGGTGCGTACATATGGAACCGTAACGATGAACACGTTGAAACTATTCGGGCCAAATTTGTTGTTTTAGCCACTGGTGGGGCGTCTAAGGTTTATCAGTACACCTCAAATCCTGATGTATCGTCTGGTGATGGTATTGCAATGGCATGGCGTGCAGGGTGTCGAGTTGCGAATATGGAGTTCAACCAATTCCACCCTACTTGTCTATTCCATCCTGAAGCGCGTAATTTTTTACTTACCGAGGCTCTAAGAGGTGAAGGGGCATACCTGCTTCGTCCTGATGGCTCTCGATTTATGCCTGACTTTGATAAAAGAGAAGAACTCGCGCCTCGTGATGTTGTCGCGAGAGCGATAGATTTCGAAATGAAACGATTGGGGGCGGATTGTATGTATCTAGATATTAGTCACAAACCCGATGAGTTTATTGAAAAACACTTCCCAACCATTCATATGCGTCTTCAAGACTTAGGCATTGATATGACGAAGGAACCTATTCCTATTGTACCGGCAGCACACTATACCTGTGGCGGTGTAATGGTGAATCAACAAGGTCAAAGCGATCTAAATCACCTATACGCGATTGGAGAAGTGAGTTACACAGGATTACATGGTGCGAATCGTATGGCATCCAACTCCCTTTTAGAGTGTGTGGTTTATGCATGGTCTGCTGCAAAAGATATACTAACAAAACTCGATGATGCAAAATTACCGCCAAAAGTACCCGCTTGGGATGAAAGTCAGGTAAATAATTCGGATGAAGAGGTAGTCATTCAACATAACTGGCACGAGTTAAGACTGTTTATGTGGGATTATATGGGTATTGTCCGTACCGATAAGCGTTTGGAGCGCGCGATGAGACGAATTCAGATGCTTCAACAAGAAACACATGATTATTATAGTAACTTTAGGGTGTCTAATAACCTATTGGAAATGCGTAACCTGCTCCAAGTAGCGGAGTTAATGGTACGCTGTGCAATGAAGCGTAAGGAGAGTCGCGGACTGCATTATACGCTCGACTACCCTGAGCTTATTGAAGGTTCTGGACCAACGATATTAGTCCCTGGAGAAGAATCTTAATATCAACTGCGAAGCAAAAGGGAGTAATGGTCATCACTCCCTTTTCTTTGCGATGATAGATCGTAACATCACGAGAAACTGACGATAATCTTTCTCAATACATGCATCACACCAAATATTAATTTTGGTCCCTTCAAGCGTGCTGATCTGAACCATAATTGGCTTATACAAAATAAAAACACTTCTGCACCTACTCCGATGGTTGTTCAACTTCAAATCACCAGACGAATAAATTTCTAACCGTCCAGTATTCGAATAAAAGTCACCAACAAAAATCAGCCGAACAAGAGGAACCATCAAATACAAGGAGACCACTGTGGGTAGAGTGGAATGTAACACAGCCCATATCATCGAAATTAAAATACTAATTTGAATGAAATGAGCCATTTTTGAAGGACGTAAGTACAGACTAACTAAACTATTATTAGCGTAGTTTGCTTCTGTTATGCGCAACAATTTTATCAATCATATTGGCTAATTTTTCATCATCACTTCTTCCGTGCTTCATCACCCAATTAAAAAGATCGGGATCATCGCACTCTAAAAGAGCAACAAAATCATGCTTCTCATCTTCAGAAAGTGAATCAAAGCACTCATCATAAAACGGCATGATGACAACATCGAGCTCTAACATGCCCCTTCGACATGCCCATTTAATACGTGCTTTATCTTCTCGTTTATACATCTAACTACCTCTGATTAGTCCTTTATACTGAATATTACAGCTACCTAGACATGATAACGCTAATCCAATGGGTATAAACAATAATGAAAGGATAGCTGACAAAAAAATGTAAGCAGATTAACATTATGGCAATAAGATACCCATTCTAAGAATGACATAGCCAAGGCGATACTACTATGAAATGGCAAAACCGATTCACAAAGCTCGAACTAAATTCAACTGACCATATACCAGAATTAATGGTGACCGACCTTAAATCATGGAATTTAATATCGGTCACGGGAGACGATAAAGAGTCATACCTGCAAGGCCAACTAACCTGTGACCTAGCGACTGTCAGCCCACATGAATCGACGCTAGCCGCTCATTGTGACGCGAAAGGTAAAGTGTTTAGTATCTTCCGCTGTTTTCAGCACAAAGATAGTTACGCGCTTTTTCATCACTCCTCAACAATTGAAACCTCTTTGAAAGAAATAAAGAAATATTCTGTTTTTTCCAAAGTAGATCTAGATATCAGTTCTGATATTGCTATTGGTCTACTTGGTAGCAATGCGGATAACGTCATTGATAACTTAGGCCCAACTCGTGGCAACGTACGAGCGATAGACGGTGGAAGTGCCGTTAAAATTGAGAATAATCGATGGCTCCTAGTATTGAATTGTGATGCAGTCGAAGCAATTTTAGATAACCTACACAATGCCTTTTTCGCTGAAGAAGATATTTGGGACAAATTTGATATTGAAAAAGGAATACCAAGAATCATAGAGGCAACCCAAAACACTCAAATCCCTCAGGCATTTAATTTACAAGCCATCAATGGTATTAGCTTTAGCAAAGGTTGTTATACAGGCCAAGAAACCGTCGCAAGAGCAAAATATAGAGGAACAAACAAAAGGGCGATGGCGATAGTTAAAGGCTATCTTGAATCTGCATCTGACTTACCACTAGAACTGGAAAGGAGTGTTGGCGAAAATTGGCGTAGTGTAGGCGCATTATTTGCGCATTATAGATATGCTGACGGAATCACTATTGGCTTGATTATTCTTCCGAACAACTTAGATAAAGAAACAACATTAAGGCTAGTCAATCAACCCGACACTAACTGGCAGATAGAAAATCTCCCATATTCTATTGAGGAGTAATGTAAAAAATCACAGTGAATTTGGAACCGAGGACGAGGTGACATATCGAATGTTGCCTCACGACTCCCTATATAAATCGCACTGAATATGCAAAAAATAGCAATGAACAACGAAAGCAACATGACCGAAGTAACATCCCACCATCCTCTATATAATCTGAATTCCCTCCCTCAACTATCCGATAGTGTTAGAAAATAGCGTTATCAAATTTAAGAATTTCTGTAACAAGGGACAAATAAATGGAACAAATGTATAATAACCTGACATTAGTTGTGCATTTTTATTCCGATTAATGAATATATATACTCATTATTCCATGCCTCCTATATCCTCCCTTTCCCTGCTTTTATACTCCGTTAACACCTAAGAGCAGGTAAAGTGAATCCACTGATTGAGTCAGTTACATCCACTTTTGTGTAATGCATCTATGACTATTCGCCCGCCATTTTTGGCGGGTTTTTTTTATCTCTTAGTACCCTATTTTGTTACAAAAAACAGAAAGTAGTCTATTCTTTTAAAGTACTCATCGTAGTTTGTATAAATTTCCATCAGAGGCTTCTTTTGAGTATTTCATCAATTGCTAATGAATGTTTTATTTTGAGGCACACATCACGACCAGATAGCATAAATGCTTCATTTTTGACTTAATCAGCACAAAAACCCAATTTAATCCACATCGTGACGGGATTCCACCAATTCAATCACAATATGTTCACATACCTCAAGGTATAATCTACATCGTACGGTATATAACAAGGATAAAATATGAGGCTATTTAAGCGCTATACACCAAGTATGATAGCGAAACATATAAGTCGACTTTTTAAGGGAAGAATATACATCTACGGAATAGGAAGATTTGAATTTGATAATGGAAAATTAATTATTCCCGAAAAAGCAGAAAAGCGTCATTTCCAGACAGTAAAAGAAATAAATCAAGAAATCATGAGACTGCGCTGTGCTTACGCATAATTAGATTCTCAATCTATTAAGACGCATAATTATTTAAAGCATACTGACTCTTAAACTAATTACAAAACTAAAAAGTTTGGCAAATGCCAAACTTTTTAGTTTATAGAACAACCTGTTATCAAGTTTAAACCTGCTGCGATATATTTTGTTGTTTTGCAATATCAGGTAAGTTACCTTTTAACCCTAAGGCTCGTTTCATTACTTCATCTTTTGCACCTGGTAAGCGACTAGCCAGTGTCATTCCAAGCCCTCGAATTAACTTTTTAGCTGGATTTCCGCCCTCAAATAGGTCTTTGAATCCTTGCATGGCCGCAATGACTTTTGCCGCTTCAGCTTTACGCCATCGCTCGTATATACGTAGGTTACTGCGTTTACCTATATCTTCACCTGCATTCCACAAACGAATGACTTCTTGAGCAAGAGAAGCCGCATCCAACAGGCCTAAGTTTACCCCTTGCCCAGCCAGTGGGTGAATAGTATGTGCAGCATCACCGACCAATGCGATTCGATCTAAAACAAAATCTCTGGCGTATCTCATTTTTAAAGGAAAGGCTTGCCTCTCACCAATCAGTTTGCACTTACCCAGTCGCATATCAAACTCTGCACTGAGATGCTTATTAAATTCGACTTCTGGCATAGTAAGTAACTGCTGGGCTCTATTCGGTTCTGTTGACCACACAATCGAGCTCATATTCGTATCAGATAAAGGTAGGAAAGCTAAAGGCCCAAGAGGGGTAAATACCTGTCTTGCGACTTTATCATGATCTTCAGACGTCTGAATATTAGCGACTAAGGCACTGTGCCCATAATCCCAATGCGTCAACGGAATATCAGCCTGTTCTCTAACCCAAGAATTTGCACCATCAGCACCAACAACCAATTTCGCAGTTAAAGACTCGCCACTATCTAACGTTAACCACGCTTCACTTTCACCCATTACAAGCGCATTACATTTAGCTGGCATGAAAAGTGACACATTCTCTTGGCTTGTTATTTGATCAAGTAAAGCAAGCTGAATGATCCTATTTTCTACAATATGTCCTAAATTAGGCTGGCCAAGTTGTGTAGAATCAAATTCTATACGCGCAAAGCTATCTTGCTCCCAAACTTCCATAGCGCAATAAGGGGCTGTTCTTCTTTGTTCTATACCAGACCAAGCCCCTACATTTTTTAATATTTGCTCACTTGCACGGCTTAAGGCTGACACTCTAACGTCAGCCAAAATATTTAATGTTCTTTCCGGTTCATAACCTTCAATAACCGCTATTCGCAAATCGGTATCTTTTAGAGCAGCGGCAAGGGTTAATCCGACCATTCCTCCGCCAATTATCGCAATGTCTACACTCTGCATCATAATTTACCTTTTCACCAAACCCATTGTTCTTCGCAACAGAGGCATTTTTAATAAAGGAATATTGTCCATCGCCATTAATCCAAGGTTTCGCCCTACACGTAGAGACAACCAATCATTAGAGAATATTTGTACCATACCAGTAATTAAAGCTATCGTGCGAGAACGATCTTGTTCCCGACATTTCCTGTACCCACTCAATACTGAATAATCCCCTACATCTATTTGACCATCAATATTTTCGACTAGACTTGCAATATCACGAATGCCAAGGTTAAACCCTTGACCTGCCATAGGGTGAAGCAACTGTGCTGCATTTCCAACAGTAGCAAAGCGGTGAGACACTATTTGATCTTTCTGTTTTAAGATCAATGGATAACTAGCCATCACTCCAGTTTTAATTATTTTACCTAACCGCCATCCAAAAGCTTGTTGTAACTCTTCTATGAATGCTTGGTCTGATAGACCTACCATTTTTTCAGCTTCTGCAGGTTTCAAGCACCACACAACGGACATTCGATTTTTAGACATAGGTAATAATGCGAGTGGACCACTTGGTGTAAAGCGTTCAAATGCTCTTCCATTGTGATGTTCCGATACCTCTACATTGGCAATAACGGCGACCTGATCAAAATCAAATTCGCTGTTGCTGTGACCCAATATATGACTGCATATTGAATCTGCACCATCTGCAGCAACGAGAAGTTTACATTCAATCTCTTTGCCACTGCTGAGTATAATTTTATTCTTCTGCGCGTGTCTTGAAATCCGATCTACAGAGTCGGGGCATAAGTAGTCGATATTATCTGATTCTGAAATAAGATCGCTATAGAGAGAACCGACGTTAGCCAGTTCTACAACATAACCCAACGCTGGCGTATTATACTCGTCTTTTGTTATCTCTGTGATTCCTGCATGTCCACGGTCAGAAACATGAATATATTTGATTTCAGTCGTAAGTGGTTTGATTTTAGGCCAAAGCTTAAACCCTTCTAAGATCAACTTAGTACCATACGACAAAGCAATAGACCGTGAGTCAAACCCTGGATGATTTTCTTTGTCCACTGGGTATGGTTCAACAACAGCAATGGAAAGAGCGCCTTTCGATACATTGCTAAGAGCCAAAGCCAGAGTAGATCCTGCCATCGCCCCGCCAGCAATTGCAACGTCGTAAGTTTTCATTTCGTGGTATCGCCTTAATGTATCGTTGTATCCACTTTATCTTGAGGCGGCTTTTTACCAAACTCTGCATGGATAGTAAGTACGCACGCTTTTACATGCTCGATAACTTGCTCTAGTAAATCAGCTTGCTCTACTAAATCGTCATCTTCATCTATACCTAACTTACTGATCTCTTCTAAATCAGTCAGGGCTTCTTTTATGTCTTTAGGCGCCTTTCTCAGAGCCACATTGACCAAACCAAGGCCAGAAATAAAATGGTTAACCCACTCAGACAACGCATCTGCCATTTCCATCAAATCGGCATCATCATCAGGAAGTAGCATAAACAATTCCATATCGGTACCTGTTAGCTCCTCGATACTTAGAGATAACACGGACTCCGCATACTTTAATGCCCTATCCGGCCACCCCATCCCATCATTGGTATAATCAAAAATCAGTGGTTGCCAACTTTTGTCTGAAATAGACAACCCACCACTTAACATTCCAACTAATAACCCGTGTAATTCTGCTGGAGTAACAGAAAGGCTAGATGCCTGAAGTCCAGATGCTATAGTTACATAATCTGGAAGTGTTGTTTTGCTCATGATTGCTCACATTTTTACTAAAGATAACATATTCTAGCATTTCCACTTGTTAGCGAAAACTGAAAGAAAATTTGATTACCTTTTGGTCACATTGCTGAATTACTGTGTTGTCACTTCGCCATTTTGCTAGTAATAGTGTGAAATACTTGAATCTTCACATGGCATTTTCTATAGTGCTTGTTCGGCTATAGCACAAATATATACCCAAGTGACTTTATAGCTCAGGTGATTTGGGTATATACGTGATAAGAGTTAGTTCACTATGAGTAATCATGCGGTTGAAATTGAAATATTGGGTAAGTTAACTCGAGTTAATTGTCCTCCAGGACAAGAAGAGTCTTTGCGTGAAGCTGCGCAAGATCTTGATAATCGATTAAAAGAAATGACAGAGCGAACTAAAGTGTCCAATACGGAAAAACTGCTCACTATCGCCGCCCTCAATGTTTGCTATGAATTGCAACAAGTGCAGAATAAAAAAGATAACAATCAAGACCAAATTTCAAAACGCATTGAACAACTCAGTGCTTCATTAGATGAAGCGCTTAATTTACCCAAATAAATTTTACTAGGTAGACTATTTATCTAGGATCGTATTAAACTGTTTTACCCTGGGGTGTTTGTCAGTAGGATTTAAGTCCCTGAGCCGATAAGCAATACCCAAGGGTTAGTACTTGATTACTATTGCGCAAGCTCGACTCGTATCGAGAAGCCTACGGTAACCATTGCTGATCCGCCTTGAACCAGCTGGTTCAAGGGCCATTAATCCTCAACGGCACTCTGGGGTATCCTCATGCAAGACTTACGTTTATCAATACGTAAAGAGATCAGGCAAAAAAGAAATCATATTTCTTCTCTTGATCAAACCATAGCGGCTAACGATACGCTATCAAAGATAAAGCAACTACCGCGACTGCAAGAAGCAAAAAACATCGCCATCTACCTTACTGTTGATGGCGAGCTCGACACCCACCCCACCATCGAATATTTCTGGCAAAAAGGCAAAAACGTTTACCTACCAGTCCTACACCCTTTTGCTAAAGGTCATCTGCTCTTTTTGCGTTACGATATAGACACGCCAATGATTGAGAACAAATTCAATATAAAAGAACCTAAGCTTGACCAAACCAAACTTATCCCTATCGCTCAACTCGATATTATATTTACGCCACTTGTTGCTTTCGATATGACTGGGAACCGATTAGGTATGGGGGGAGGGTATTACGATAGAACGTTGGAACAATGGTTTAAAACCGGACGAGGGGCAACTCCAATTGGCATTGCTCACAACTGCCAACAAGTCGACAAGCTACCAAACGAAAATTGGGATGTCCCACTACCTATCATTATTACACCAAGTAAAATTTGGCAGTGGTCACGGTCTCCATTGGGAAATTAGTCAATTAGTCGCTATAATCCCGCACGCATTATCGAGACTATCATACCCTTACTATTAAATTATACGTTCTGGAGAACATCATGACACAAGATGAAATGAAGAAGGAAGCTGGCTGGGCTGCACTCAAGTATGTTGAAGCAGGAAGCATTGTTGGAGTTGGTACAGGCTCAACAGTTAAACACTTCATTGATGCACTTGGAACCATGAAGGATGACATCAAAGGGGCGGTATCTAGCTCTATAGACTCAACAGAGAAACTGAAGGCTCTGGGAATCGAGGTCTTTGATTGTAACGAAATCGATAAATTAGATGTGTATGTTGATGGCGCAGATGAAATCAATCCCGCAAAAGAGATGATCAAAGGCGGTGGAGCAGCACTGACTCGTGAAAAAATTGTTGCTGCGCTTTCAGACAAATTCATCTGTATCGTCGATGGCAGCAAAGCAGTTGATGTCATGGGCGAGTTTCCCCTACCTGTAGAAGTTATTCCAATGGCTCGTTCATTCATTGGACGCGAGCTAGTTAAATTAGGTGGTGATCCTGCTTATCGCGAAGGCGTGGTAACGGACAACGGAAACATTATCATTGACGTGTACGGCTTAAAAATCATCAATCCAAAACGACTAGAAGATCAAATTAATGCTTTACCTGGCGTTGTTACCGTTGGTCTATTTGCTCATCGCGGCGCTGATGTTGTCATTACTGGAACACCAAATGGTGCAAGAATTGAAGAGTAAATAATAAATTTTCCGTAATTTGACTACAAACGGTGCATTTATGCGCCGTTTTTTATTAATTATTCCGTAATATTCTTACCCTTTTGTCATTTTTTTTGATAATTTAGGAGTCAGAAAATGTACAGCAGTATCGTTTGGCAAATAAGTCAGACAAAGGTTATACATTGATTACTATAATTTGTGCCGACGAAACACCCCCCATTTTAAGGACGAGAATTAATGGCTAAAGTATCACTGGAAAAAGATAAGATTAAAATTCTGCTGTTAGAAGGCCTACACCCTTCAACTGTAGAGGTTTTAGAGTCTGCTGGTTATACCAATATTGCATACCACAAAGGCTCTTTATCTGATGAAGAATTGCTAGAAGCGGTAAAAGATGTGCATTTTATTGGTATACGATCCCGAACAAATTTAACAGACGAAGTATTCCAAGCAGCAAAGAAGTTAGTTGCCGTTGGTTGCTTCTGTATTGGGACAAACCAAGTAAACCTAAAGTCCGCGGCAAAACGTGGCATTCCAGTATTCAACGCCCCATTCTCCAATACGCGCAGCGTAGCTGAGTTGGTATTAGGTCAAGTTCTTCTCATGTTAAGAGGCATCCCAGAAAAAAATGCTCTAGCGCACCGTGGGATATGGAAAAAATCAGCCGATGCTTCATACGAAGCTCGTGGCAAAAGACTTGGCATCATAGGTTATGGACATATCGGTACTCAACTCGGCATTATTGCTGAGAACTTAGGGATGCGCGTCTACTTTTACGATATCGAAAACAAGTTATCGTTAGGTAACGCGACGCAAGTCCATACCATGAGCGAACTGCTTAATAAATGTGATGTTATTTCACTTCACGTACCTGAAACTGATGGTACTAAAAATATGATGGGTGCTGAAGAGTTCTCACGCATGAAACCTGGTGCCATCTTTATCAACGCCGCTCGCGGAACCGTCGTGGATATCCCAGCGCTTTGTGAGGCACTTGAATCGGGTCATCTTGGTGGTGCTGCTATTGATGTATTCCCAACAGAACCAAAAACAAATGCAGACCCGTTTGAATCCCCATTGATGAAGTTTGACAATGTCATCTTAACACCTCATGTCGGGGGATCGACTCAAGAGGCACAAGAGAATATCGGTATTGAAGTCGCGGGCAAACTTGCTAAATACTCTGATAATGGCTCAACGCTTTCTTCAGTGAACTTTCCTGAGGTATCTTTACCAATCCATAAAGAGGCATCTCGATTGCTCCATATCCACGAGAACCGTCCAGGCATCCTGACCCAGATAAATACCATCTTTGCTGAGGAAGGTATTAACATTGCGGGTCAGTACCTGCAAACAAACTCTGATATGGGCTACGTGGTTATTGATGTAGAAGCAAGCCGTTCGCAAGAAGCTCTTGTAAAACTGAAAGAGATTGAAGGCACGATTAGAGCTCGTCTACTTCACTAAGTATATATAAATAAAATGGCATCTGGCGATTAATGCCTAGCATTTAAGACAAGGTATTCGTCGTCATTCCCGTGCAAACGGGAATCTTGGTGATATTAGATCCCCATTTTCATGGGGATGACGTTGGTTTTCGTGAAAATAGGTCAATTTTCACCGGGATGACGGTGTTTGATGTCTTAAGTGAACAACATTACATCTGGTGATGTTTTTATTTACCTTTGATTTTTTGTTCACAACGAGTGAGTTCATCTTCAATCTATATCAATCAGATGAACATCGCGAATAGTATTACTTAGTCTGCCAATTTATATATCACCGATACTCTATCTTTAATAACTAAGGTAGAATCGTCATACCCAGCAGGAGCTGACTCGCTTCGACTATCCATTGTTTTCATCATAATCGGTGGCGCATATGAATTGTTGTACGATATTTTCCAAACACCATCGAGATCCATCCCAAACCCTCTCGCCAAAGATTGCGCTTTCTCGTTAGCATCTTTAATGGCTTCGTTTCTGGCTAGCTCTTGATATTTTTTGTGTTCGGTTACTTTCAACTGAATAGTATCTATGCGATTGATGCCATCACCTAACGCGCCATCAATATAAGTATTCAAATGCTCTAACTGCGTCACAACAACCGTCATACTTCTCGATGCTTGATATCCGACAAGCTCTGATTTTCCTGATTTTGGGTAACTATATTTAGGAGACAAGTGAATATTCGTCGCTGAGATGTCATCTCTAGATACGCCGGCATTGGTTAGTCTTGCTATGAAAGCAGTTACTACGTCATCCACTCTTTTCTTTGCATCTTCTGCAGTAAGCGTTGACTCTTCCACTCTTACCGTAAATTCAGCCATATCGGGTTTGACAATCACTTCACCATAACCAGACGTTTCTACATGAGGGAAATTCCAGTTTTCAGCCCAAGAAGGTATGCTGTAGAGCGATAAAATAGCGACAACTGACGTAAGAATTCTTTTCATTCCAATAACCTTAATTACAATTTGAAGATGATATGTTAACGGCTAAAATTTCATTTACGTCATCAAAACGTTAGATTTATTTCTATTGTGGCAGTTTTTCTTTTGCGTATTGGATAATTGCATTAGAAAGTTGCTTAAGCACACCGCTTTCCAGCTGCCAATGATGCCAATACAACGGGTTAGAAATACCAAGATCAGGAACAATATTAACTAAGCTTCCTACTTTAAGTTCTTCACTAATTTGCAGTTTAGGAATCAATGAATACGCCACGCCTAAGGTGGTCAAATTAACAAACGCTTCTGAACTTCTTACTGTATGTTTAACCACACTCGTGATCGATAAAGAGAAGTTTTTTTGAATAAATTGTTCATGCATATGATCGTATTGATTAAATACAACAGCTGGCGCCTTCATTAAGGATTCTCTGGTGACACCATCAGAGAAGTAACGTTGGCAGAAGTCTGGGCTTGCCACACATATATACTCTGACACCCCCAAAAAATCAGCTACGCAACCGGGTATTGAGTCGTTTTCTATACATATTGCCCCCACCACTTCACCTGTCCTTAGTTTCTCTAAGGTTCGATTTTCATCATCAACAATGAAGTTAAGCGCTAACTTGGATTCTAAAAGAATCGGTGCAAGGCTTGGCAACAACCAAGTGGCTAAACTGTCTGCATTAGTCGCTATTGACACATCGATGGGCAGATCACTGTCGCTGCTGTTTAGATCCGGCAGAAGATCTTGTTCCAACAGAGAAACCCTACGATATAGCCCCAAAAGTTTTTGACCTACCAGTGTTGCTCTCGGTGGTTGCTCTCTTACCAATACTGGTTGTGAAGACCACTTCTCCAACTGCTTAATTCTTTGAGAAACAGCCGATTGAGAAATACACAATTTTTTTGCGGCTTTCTCAAAACTGCGATAGTCAACCACGGCATCTAGCGTTTCTATCCATCGATAATCCAAACCTCTCATAGAGAGTTCCTTAATAATTATTAGCATTACTTATTATATATTAATATTATTAAATTTATTTATGTTAGTACATTCATTATGCTGTATTCAATTTCTGATCGACATTAAGGTACAGACGTGAATTTTTGGATTTTATTTCAAGGTTTTGGATTGGGGGCGAGCATGATCATCCCCATTGGTGCGCAGAACGCTTATATCTTAAATCAAGGGATAAAAAAGAATCATCATTTAACCGCCGCCACGTTGTGCAGCTTGATAGATGCATTATTAATCTCACTTGGTGTTTTTGGTGGCGGTGCCATTTTATCTCAAAACGAACTTTTATTAAGCACGGTAACTATAGGTGGCATTGCTTTTCTTACTTTTTACGGTTACTTATCTCTAAAAAGTGCCTTTCAATCTCAAACTGAAAAGCTCGATATCAGTACCATTACCAAAAGTCGACGTAGCGTAATTCTAAGTGTGTTCGCCGTGTCTCTACTCAACCCACATGTCTATTTGGATACCGTTGTTGTCCTCGGTTCCATTGGAGGTCAATTTGAAGGGAATGATAGATTATCTTTCGCTATTGGTACCATGACCGCTTCATTTGTCTGGTTTTTTGCCTTATCAATTGCAGCATCTAAGCTCGCGCCAACACTGTCAAAACCCAAAGTAAAAGCAAGTATCGATATAGGTGTCGCTCTAATTATGTTTCTCATTGCGGCGTCTCTTGCCAAAGAACTTATCATTCAACATCTATAACGGATGAAATTTGCATCAAAAAAAAGCCCCAATTTAGGTAATGCCGATCATTTAAGACAAAGTAGTCATCGTCATTCCCGTGAAAACGGGAATCTGTGTGGGTTTAGATCCCCACTTTCGTGAGGATGACGGAGTTTGATCTCTTAAGTGAACAACATTGCCCAATCTAAGGGCTTTCTTATAATGAAAAGGATTATTATTTAACTCTCTTTGTTTAGATGCACATCCATCTGTGGGAACGGAATCTCAATGCCCTCTTTATCCAAGCCTTCTTTGATAGCTTGAAGGGTATCAAAATAAACAGCCCAGTAATCTGCAGTGCTGCACCAAGGGCGAGCAACAAAGTTAACCGATGAATCAGCAAGAGCAACAACACCAACCGTGATTCCCGGCTCTTTTAAAATACGTTCGTCAGCTTCAAGAATTCGAGTAATCACTTCTTTAGTTTTCTGAAGATCTGCAGAATATGATACACCGATAACATGATCAATACGGCGAGTATCATGATGTGAGTAGTTAACAATTGCCCCACCAATCACAGCGCCATTAGGAACCACGACCATTTTATTATCAGGTGTGGTTAATACCGTTTGAAATATTTGAATAGATTGAACTGAGCCAGCTACTCCGCCAATTTCAACATAGTCACCCGACTTAAATGGACGGAACGCAACAATAAGGACACCCGCAGCAAAATTAGAAAGCGATCCTTGTAAGGCTAAACCAACGGCTAAGCCTGCAGCACCAATAACCGCAACCACTGAGGCGGTTTGAACACCAAGCCGACCTAACGCAGCAATCAATACGATGACAAACAAAAGATAACGAACTAAAGCATGGACAAAATCAACAACCGCTTTGTCCAAGTTTTTCTTATTTAAAGCCTTGGCGACAGTGTTAGCTATACCTTTTACAATCAAGTTACCAATAAAGAGAATCAGCACAGCAGAGATGATATTTACGCCGTATTGAATCAATAGATCTGAGTTATCGGTAAACCACGTCTCTGCCATTGAGAGACTATCCGTTACACCTGCAACTACCGTGTCTTCACTCGCCATTTTTCCATCCTTAAAAATTAGTTATACCACTGACCTTACGCTATAAGAATTTTATTCCCGTAGCAAAGGCATCATGATTTATATCGCTTTAGTCAGCTCAAAACAAAATTACATTAAATTAATTTATACTACATTAGCATGCTGTTGTTTTATCGTTCATAAAGAAACATGTTTCTGATAGGTAGACGATAACGCAACCACCAAAAAAAAATCCAGACTCTAAACTAAAAATAACGATAATTTCACTACTAATGTTGTTTATTGTTATGCTGTTGTGAAATTTAAGCACAAAAAAACCGCTCTATCGAGCGGTTTTTACTATTTAACGATTTAAACGAATTATAGTACGTCTACCGCGTTAAGGTCAGAGAACGCTTTTTCAAGGCGCGTAACCATAGAAACTTGAGCAGCACGTAACCATACACGTGGATCGTAATGTTTCTTGTTAGGTGCTGATTCACCCGTTGGGTTACCGATTTGACCCTGCAAGAAATCGTGATTAGCCGCTTCGTATTGACGGATACCATCCCAACATGCCCACTGAGTATCAGTATCGATGTTCATTTTGATAACACCATAACCGATAGACTCTTGAATCTCTTCTTCAGAAGAACCAGATCCACCGTGGAATACGAAGTTAAGTGCATTTGGTGCAAGACCAAATTTCTCAATACAGTAAGCTTGAGAGTCACGTAAAATAGTTGGAGTAAGTACAACGTTACCAGCTTGGTAAACACCGTGTACGTTACCGAAAGATGCAGCGATAGTGAAGTTAGGGCTGATAGCGTTCAACTTCTCATATGAATATGCAACATCTTCAGGAGAAGTGTAAAGCTCAGACGCGTCCATATCAGAGTTATCTACGCCATCTTCTTCACCACCAGTACAACCTAGTTCAATCTCTAGAGTCATACCCATTTTCGCCATGCGAGCAAGATATTGACCACAAATTTCAATGTTTTCTTCAAGAGGCTCTTCAGAAAGATCGATCATGTGAGAAGAGAATAGAGGCTTACCCGTTTGAGCGAAGAACTCTTCACCTGCATCTAGCATTCCGTCAATCCAAGGAAGAAGCTTCTTAGCTGCGTGGTCAGTATGCAGAATAACTGGAACACCGTAAGTAGCGGCAACAGCGTGTACATATTTAGCACCAGCTACAGCACCTAGAACCGCAGCGCCTTGACCTTCTAACTTAACACCTTTACCAGCGAAGAATGCAGCACCGCCGTTAGAGAACTGAACGATAACAGGAGCTTTAGCTTTAGCTGCTGCTTCTAATACTGCGTTTACAGAATCAGTACCAATACAGTTAACTGCTGGAAGTGCAAAGTTGTTTTCTTTTGCAACTTCAAATACTTTTTGTACGTCTGCTCCAGAGATAACACCTGGTTTTACGAAATCGAAGATCTTAGACATGGAATGAGTCCTATTTTCTGTCGTTTTAAATTAAATTCTTAAAAATTTGCAATCGTTTGCTCATAACGCGCAGGCATTCTAACAATAAATAGCCAGCATCAGCAAACACAAAGGCGAGAGTATATTCTCGCCTCCATAAATCATTATGCTTTAGCACGTTCTTCTAGCATTGCTACAGCAGGAAGTACTTTGCCTTCAACAAACTCAAGGAATGCACCGCCACCTGTTGAGATGTAAGACACATCTGCTTTAATACCGAATTTGTCGATGGCAGCAAGAGTATCACCTCCTCCAGCGACAGAGAAACCTTCTGATTCAGCAATAGCTTTAGAGATACCAGCGGTGCCTGCTTCAAAGTTTTTGAATTCAAATACGCCAACAGGACCATTCCAAAGAATGGTTTTAGCGTTGCTGATAATATCAGCAAGAACCGCGGTAGAATCTGGGCCAAGGTCAAAAATCATGTCATCATCTTGAACCTCAGATACATGCTTAATTACCGCTTCCGCATTTTCATCAAATGCTTTTGCACAAGCAACATCCGTTGCTACAGGGATTGCACATTCTTTCATTAATATCTTAGCGGTTTCAACTAGGTCTGCCTCGTATAAAGACTTACCTACATTGTGACCTTCAGCTGCGATAAATGTATTCGCAATACCACCACCAACAACAAGTTGGTCCGCAATTTTAGAGAGTGACTTAAGAACGGTTAGTTTAGTTGAAACCTTAGAACCACCAACAATAGCAACAAGAGGACGCGCTGGATTGTCCATCGCTTTGCCTAGTGCTTCAAGTTCTGCAGCAAGAAGAGGGCCTGCACAAGCAATTGGTGCGTTAGTTCCAACACCGTGAGTTGAAGCTTGAGCTCGGTGAGCAGTACCAAACGCATCCATTACAAATACATCACAAAGCGCCGCATACTTCTTAGAAAGCGCTTCTTCGTTCTTCTTCTCGCCTTTATTAAAGCGAACATTTTCAAGAACAACAAGCTCACCCGTGTTTAGTTCAAGACCGTTTAGGTAATCTTTTGCAAGTTTTACTTCGCAATCAAGTGCATCGTTTAAATAGTTAACTACAGGTGCTAGAGAGAACTCTTCAGCATATTCGCCTTCTGTAGGACGACCTAAGTGTGAAGTAACCATAACTTTGGCGCCAGCTTCTAGGCACATCTTGATAGTTGGAAGTGATGCTAGAATACGCGCATCAGAAGTTACTTTACCGTTTTTTACTGGTACGTTTAGATCAGCACGAATAAATACACGTTTACCTGCTAGATCCAGGTCAGTCATCTTGATTACAGACATTGTTTGTCCTCTCGATTTATAAATTTAAGAAAGTTTGTTTAGCTCGGCATATACCCAAGCATAGAAATTCTTTAACTGCTATGTCATGTGGGGGTAGATTCCATTTATTTCAATGGGCAAATAAATTATTTAAGCTACTTTTTACACGACAGCATTGCAATAGTTGTGTCTAGCATCCTATTGGCGAAACCCCATTCGTTGTCACACCAAACTAGCATTTTCACTAGACGACCATCACTCACTCTAGTTTGCGAACCATCCACGATTGCACTGTGTGAATCATGATTGAAGTCGATCGAAACTAAAGGCTTCTCAGTATAGTCAACAATGTGACGTAATGTACACTGAGATGCCTCTATGATGGTTTGATTTACGTCATTAACTTTCACTTTTGTGTTAATTGTGACGCTTAAATCCATTGCCGTCACATTTACAGTCGGTACTCGTACCGAAATTGCTTCAAATTTGTTGGAAAATTTCGGAAATATTCTTTCGATTCCTTTATGAAGTTTCGTATCCACAGGAATGATTGACTGGCTAGCGGAGCGAGACCTTCTCAGATCCGGATGATAAGCATCAATAACTTGTTGATCATTCATCGATGAATGAATCGTGGTGATAGTGCCAGAGTCGATTCCAAATGCCTCATCCAATACTTTAATTATCGGTACGATACAGTTGGTTGTACAGGAACCATTTGACACAATATTGTGCTTATCCAGAAGCGTTTCATGGTTAACACCATAGATAATGGTATTGTCTAGATCGTTTGCTCCTGGATGAGAAAACAATACCTTTTTTGAGCCCGCCGCAATATGTTTAAGCCCATCTTCTCTATTTCCATATACACCCGTGCAATCTAAAACAATATCGACTTGCAGATCTCTCCACGGTAGTAGCTCAATATCCGCTAAATGAAGAATTCGAACCGAATCAAACTCGCCATTTTGATGATGGATAAAAAGGTGTTCTTGGTCGTTAGATACTTTTTTACCAAAACGTCCATGGCTAGTGTCGTATTGAAGCAGATGCGCCATCGCATCCGGTTGTGCCAACTCATTGACGGCAACAACTTGAATCTGGTTATTTTTACCACTTTCATAAAGCGCTCGCAGCACATTACGACCTATCCGGCCGAAGCCATTAATTGCTATTTTTAGCATCGACTGATATCTCATCCTTTTTGTCTGAACAAGGATAATACTGGATATAGAGATAAATCGCATGCAGAAAAAAACCGAGCAAAGTGCTCGGTTTGATTTCGCGATGATGCGTACGGTTACGCGAGCACTTCATTCGCGGCTTTAACCACGTTCTCGACTGTAAAGCCGAACATCTTGAAGAGTTCACCCGCTGGAGCAGACTCACCAAAGGTGGTCATTCCGATAATACGACCGTCAAAACCAACGTACTTGTACCAGAAATCAGCAATACCTGCTTCAACAGCAATACGTGCTCTTACGTCAGCAGGAAGAACAGCTTCACGATAAGCGGCGTCTTGCTTATCAAACACATCCGTTGCAGGCATAGAAACTACGCGTACTTTTTTGCCTTCTGTTGTCAGTTGCGCGGCTGCT
>NZ_JBCDMC010000011.1:0-164456 GCF_042465995.1 Vibrio frigidus | reverse complement strand
TCAAATTAGGTCACTCAGTTCATTGAAACCGTTGTTGATTTCGTGCCCTAAGGCAGAGAATCATCTTCGATTGTCATCAACGAGTGCCCACACAGATTGATATAGGTTTAAATTGTTAAAGAGCGTTACTTCTCGGTTGCTGTAAAGCTTTCCTTGAAGCGGACGTGCATTCTAGCGATTTAAAGTGAAGAGTCAAATACTTTTTCATTTTAATTTCGAAGGCTTTTTCAAGCTGCTCGTCTTACTGATTTATCCGCAAAGCCTTGTGGGCTCTACCGTGTCAGTGAGGCGCATTATAGAGAACGAATTATCTTTGGCAATACTTTTTTTGCCTTTTTTGAAGAAAAAATGACACTTGAATCTAATTCCTATTCTACGTGTCATTTTTACCATTTTACTCATAGGTGGCTAACAAGTTATCCACAGACTTATTATAAACTGATTATAAAATAATCATTTATATGCCTGAACCAGCTTCTTGGAAGTCGTCGTCTTCATGAAGTCCACATTCTCTTTTCAGCCCGAAAAATCGTGTTTCTTCTTCTGTCATTCCCGCTTCCCACTTTTTTGTCGTGTGAGTATCGCCGACAGACAAGTAACCTTGATCTCGTAACGGATGATATGAGAGGCCGTTTTCTACTATATAGTAGTGCACGTCTTTATTAGTCCAGTCTGCGATGGGCAAAAACTTGAACACACCATTTTGTATAGACAAGATGGGCAGGTTTGCCCGAGAGCTGGATTGCTCTCTTCTTAATCCAGAAAACCAAACCTTCGCTGAAAGTTCATTGAGTGCCCTTCTCATAGGCTCGACTTTATTTATCTTATTATATTTCTCTATTCCGCTTACGCCTTGTTCCCATAATTTACCGTGTCTCGCTTCTTGCCAAACCGAACTTTCTATTGCACGAAAAACCTTCAGGTTTAGATTCAGCTTTTCTGCCAGCTCGTCGATAAAAAGGTAAGTCTCAGGAAACAAGTAACCTGTATCGGTTAAGATTACGGGAATGTCTGGCTTAATCTCATTCGATAGGTGCAGCATCACTGCGGCTTGAACACCGAAACTCGATGAGACTACATGGTTCCCAGATAGGTTTTCTATTGCCCACCTCACACGCTGTTGAGCTGATAGCAATTCTAACTCACCATTAATTTCAGCCAATTTCAGGCTTTGTTCCACCTTATTTAGTGCTAACAGTTCACGTAAGTTAAGCGTTGCATTAAAAGTATCACGCATAAAAGTCTCTCTTAGAGATAATCACTTCCTCGATAATTCCGACTCGTATGGTGAAGTCACCAAAACTCTCATTTTCGTCACGTTCTATTGCCCACCTACCGATCAAGGTATCTAACTCTTCTAGAATCTGCTTGTCCGTGATGTTCTCTTTATACATCTTTGGCACCCGAGTCCCAGCTCTATTCCCGCCTATATGTAGATTGTATCTGCTTGGTGCCTTACCGACTAAACCAACTTCCGCTAACATTGCGCGGCCACAGCCATTTGGACACCCCGTCACTCTTAGAATAATGTTGTCTTGTTCTGGAAGGCTATGTTTCTTCAAAATGCCTTCAACATCGGTAACAAATTGAGGCAGGATTCGCTCCGCTTCCGCCATCGCTAATGGACAAGTGGGAAAAGCAACGCAGGCCATAGAGTTTTGTCTTTGAAGTGAAACTGTGTCATCAACTAATCCATGAGCGCGAGCGATAGCATCAATTTTGTCTTTTTGGTCAGCCGTCACTCCTGCAACAATTAGGTTCTGATTCGCGGTCATTCGAAAATCACCTTTATGAATCTTGGCTATTTGAGCCACACCTGATTTTAGCGGCTTATTCGGAAAATCAAGTAATCGGCCGTTTTCGATGAATAGAGATAGGTGATACTTACCGTCAATTCCTTTTAGCCAACCAATACGATCTCCGCGTGTTTTAAACTCATACGGACGACTATTTAGAAATTGAACATTCGCCCTTTTTTCTACCTCCGCCTTAAACACGTCAATACCCACTCTATCTAGGGTATATTTGGTTTTTGCATTTTTACGGTTAGATCGATTCCCCCAGTCACGCTGGGTCGTAACGACCGCAGCGGCAACGTCTAACGTTTTATCCAAAGAGATAAAACCAAAGTCGTCCGCTTTTCTTGGGTATGTAGAAGTATCGCCATGCGTCATAGCAAGTCCACCCCCAACAAGTACGTTAAACCCTATAAGCTTTCCATCTTCTGCTATGGCCACAAAATTAAGGTCATTCGCATGAACATCAATATCGTTGTTTGGAGGAATAACCACTGTGGTTTTGAATTTACGAGGCAGATAGTTACTTCCGAGGATCGGCTCTTCGTCTGTCGTTTCAACTTTTTCGCCGTCTAACCAAATTTCAGCATAGGCACGGGATTTTGGTAACAAGTGCTCACTTATTTTCTTCGCCCACTCATAAGCTTCTTGATGTAATTCCGATTCAATCGGGTTGCTAGTACACAGTACGTTCCGATTAACATCACCAGCAGTAGCAATGGAGTCAATACCAATGGCATTAAGTGTTTGATGCATTAACTTAATGTTTGGCTTTAAGACACCATGAAACTGGAATGTCTGCCTTGTTGTGAGTCGAATGCTTCCATAAGAGGTGTGCTCATCTGAAAACTTATCTATGGCTAACCATTGTTGCGGAGAAATAATTCCACCCGGCATACGCGCTCTAAGCATGACATTATGCAATGGCTCTAACTTCTGCTTTGCACGTTCCGCACGAATATCTCTATCATCTTGCTGATACATGCCATGAAAACGAATTAGCTGAAAATTGTCATTTGTAAACCCACCAGTAATTTGGTTTTTCAAGTCCAATTTAATTGTTCCGCGAAGGAAGTTACTCTCTCTTTTAAGGCGCTCATTATCAGAAAGAGGTCCTAATTCTTCACCTATTACTACTTGCTCATTCATTAGTACACATCCCTCTGATAACGCTTCTGCTTGCGTAAATTGTTGATAAATTCTTCTGCGATTTCTTGGCTTAGCTGACCATGCTCTTTAGCAATAGTAATTAGCGCATCATTAACATCTTTGGCCATTTGAGTCGCGTCTCCGCATACGTAGATATATGCGCCTTGTTCAATCCATTGCCAAACCTGTTCTGCATTTTCTAATAGCCGATTTTGAACATAGACTTTTTCTTTTTGATCTCGACTAAAAGCGACATCTAGCTTTGTCAAAAGACCAGATTTAAGGTGTTTCTGCCATTCAACCTGATAAAGAAAATCTTGCGTTAAGGTTCTATCGCCAAAAAATAACCAATTCTTACCCTCAGCACCTCTATTATCACGTTCCTGCACGAAACTTCTGAATGGCGCGATACCAGTACCAGGCCCTATCATGATAAGCGGTGCATTATCGTCCGCTGGTAATTTAAAGTTATTATTGTTCTCAACGAATACCTTCACTTTGCTCCCTTCTTCAAGGCGCTGTGAAAGGAAACCTGATGCTCCACCATGACGTTGTTCTTCACCTTTTTTATACTCGACAAGTCCAACGGTTAAATGGACTTCATCTTCAACTTCGGTTTGAGCTGAAGCGATAGAATAGAGGCGTGGTGTTATTTTGCGGAAAAGCCCAACCAATTCTTCAGCTGATAGCTTTGTTTTCTTTTCAGTAAGTACATCAATCACCTGAGTATTCGATGCGTATTGACGTAACTTATCTTTATCTTCAACAAGTTTTTGTAACTTTTTGCTACCTGAAAGCTCTGCATATTTAGTGACAAGTTGCGGGTTACTCGCAGTAATTTCAAATTTGGAAATAAGTGCATCACGAAGTGATACGCTTTCCCCTGATACATTCACACTCTCAACACCTGAGAGTCCAACTTGATTAAGAACCGCGTCAACAAGATCCGTTCCGTTTTCATACCATACACCCAGAGCATCACCTGGCTGATAAGTGATACCTGAACCATCCAAATCGATTTCGATATGACGGACATCTTTACCAGAATCACGACCTGTAATTTTTTGATTGGTCAGCAGAGAAGCTGTGTATGGGCTCTGTTTTGTATAAAGACTAAGACCCGTCTGGGTAGAATTCAGCGTCTGAACGGCTCCAAAAGAAATGGAACTAGATAACGCTTCTTTAACTTTACTTAATGCATCAGTACTCCATTGTTCCGTTGATTCATCATAATCAACATCGCAATCAAGTCGCTCGATAAATGAAGTTGCTCCCAATTTGGCTAAATACGTATCAAAGTCTTTGCCCGTTTGACAATAATACTCGTAGCTTGAATCACCTAGAGCGACAACGCCATATTGTAAACCATCCAATTTTGGTGCCTTTTTCGATTGCAAGAATTCATGCAATTCAATGGCATTATCTGGCGGTTCACCTTCACCATTGGTCGAGGCCACAAAAATCACATGTGTTTCTTTAGCTAGGTTCTTACCTTTATAATCACTTGCATCAAATAACTTTACAGCGATACCTTGAGCTTCTGCTGCCGATTTAATGGACTCCGCAACACCTTTTGCATTACCTGTTTGGGATGCAAAAATAATAGATAGCTTGCCCGTTGGCTCAGAGCCATTTTCAGCCAATGTTTGGATATTCGGTGCATTTACTTCAGAAGACTGAGTCTGACTTAGACCCCAAAAATAACCGCTAACCCAAGCTAACTGCTGGGGAGACAGTTCTGATATGGCTTGTTTTAACTGACCTGTTTGTTGGTCATTTAGCGGACTTGCTAGTGCTGAGAGTTCCTTCGATAACATTGTCACGACATTCCTATTAGTTGCGTGACTATAGATTAACCACTCACGCTAATAACAAGAAAGAATAGAAGTTCATGTTTTATAACTTTTTGAGATAAGGAAGCTTAAAAAAGCGGTATTTCGTTATTTTTGTTCAACCCTAACTTGATTAAATCCAACGGCCATTGCCGATTTAGAAGCCAAATCCAAATCAAGATATTGACATCCTTCACCTTCAGAGTCGGTCAATAACACAAGCCCACCATGAGCATGTCTAAATTCAACTATCCAGCTTCCATCTTGCACCGAAGGTTCGATAATGGCTTCGATAAGCTGATTTTCCCTATATAGCGTTCTTAATTCTGTCAGCGTCATAGCAACTTTCCTTATCGCCCATTAGCCAAATAATGCCGCATTCGAGTGAATATTATCTGTAACACGTAAATTAAGCATGGCTCATAAGCTTACATATGTTAAATAATTTTTAGTTTTTATTACTAACAGGTATAAAAAAACACCACGTAATAACGTGATGCTTTAAAAATCAAACAATGTTGTTATCTACAAAATAACACTGACACCAATAAACCAACCATCTACGAATACCGTCGCCTCATTCTCTTTATCTTCATAGAAAGTGTAGTCCATGACTCGATACCCTGTTCTCAAAGCAACATCCACCGTCTGTAGAGCAAGGGTGTATTCGAAGCCTGCAATAAAGTCGGCTGTTTTTTTATTGCCACTATTATAAAAATCGAACTGCCCTATGATATCGATATCGGTCTTGGGGATACCTATTGCTCCATTCGCGTATAAGCCCCATGTTGTCATATTGAAACTTTCATCCGTACCTAAATAGGTATATCGACTATTTTGGTAATTTGATGCATTAATACCAAGATCGAGAGCTAAAGTATCGTGCTCTATAACATCGTAATAAAACGTAAAATCATATTTATCAAAAGCCGTTTGCTGAGAATCAATTTCACTGTATCTAAACTTGAAATGCGGAGCGTATGGGAGATCGGTTTCTAATATGAGGGTTAAGAAAGGCGTTTTGTCTTCATCATAACGTACATCATTGACCTTAGTACTTCCCCACCAATAATCTAAACCAACCTCACCACGGTAAAAATCGTCTGCCATTGCCGATTGAGCAAACAGTGCCATTACACAGCCAAACAACAACTTTTGTCCCATTTGTACCATTTCAATCTCCCTTTCATTAACCCTTCAGTAACTCTTTGATACTAGCATAGTTAATAATATAGAAATTCAACAGGTTCAATCCATTAACGAGCAGACACAATGTAATTTTTGTAAACCCACACACCAATTGCGATCACAATAATCCAAGGCAACAATTTAATTATAAAACCGACCATACCCATCAAAAACATGACAAATATTGAAACGCCTAGTGCAATAAACACCGTCATCATACTAAGCCCAGTAAAAAATAGGATACCGATAAACATGATAAAAAATAGTAATTCGAACATAACACTCTCCCGTAGATTCCCACACCTGATTGATTCGATTAAACATGGGATTGGTAGATAACATAGCAGGATCCAAGCCACATTTTATTTAAATAAAAGTTCTTACATATCAAGTAATAAAGAACTATCAACATGAGCCTTGGTGGTTAATTGCTTTTTTACTGGTAAATTTCACCACCAATATGGTGAAATTTACACGTTAAGTTCTTTTGGTATTTTTGCTAATGCCGTTTCTACCACTTCAACACCTGCCCCTTTTTTATGCGCATTTTCACTAATGTAACGACGCCATTGACGCGCTCCAGGCATACTTTGAAAAAGCCCCAACATATGACGTGTGATATGCCCCAACTGAGCCCCGTTTTCTAATTGGCTTTCGATATAAGGGTACATTTCATGGACCACTTCACTGCGTTTCTTAATTGGCTTTTCTCGTCCGAAAATTTGTTGATCAACTTGAGCAAGAATATAAGGGCTCTGATAGGCTTCTCTACCAACCATAACACCATCAACATGCTTTAGATGCTCAATGGATTCTTCTAATGTTTTCACTCCGCCATTTAAGCCTATATTCAAATGTGGAAAGTCCAGTTTCAACTGATACGCTCTTTCGTAATCTAGAGGTGGAATCTCTCTGTTTTCCTTCGGGCTTAAACCACTTAACCACGCCTTACGTGCATGGATAGTAAAATCATTACAACCACCAAGTTCATGCACTTTAGTAATAAAAGTAGTTAAAAACTCATAGGAATCCAAATCATCAATACCAATGCGAGTTTTAACGGTAACTGGTATATCAACCACATCTTTCATTGCTTTGATACAATCAACAACAAGATCGGGCTCTGCCATCAAACAGGCCCCAAAACGTCCGTTTTGAACACGATCAGAAGGACAACCTACATTCAGATTAATCTCATCATAACCACGTGTTTGCGCCAATTTTGCACAGGCAGCTAAATCAGCCGAATTAGAACCTCCTAACTGTAACGCAAGAGGATGCTCCTCTTCGTTATAAGCTAAAAAGTCACCTTTGCCATGAATGATCGCGCCTGTTGTCACCATTTCTGTATAGAGCAACGCCTCTTGAGTCAACAAGCGATGGAAGTACCGACAATGCCTATCCGTCCAATCGAGCATGGGCGCAATGGAGAAGCGTGAACTAGCGTATTTACTGGGTTTATCGGTGTTCATTAAGATTTAGTCTCAAAATATGTTACGTAATAAAGCCACAAACTACCCAAAATTTACCTGAGTTATTTTCTATAACGCTCTTAAAGTCCTCCTTTATTGAAAGCAGGACAATGACGAACTGCATCATCAAAACACGTCAACGATAAAGCGGTGACTTAAGGTTTAAGGTAATCGTTAAAAAGAGTTCGCGCATTATACACAGAGAAAGCAAAACTCTAAAAAGAAAGTATACGCTAAGTCATTCCTCTCACTTGTAATTTGGTTTTCCCATAAACATAAGAGATCTAGAGAAGGCTAGCATTTTTACCTTAAATATTAATTTTGATTTTCGATTAACTTGATCCCTCATTACCTTTCGCTTAGGGTATGAATTGCTTTCCAAGTATTATGTTTGGAAAATTAGTGTATTATTATAAAAGTCCAGTTTTAAAGGTGGCTGATTTGGACATTATGTTACTTGAGCATGTATCAGGTATTTGTGAGGCTCGAGGGGTTAGATTTACACCCCAGAGAAAAAGAGTATTTGAACTGATTTGCACCAATAAAAGTGCATCAAGTGCTTACGATCTGCTGGAACAACTAAAAAAGAGTGAACCTCAAGCTAAGCCACCAACAATATATAGAGCACTAGATTTTTTGCTAGAACAAGGGTTCATCCATAAAGTTGAATCTAATAATAGCTTTATATCCTGTTGCTCATGTGGTCAAAATGAGCATTACTCCCAACTTCTAATTTGTGACCAGTGTGGTAATGTTGCTGAACTACAAGATGATAATCTGATGACCTTGCTTGCTGGCAATGCCGAAAAGCACGGGTTCAAAATAACAAATCATGTCCTTGAAACACACGGTACTTGTAAAGCGTGTCTTTCAATCATGAAACAATAAGAAAGAGTGTTATGCGCGCTGAATTTGTAAACCCGTTTTTAGCTTCTTTGATGAACGTATTAAAAACAATGGCCTCCCTAGAGCTGAAACCGCTAAAACCGAGAGTCAAAAAAGATGAAATCGCTCGTGGTGATGTATCTGGTCTGATTGGTATGGTCGGTGACAAAAGTAAAGGCTCGATGTCTATTACTTTTGATGAAGGTCTCGCACTAGAGATCATGCAGAATATGCTGGGTGAACGTCCAAACGGTATTAATGAAGAAGTCACTGATATGGTGGGTGAAATCACAAATATGGTTACTGGTGGAGCGAAACGAATTTTATCTGATAGTGGCTTTGAATTTGATATGGCGACCCCTATCGTTGTATCCGGTAAAGGGCATACTATTCGCCATAAATGCGACGGGGCAATAATTATAATGCCTTTCACCTCCGAATGGGGTAACGCGTTTATTGAGATTTGTTTTGAATAAAACTGATTTTTAAAACCAAAAATAAAAAAGGTTGATGTGATACATCAACCTTTTTTTGTTTTCCAAAACGTAATGCGTAAATAGCTTGCTCTCGATAAACAGGAACAAGCTATTTAACATCTCATCTATTAAGCTTTGTACGTTTTAAATGCGTTAATTAGACCATTTGTTGAGCTGTCATGTGAATCGATTGGTGATTCATCGGCTAGTTCAGGAAGAATTTGGCTCGCTAGCTGCTTACCAAGCTCCACACCCCATTGGTCAAATGAGAAGATATTCCAAATAACACCCTGAACAAAGATTTTATGCTCATACATGGCAAGTAAGTTGCCTAGTGTACGGGGGGTAATTTGTTTAACCAAGATAGAGTTAGTTGGTCTATTACCTTCGAACACTTTAAATGGTACAAGGTCTTTGACTTCTTCTGCTGTTTTACCTGCTGCGATAAATTCAGCTTCTACTTGTTCTTTGCTCTTACCGAAAGCAAGGGCTTCCGTTTGAGCAAAGAAATTAGACATCAGTTTCTGATGGTGATCACCGGCTGGATTGTGGCTGATTGCAGGCGCAATGAAATCACAAGGAATCAATTTAGTGCCTTGGTGAATTAACTGATAAAACGCATGTTGTCCATTTGTACCAGGTTCACCCCAAATAATTGGGCCTGTTTGGTAGTCAACAGCTTCGCCATTGCGATCAGTGTATTTACCATTCGACTCCATGTTACCTTGTTGAAAATAGGCCGCAAAACGATGCATATATTGGTCATAAGGTAAGATTGCCTCTGATTCTGCACCATGGAAATTGTTGTACCAAAGACCTATCAAAGCAAGAATAACGGGGACGTTTTTCTCAAATGCAGTGTCAGAAAAATGATTATCCATATCGTGAGCACCGGCCAACAGCTCAATGTAATTATCATAACCGACACAAAGTGCAATGGACATACCAATGGCTGACCAAAGTGAGTAACGACCACCAACCCAGTCCCAAAATTCAAACATGTTTTCAGTATCAATTCCGAACTCTGCTACTGCTTTTCCATTTGTAGAAAGCGCTGCGAAATGTTTCGCTACGTGGGCTTCGTCACCCGCAGAGTCAAGGAACCAAGTACGTGCTGAGTGCGCGTTTGTCATCGTTTCTTGAGTAGTAAATGTTTTTGATGCAACCAAGAACAATGTTGTCTCAGGATTCACTTTTTTCAATGTTTCTACGATATGAGTACCATCAACATTCGAAACGAAGTGCATGTTTAAATGGTTTTTATAAGGTGTTAACGCTTCTGTTACCATATAAGGGCCAAGGTCCGAACCGCCGATACCAATGTTTACAACATCAGTAATCGCTTTGCCTGTATAGCCTTTCCAGTCACCTGAAATAACGCGATCGGTAAAGCCTTCGATCTTTGTCAAAACCGCATTTACATCAGGCATGATATCTTTGCCTTCTAGCATGACTGGTTTGTTACTACGGTTACGAAGAGCACAATGTAATACTGCGCGTCCTTCTGTTTGGTTGATTTTCTCACCTGAGAACATCGCGTCGATTGCTGCCTTCAATTCTGTCTCATCGGCAAGAGCAAACAATTTTTCCATTGTCTCTTGATTGATTAAGTTTTTTGAGTAATCAACCAGAATGTCGTCACCAAACTTAGTAGAAAAGTTTTCAAAACGATCTTCGTCTAATGCAAATAACGTATCAAGCTCCATATCTTGTGCTGATTCAAAATGCGTTGTTAAAGCCTTCCAAGCCTTTGTTTGCGTTGGATTAATATTTTTCAACATAGTCTCTGTCCCGATGCCACAGTAGGTTAAATTCAATTAAACGTA
Source organism: Vibrio frigidus (assembly GCF_042465995.1). Classification (NCBI taxonomy): domain Bacteria; kingdom Pseudomonadati; phylum Pseudomonadota; class Gammaproteobacteria; order Vibrionales; family Vibrionaceae; genus Vibrio; species Vibrio frigidus. The sequence goes on along the minus strand of NZ_JBCDMC010000011.1, from coordinate 153,832 downwards.
GACGAATTTCTACGATAACTGAATAGCCAAATTAAAAATAAAATTTTCTCGTTATTGAAAAATGAGCGTTTATTTCGATGAAAACTCACTTTGAAAGCCGTATTTTCAACGATCGACAGTCTCAATTGGCTCTTTTATTATAATTAGAGTGAGATTATGACGTAACTGCACAGATTTAGTATTGAGTTACATCAGTTCTCAATTTGATCACTAGTTTTACCTGTTCGGCGTTATAATTTAAAGTACTTTCTATAAAGTTGAGTAACTTTCCTATGTGGCAACAGGCGACAATTCACTTACAACCTAAAAGCAGGGGCTTTCATCTCATTACAGATGAAATCCAGCAAAACGTTCAAGAAATTTCGGCCATTTCAATAGGCCTTCTTCATCTGTTTATTCAACATACCTCAGCAAGTTTGACACTTAATGAAAATGCAGATCCAACGGTACGATCCGATATGGAAAGTCACTTTCATAAGTTTGTGCCAGAAAGAGCGAGTTATTATCAGCACATATATGAAGGAGATGATGATATGCCTGCACACATAAAAGCATCACTACTTGGTGCCAGTATTACCATCCCTATCAGTAATGGAAACTTGGCTCTGGGTACTTGGCAAGGTATCTATTTAGGAGAACATAGAGAGTATGGCGGTTCAAGAACCATCATTGCGACAATTTCTGGAGAATAACCGTAAACTCTATTCGTAGCGGAGGTTCTATTGATGCCTCCGATAACATTAAAATGGTTGATTCACCATTACACGAAAAATACTATCTTCACTTCCCCATGCAACCTCAGTACGAACAACGACGCCCTCTACTTGAAAACGAATCGCACCACCGGCGCTCCATTTCATATCTTCATGCAGGGTCTTTAAGTCATATTCATCTGCTACTCGTCCTACATCCGTAAACGCGACCCATTGCCACCATGGCACATTATATAGGCTGAATACTGGCCATGAACCCAAGGGTTGCCATTCAGGCATCACTCTATATTCCGCGGTGTAACTGATAGCAGATCGACCATGAAAACGCCCGGCAGTAAAACTTCGCAATCGAAATAATCCACCAAGCTTTACACTTTCATATTCAGGAGGGCGTTGGCATTGATTGTTTGAACAATTATTCCATGTCGGGGTATCTGCCGTATAAACACTGAATGCCAGAACTTGCTTATTGAAAAAATCGTTTAGGGGGCCGATATCCCAGTACTGACTATTATGTAAGGCCACTACCGCCCATTGGCTATCGTTTTTATATTCTGGAGAATAGGTTACTTCGACTTGCGTTCTAGACCCTTCTGTTGGGTTCCTATTATCATTCTGATTATTCCAATCAAATTCTAATTTAACTCCCCACGTTTCTTCGGCACTTTGGTCGTTTGTACTTAACTCTCTAGAGGCAAAAAAAGGTTGGATTTCAAATGAGCTAACACCACTTGTAAATGGGTTTGATCCTTTGACCTCTCGATTAGGCGTATACCCCGCTGCTACACCAAGGTTTTTACCTTCTCCCCACGGCAAAATATATCGAAAAGAAAAACGATACTTCTCTTCAATACCTGTTGTCTCTGTTACATCCAATGACGAGGAGTTATTGTTGCCTTGATCTCCAAGGTAATAATCGTAATCTACAAATTTACCATTATACAATTCAACGCCTAATAGCCAGTTTCCAGGCGCTTGATAATTAGCAAGTGCGCCGTAAGTAACATAAGTATCTTTGTCAGAATAGAGCCCCATGACCAATAGACTCATCTGGGGTTGTAGAATACCCGTCGCTACACCAGCAACACCAACGGTATTACCCATGGAATCCGAGGTGAAAAAGAAGGGAACAACAGCAGAATCTGGAACCCAATTTGGCCAACCATTACTGTATGCAGGTGTACTGCATACCAATAAAATAAAAGATGAAATGAGGCTGACAAGGAAGGTTAAAGCTTTCATTCCTTTCGCTCAGTGAGATATTGCATCTCAACTCGAGGAGTTAACTTAGTAACCAGTTCATAGGCGATCGTACCGATATGTTTCGCGACGTTTTCCACTGGCAGTGGCGCTCCCCATAGAATGACCTCATCGCCTACGCAATCTATTGCTTCTGGCCCAAGATCGATAGTAAGCATGTCCATTGATACTCGCCCCGCAATAGGCGCGATTCTACCGTTAACCCAAACGGGTGTTCCATACGGAGCCGTTCTAGGATAACCATCACCGTATCCAATTGCGACAACCCCGATCTTAGTATCACGTTTGCTGGTCCAGATAGCACCGTAACCCACGCTTTCACCCGCCTTAACGTCTCGTACAGCAATTAAGCATGATTTAAGGGTCATAACAGGCTTGCAGTGGTAATCTGTCGCGTCATCGTCTGAGAACGGTGACACACCATACATAATAATCCCGGAGCGATTCCATTCTAAGCGGCTTTCCGGCCACACAAGAATACCAGCTGACGCCGCAATCGAACGTTCACCTTCATACGGTTCGGTTAGTTCTAGAAATAATTTCGTTTGCTCTAACGTGACTGGGCTTTGTCGTTCATCAGCGCAGGCAAAATGGCTCATAAAACGAATCGGCTTGGCAATATTATCGCAACGATTAATTCGATCAACAAAGTCAGAAAAATGTTCCGGCCTAACACCAAGTCGATGCATACCGCTATCAAGCTTAACCCATACTTTGACTGGCGTTTCGAGTGTTGCCTGCTCTAAAGCCTCAAGTTGTTCAATGCTATGAACCGCGGTCTGAATATTATTCGTCGTCAAAATAGGCAAATCAAGAGAAGAGTAGAATCCTTCTAAAAGCAGAATAGGTTTTACTATCCCTCCCGCCCTTAATTGCAGAGCTTCTTCTATACGAGCGACACCGAACGCGTCCGCGCTGTCTGAATTTTGAGCGATTTTCAATAAGCCATGACCATAGCCATTAGCCTTCACTACAGCCAATAACTTACTGTTAGGCGATTTTTGACGAATGATATCTAGGTTGTGTCTAAGTGCTCGTAAATCAATAACGGCAGTGGCTGCTTTCATATAGCTCATGGACTATAACCTTATTATTCGTCGTCAAATGCAGGGCCTGCATAGTTATCAAATCGAGAATATTGACCTTGAAAGGTAAGCCGAACAGAACCGATTGGGCCGTTACGTTGCTTACCAAGAATAATCTCAGCTATACCTTTCATCGTACTATCTGGATGGTAGACCTCATCCCTATAGATAAACATGATCAAGTCGGCATCCTGCTCGATAGAACCCGATTCACGTAAATCGGAGTTTACTGGTCGTTTATCAGCACGTTGTTCTAGGGAACGGTTTAACTGCGAAAGCGCAACAACCGGGACATTCAGTTCTTTAGCCAAGGCTTTAAGCGAGCGTGAAATTTCTGCAATTTCTAACGTACGATTTTCGCTAATTGAAGGGACGCGCATTAATTGAAGGTAATCTATCATTATCATGCTTAGGCCTCCATGTTCACGTGCCACTCGTCTTGCACGCGAACGAAGTTCAGTCGGTGTTAGACCTGAACTATCGTCAATCAGCATATTTTTCTTTTCCATTAGAATACCCATGGAAGAAGAAATACGAGCCCAATCTTCATCATCTAATTGACCCGTACGAATCTTGGTTTGATCGACTCGAGAAAGTGAAGCAAGCATACGCATCATTAGCTGTTCTGCGGGCATCTCTAATGAGAATATAAGTACTGGTTTATCTTGAGACATTGCCGCGTTTTCACACAGGTTCATTGCGAACGTCGTTTTACCCATAGATGGACGAGCTGCGACGATGATTAAGTCGGAACCTTGTAAGCCTGCCGTTTTTTTATTGAGGTCAGCAAAACCCGTATTTAGCCCAGTAACACCATCTTGAGGTGATTTGTAAAGTATCTCAATACGTTCAAGCGTTTTTTCCAAGATGGAATCCACACTTTGAGGGCCTTCATTTTCACCTGTTCTTTCTTCGGCAATGGCAAATACTTTACTTTCTGCAAGGTCTAGCAAATCTTCAGATGTTCTACCTTGAGGATCATAGCCCGCATCCGCAATTTCATTCGCGACACCAATAAGGTTACGTACTAATGCTCTCTCGGCAACGATATCTGCATAAGCATTAATGTTCGCTGCACTTGGTGTATTTTTGGCAAGATCCGCTAGGTAAGCAAAACCGCCAACCTCTTCAAGCTGTTCTCTTTGCTCTAGGAACTCAGATAACGTAATAAGATCTAATGGGTTGCTATCTTCTAATATCGCTTTGACACCTTCAAAAATATGACGATGCGGTCGACTATAAAAATCTTTTGCTACCACTCTTTCTGAGACAGTATCCCAACGTTCATTATCCAGAAGCAATCCCCCTATCACTGACTGCTCAGCTTCCAGAGAATGAGGTGGAACCTTAATTGCGTCTACTTGGGTGTCGGCAATATTTTTGTTTCGGATTTCGACCATGGTGATACTCAATAACTAGTTATAGCGCCACATTATAGCGGTATTACATCATTTGTAATCCCCAAATAAAAAAAACGAGAATTAACATCGCATTGACGATTAGATATGCTACATACTTATACTATTATGCCCATTCTTTCAGCGAGCGTATTTCGTGTATTTTAGGTTATTCCCACCATGCATCCGGATTGCTAACGGATTGAGAACTTGCGGATTGATAGTAAGCGGACTATTTTTCAGCCCATCAACGTTGGCAGAAGATAGCCTTAATGACAACCACGAAAACTCACCGTTAAAATCCGAGATTGAATTTGGTTATCAGTCCCATACAGGAAATACTGATTCTCAAGCATTAAATTCACGTGTGGATGCAGAATACACCTCTGGTCGTCACCGACATTCCGGCGAGTTTAAACTTCATAAACTAGACAAAAATGGGGAAGAGGATAAATTTCAACTGACATATGAGGCACAAAGTGACTACAAATTAGGTATAGGCATTTACTTGTATGGCGGATTCAAAGGCATTGACTCTAGGCACAGCGCCTACTACAAAGATTACACCTTATCAGGTGGCCTCGGTTATCAGGTTGTAAATTCAAAAGACTTATTGGTGGAAGTAGAAATCGGGCCAGGTTACCGGTATCAGGAACCGAATCTAGATGAATTAGATGATGATGACATTATCTTCCCAAATATCGTACAAGAGCCTATTTTTAGAGGGCAATTCAGCTCCAACTGGCAAATAATTGATAGCTTTTCCCTTTCTGCTAAGGTGACATTAACGACGGGTGAAAGTAACTCTAAAGTGGATACGGAATTGAGTGCGATCAATAATATTACTGATGATATTGCTTTGAAAATCGTTCATGAAAAGCAATCCCATAGCAAAGTGCCTAATGGTTTAAGCGATACAGAGTCTAGCTTGTCGGTAAACTTATTATTTATTTTCTAAACGCTGAATAACAGACATAAAAAAACACCAGCCAATGGCTGATGTTTTTTTCGTAGTCATCTGGTACTGAAATTACTCAGCAGCAACAACTTGTAGAGTAACAGTAGCAAATACTTCTGAATGAAGTTGGATGCTAATGTCAAACTCACCAATGTTGCGAAGAGCGCCTTCAGGAAGACGAACTTCACTTTTAGCGACTTCAACGCCTGCCGCAGTAATTGCGTCAGCGATGTCACGAGTACCGATAGAACCGAATAGTTTGCCTTCGTCACCAGCTTTAGATGCGATAACAACCGCTTCTAGAGCATTAACTGTCTCAGCGCGAGCTTCTGAAGCAGATAACTGCTCAGCAACTTTAGCTTCAAGTTCAGCACGACGAGCTTCGAACATTTCAATGTTAGACTTAGTTGCCATAACTGCTTTATTCTGTGGAATAAGGAAGTTACGAGCATAACCAGATTTAACATTAACTGTATCGCCAAGGCTACCTAGGTTACCGATTTTATCAAGTAGAATAACTTGCATTGTTTAATCCTCTCTCTTAATAAAACGTACCGATTACTGATGCTTATCAGTATAAGGTAGTAGTGCTAGGTAGCGCGCACGCTTAATAGCGCGAGCTAATTGACGCTGATATTTTGCGCTTGTACCAGTAATACGACTAGGTACAATTTTACCAGCTTCAGTGATGTAATTTTTAAGAGTTGCTACGTCTTTGTAATCAATCTCTTGTACGCCTTCTGCAGTAAAACGGCAGAATTTACGACGACGGAAGAAACGAGCCATGGGCTATCTCCTGATCTTAAATTTTTGATTAAGTATGTTGAGAATTATTAACGACCTAAGGTCAATAATAATTACTCAGCTGCTTCTGGCTTAGCTTCTGTACGTTCTTCACGGTCATCACGACGTGGAGCACGTTCATCATCACGACGTGGAGCACGTTCTGCACGCTCTTCACGTTGTTTAAGCATAATAGACTGCTCAGTAACTGCAGCTTTAGTACGCATGATCATGTTACGTAGAACTGCATCGTTAAAACGGAAAGCAGTTTCTAGTTCGTCAATCACATCTTGACCAGCTTCTACGTTCATAAGAACGTAATGAGCTTTATGAAGCTTGTTGATTGGGTATGCCATTTGACGACGACCCCAGTCTTCTAAACGGTGAACTGTACCGCCAGCTTCAGTGATAGAACCAGTGTAACGCTCGATCATGCCAGCAACTTGCTCGCTTTGATCAGGGTGCACCATGAATACGATTTCGTAATTTCGCATGTTTGCTCCTCACGGATTAGTAGCTTCCACAAATGGCCCGGTCGTCCAAGGGAAGCAAGGAACTAGTATAAAATGACCGAGAATTAAGGACGGCAAATATTATAGAAAAAAGGTGTCAATGACAAGGGGTATTTTGGCTATTGAATCTAGAATATCGAGCAGGCTCCACCCTATTAGAAATATTATACGATTTAGCACGTTATATAACGAATAGAGGGAGCTCAAACAGTGGGTGTTTACGAACACCTACGAGAAAAACAGAAACTAACTTCTTTGCCTAATTGCTTCGAATAGACAAACGCCTGACGCAACGGAGACATTTAAACTCGACACACTGCCCGCCATTGGAATCTTAATTAGATCATCACACGTTTCTCGAGTTAAACGGCGCATTCCGTCACCTTCTGATCCCATAACAATTGCCAACGGCCCCGTTAATTTGGCTTGATATATGTCGTGCGTAGCTTCACCTGCGGTACCTACAATCCATACTCCTTGCTCTTGAATTGCACGCATAGTACGAGCCAAGTTTGTCACACGAATGAAAGGAATCGTTTCTGCGGCACCACATGCAACTTTGCTTACTGCAGCCGTCAATGGTGCTGACTTATCTTTTGGCACAATCACAGCGGCAACACCCGCAGCGTCTGCATTGCGTAAGCAGGCCCCTAGGTTATGAGGATCGGTTACCCCATCTAGAATAAGAAATAGGGGTTGCTTTTGTGTCGCTAATATTTCATCTAAGTCATTTTCGTTCAGCGTTTTCGCCGACTTAACGCGACCAATAATACCTTGGTGGTTTGCACCTTGCGCTTTGTCATCCAACGCTTTTCGGCCCATTTGCTGAACTGAAATACCAAACTGTTGCAATTGCTTAATTAGCGGCATCAAACGATCATCGTGACGACCTTTCAATACAAAGGCTTCAATAATACGCGCAGGGTCTTTCTCTAACACTGCTTTTACTGCATGGATACCGTAGATAAATTCGTTACTCATTTTTTACTCTTTTTAGATGCTTTATTTAGATAATTAGCTTTTACTATTAGATTGATTATTTTCGGTTTTTTTAGCCTTAGCTTTTTTTGACCTTGGCTTTTTTTTTCGCACTTTTTGAGCCTTGCTTTTTTTATCAGCTGACTCAGGTTTCCCAGCCGCTTCTGTTATTCCATCAGGTCGCTTGGTTGGCTCAACCATCGCTTTTGCTTTTCCACCTCGTCGTTTTGATTTCGACGCTGGTTTTCTATCTGCTGGCGCTTTTTTATCTGCTTCTGTCGCTCGTTTCTTAGCGGTTTTACCTTTGCCACGCGGTTGACGACTTGTTTCAACTAATTCAAAGTCTATCTGCCTATCATCAAGGTTAACAGATCGCACTTTAACTTTAACGCTATCACCCAAACGGTAAATATTACCAAAACTTTCACCTTTCAGGCGTTGGCCTATAGCATCAAAGATGTAGTAATCGTTAGCCAGCGAAGATATATGAACTAAACCATCAATGTGTAAATCAGATAAACGTACAAAGAAGCCGAAACCAGTTACGTTAGCGATAACACCGTCGAGTTCTTGACCCACGTGATCTTGCATATATTCACATTTAAGCCAATCAGACACTTCTCGTGTTGCATCATCTGCTCTACGTTCCGTTATTGAGCATTGTTCACCATATACATCCATATCATCAAAGGAATAATGATATCCACCAGTAGGCGTCCAACGGTCAGTATTACGGCCCTCTTTCTTGGCTATAAGATATTTTATAGCTCTATGTAAAAGGAGATCCGGATAACGGCGTATCGGCGAAGTAAAGTGTGCATAGCGCTTTAACGCTAAGCCAAAGTGCCCTGCGTTATCTGGGCTATAGATCGCTTGCTTCATCGAACGCAGTAGCATGGTTTGAATCAGTTCTTTATCAGGTCGTTCTCCTATGGTTTGCATAAGGTGAGCATAATCCGTTGGCGAAGGTGTTAATCCACCGCTTAGGTTTAGCCCTAACTCACCAAGAAAATCTCTAAAGCCCGTTAGCCTTTGTTCCCCTGGGGTTTCATGGACGCGATAAAGTGCCGGTTCTTTAAGTTTCTCTACCAAAGATGCCGATGCGATATTCGCTAATATCATGCACTCTTCGATAAGCTTGTGCGCATCGTTACGAATCACTGGTTCAATGCGATCTATCTTACGTTCTGCATTGAAGACAAATTTGGTTTCCAATGTTTCAAACTCTATTGCACCGCGTTGGTCTCTCGCGCCTTTCAACACCTTGTACATGTCGTATAGCTCTTCAAGGTGAGGGACAAGTTCCCCATACCTTACTCGAAGCTCTTCATCCCCTGCGAGAATATCACCGACCTTGGTATAGGTAAGACGAGCGTGTGAGTTCATTACCGCTTCATAATGCTTATAACCTGATAACTTACCTGTTTCAGAAACGGTCATCTCACAAACCATACAAAGCCTGTCTACCTGCGGATTTAACGAACAGAGCCCATTTGACAAAACTTCAGGTAGCATTGGAACCACTTGAGAGGGGAAATACACTGAGTTGCCTCGATTTATCGCCTCTTTATCTAATGCCGTTCCTGGTTTTACGTAATAACTTACGTCAGCAATTGCTACCCATAACCGCCACCCACCACTTGGCTTCTTCTGACAAAAAACGGCGTCATCAAAATCACGCGCATCTTCTCCATCAATGGTCACTAGAGGGAGTTCTGTGAGATCAACTCTTCCTACTTTTGCTTCTTCAGGGACCTCTTCACCCAAGCCTTTAATTTGCTTGTCGACGGCTTCTGGCCAAACATTGGGAATTTGATGCGTACGTATAGCGATCTGCGTTTCCATTCCCGGCGCCATATTCTCACCAAGTACTTCAATTACTCGACCAGCCATGCCTCGTGAACGACTGCCACGATCGGTAATCTCGATGACGACGACATTACCCATTCGTGCATGCATTTTTTCTTTTTCAGGAATCAGAATATCTTGATGGATTCGCGAGTCGTCCGGAACAACATAGGAGTAACCTTGCTCTAAAAAGAAGCGTCCTACGATCTGCGTTTTGCGCTCTTCGAGCACTCGAATGAGTCGACCTTCTTTTCGGCCACGCTTATCTGTTCCTGCTGGTTGAACAAGAACATAATCTCCATGAATGATCGTTCGCATTTGATGGTGTGGTAATAAAACGTCGTTCTCTTTTCCGACACTCCCTTCAGGGCGAACCCAACCAAATCCATCGCGATGCCCAATCACGTAACCCTTGATCATCTCAAGTTTTTCAGGCAACGCGTAGCATTGACGACGGGTGAATACGAGCTGCCCATCTCGTTCCATTGCCCTCAATCTACGACGCAACCCTTCATATTGTTCTTCTCCCGATAAACTCAACGCCTCAAACAGATCGTTTCGGTTCATTGGAACATTCGCTTGTTTCAAAAATTCAGTGATAAATTCTCGACTTGGCACTGGATTTTCATATTTTTCTGCTTCGCGATCAGCGAATTCATCTTTGGGTGTATTGTCTGACATGGGCAACCTGCTTTAGCAAGATAGGAGTTATTTTAAGTATATAGAAGTGTGGGAAAAATGAGTAACTAAAAAGACAAACGCCCCATTTAAATAGGGCGTCTTTAATACGGTATGTTCTTAAAGATTGGCGCGTTTTATATAAGCTACCAAAAAACCTCTCGCCTTTTTGCTTTCGCAATAATATTTTGCGGCATGCGCAAAGCTAAACCATCTCTTAATACAGTAATTCTTTTATGTTGTCTTTTATTTGCAGTAACCGAATTATATAACCATCGATAAGCGTCTTCATAATCCAGTGGGCTACCGTAATCACGGAGGAGTAATTCGGCTAAATGGATCCTCGCATTTAAATTACCCATAGCTGCAGCTTCCCGCAGATAAGGAATCGCCCGTTCTTTATCTTGTTGAACGATCGTGCCTCTAGAATAGTAACGACCTAACTGCTCTAAGGCAGCAGGTAAGCCTTGATGAGCCGCGTTTTCTATATAATAAAGGCCTAATTCTACATCTTTTTCGACACAAACTCCCCAAGTCAGCATGTCTCCATAAAGCAGTTCATAAGCCGGTAAGCTGATTCTCGTTGCACGGGCAACGATATCTTCTACCAACTGACATCTATCTGCTTTTACTCGCTCTAGGTGTTTGTTGTTGTTAATCAGTTTTATTAGCTCAGCTTCTGTATATATAGGCACTGGTTCACCCACGTTAGCAATCTCAGCTTTCGCCTTCGAGAGGGGTGACAGCACTAATAACAGGGAAGCAGCTATAAGTTTCAGCTTCATACCTGCACTCTTTAATCATACCGTGATTACTTATCGGCAGTTTACTGCCTCACTTTAGTCAAATATAGATCCTAAAAGTGATCTTTGTTCAGATCTTATACCAAGTTAAGTAAGCTTGTGACTAATATAAATGCCATTCCCCAGTCACTCAAGAGATCCTTGAACGCTTATCAATGGGCCTCTCTGCTCATTAAATCGCTACTTGAGCTCGTTGTTAACACAAAAAAGCCGACTACATTATGTAATCGGCTTTTACTGAGACTTCTTTACCCTTAGCAGTTAAACGCTAAATGGGTGAACTCGAATTATGGTTTCGTGACGGTCAGGACCTGTTGAAACGATGTCGATAGGAACGCCTGTAAGCTCTTCAATGCGCTTAATATAATCAAGAGCAGCTTGAGGCAGTTCATCCAGTGACGTAGCACCATATGTATTATCGCTCCAACCTGGCATTGTTTCATAGATAGGTGTCGCTTCTTCGAAAGCTTCAGCGGCCATCGGAGAAACTTTTAGCACATTACCATCTTTCATTTCGTAGCCAATGCATATCTTAAGCTCTTCTAATCCATCAAGAACATCAAGCTTAGTCAGGCAGAAACCAGAGATAGAGTTGATTTGGATAGCACGACGCATTGCAACGGCATCAAACCACCCACAACGGCGTTTACGCCCAGTTGTTGCACCAAACTCATGGCCTTTAGTCCCTAAGTGGTAACCAACATCATCATCAAGTTCCGTTGGGAAAGGACCTGCGCCTACACGGGTACAATATGCTTTCGCGATTCCGAGAATGTAGCCAATATGACGAGGACCAAAACCAGTACCAGCAGCAACGCCACCGGCCGTTGTATTTGAAGAAGTTACATAAGGATACGTACCATGATCGATATCTAGAAGCGTGCCTTGTGCGCCTTCAAACATGATTTTATCACCACGTTTACGAGCAGCATCAAGTTCATCGGTTACATCAATAACCATCGAAGTAAGCAAGTCAGCATAACCCATCACTTGCTCTAATACGTCTTCATAACTTACCGCTTCTGCTTTGTAAAAATGAACAAGTTGGAAGTTATGGAAATCCATCACTTCTCTTAATTTCTCAGCAAAAGTTTCTTTATCGAATAAATCACCAACACGAAGACCGCGACGAGCCACTTTGTCTTCATAAGCTGGACCAATACCACGGCCAGTAGTACCGATCGCTTTCTTGCCACGAGCAAGTTCGCGCGCTTGGTCTAAAGCGATGTGATAAGGCAAAATAAGTGGACAAGCTTCAGAAATGAATAGGCGTTCGCGTACTGGAATGCCGCGCTCTTCAAGAGGTTTCATTTCTTCAAGTAATGCATCAGGAGATAATACGACACCATTGCCGATAACACATTTTACGTTATCGCGAAGAATGCCTGATGGTATTAGGTGGAGAACGGTTTTTTCACCGTCAATAACTAAAGTGTGACCCGCATTGTGACCGCCTTGATATCTGACAGTATACTTTGCATCTTCTGTTAACAGGTCTACAATTTTTCCTTTACCTTCGTCACCCCATTGGGTGCCTAGAACGACTACATTATTTCCCATCTTTCCAGTTCTGATAGCTAGTTAAAAATGGATTCTAGCACCTAACTCAACATCTTGCAGTCATTTTTTGAGCATAAAAACTTCATAAAACGGTAAGAGTCTAATTACACAAGAAATATCTTATTTAATCACAATTCAACTGTTCATTTTTCTTCCCTAAGAAATGAAAACTTGGGTCGTACTTTTCACCTGAGACATATAAAGGCGGATTAGGAAGGACATTAAGTTGATATTTATCAACGCTATCAGTTGCGATTATAGACACCGGGTCAACAACTACAATCTTTCGCTCCGGAGCGAGTTTATGTACCGATGCACCAACACCTAAACCGCCTTCGGTGTGAAATTTTCCCGCCGTTAGAATCACTTTATGGTTTGGGTATTTATTCAATATTGTGACTATGCTTTCCCCCATGGTTTCATCACGCGTTATTTGAGCGGCAAATAGAGTGTCTATTTGTGCTTTTGTTCCATGATGCATGGTGGCGATAAACTTCTTCTTATATGGGCTATCATCCGTCTCAATTTTCTGCGCGACAAATGATCTCTTTTCATCCGGTAATTTATTTAGGTAGCCTAACCCTTCTTTATTTATACACCGAACAATATCATTCGGTGCATTTGCTGCAATAACAGGTACTGCATTTTTTTTTGCATACTCAATAAGCGGTCGATAATCACTTGGGTAATTAGACCAAGCATCGCCTTGTTTAATCAGAGCTTGCTCGCCAATATTCCCTTGTAGGTAATCATCAATTATTGACTGTTTATCTCGTGAAAACTGTTCCATGGCCAAAACGAAAGCAATATTTTCAGCATTAAGTGCTTGTAATAAATCCGCTTGAAAGTGATGAACACCAGAATGAGAATGCCACTCTCCAACTAAAACCACATCCGCCGTCGCTATATCATCTACAAAAGTGCTTAGGGAAATAGGAACACCAGACCGAGTGAGTTGGTAGTCGTACATATTAGAGAGATAGTAAGCATGTTGCGCCTGTTTTTGCACGCAACCAACGGATAGAAACAGTAACAACAAAAAGAAGATTCTTCGCATAATAAACTATTAATTTCTAAAATAAATCATACCCACAGTATGGCTTATTTCTTATAAATTCAAATCAATACTAATAATATTAGGTGTGAGTTCGAAATAACGGCTCCGTTTCATTCACATTGACTACAAGCTCATTTAGCTCGGTATTCGCTCACAAACAACATTGGTTTATTTTTCAAAGACAAACGGCAGACATTAAAAAAGGAAGCCTAAGCTTCCTTTTTTAAATGCATGTTCTTTCAAACACGTATTATTACAAAATCAATCGAGATTATTCGAAGATTTTAGCAACAACACCAGCACCAACAGTACGACCACCTTCACGAATCGCGAAGCGTAGACCGTCATCCATTGCGATTGGAGCAATTAGCTCAACCGTCATTTGGATGTTGTCGCCTGGCATTACCATCTCTACACCTTCCGGTAAAGTGATGTCGCCTGTTACGTCCGTTGTACGGAAGTAAAACTGTGGACGGTAACCTTTGAAGAATGGAGTATGACGACCACCTTCATCTTTAGAAAGAACGTAAACTTCTGATTCAAACTTCGTATGAGGAGTGATTGAATTTGGAGCCGCCAATACTTGACCGCGCTCTACGTCTTCACGTTTAGTACCACGTAGTAAAGCACCAACGTTCTCGCCTGCACGACCTTCGTCAAGCAATTTACGGAACATTTCAACACCAGTACAAGTCGTAGTAGTTGTCTCTTTGATACCAACGATAACAACTTCGTCACCAACTTTTAGGATACCACGTTCGATACGACCCGTTACTACTGTACCACGACCTTGAATTGAGAATACATCTTCAATTGGTAGTAGGAACGGTAGATCCACTGCACGCTCTGGCATTGGGATATAGTTGTCTAGCGCTTCTGCTAGCTCAATGATCTTATCTTCCCACTCTTTCTCACCGTTAAGTGCGCCTAGAGCTGAACCTTGGATTACTGGAAGATCGTCACCTGGGTATTCGTACTCAGAAAGAAGTTCACGAACTTCCATCTCTACTAGTTCTAGTAGTTCTTCATCATCAACCATGTCACATTTGTTCATGAATACGATGATGTAAGGAATACCAACCTGACGTCCAAGTAGGATGTGCTCACGAGTTTGTGGCATAGGGCCATCTGTCGCAGCTACTACTAGGATACCGCCGTCCATTTGCGCAGCACCAGTGATCATGTTTTTAACATAATCGGCGTGTCCTGGGCAATCTACGTGTGCGTAGTGACGTGCTGGTGTATCGTACTCAACGTGAGACGTTGCGATAGTGATACCGCGCTCACGCTCTTCTGGAGCGTTATCGATTGATGCGAAGTCTTTCGCTACGCCGCCGTATACTTTTGCAAGAGTAGTACAGATAGCTGCAGTTAGAGTTGTTTTACCGTGGTCAACGTGGCCAATAGTACCAACGTTTACGTGCGGTTTCGTACGTTCAAATTTTTCTTTAGACACGATCGTGTTCCTTCCTAGTTATGATTCGCAACGGAATAAGCTCCGATGCGCGCCAGAATTTGCTATATTATGCGTCAACTCACGTTAGCGCAATATTTGAACTCATTGATCTTCCAAAAAAGAAGAAAAATGTGTCCTATTTTTTTAACCACGCTCTGCAATGATTGCATTTGCAACATTTTTTGGCACTTCAGCGTACTCACTAAACTCCATAGAGTAAGAAGCACGCCCTTGTGTCGCAGAACGTAAATCAGTTGCGTAACCGAACATGACAGACAACGGAACTTGTGCACGAATTATCTTCAGGCCAGCTGTTCCCTCGTCCATACCTTCGATGATACCGCGACGACGATTAATATCGCCAACAACATCACCCATCCAGTCTTCTGGAGTCGTTACTTCAACTTTCATCATAGGCTCAAGCAGAACTGGTTGCGCTTCTAATGCACCTGTTCTAAAAGCCATGGAGGCAGCGATTACAAACGCCATCTCACTTGAATCTACTTCATGATAAGAACCATTGAACAATGTAGCTTTGATATCCAGAACTGGATAACCTGCAAGCACACCATTATTCATCTGCTCTTCAACGCCTTTCGCGACAGAGCCAATAAACTCTTTTGGTACCGTATCATTAGCAATTTCGTTAACGAAGACAAAACCTTCGCCAACTTCTGATGGTTCTAGTTTCAGCCATACGTGGCCGTACTGTCCTTTACCACCATGCTCGCGGATAAATTTACCTTCCGCTTTCGCTGTACCACGAATAGTTTCACGGTAAGCAACTTGCGGATTACCAACGTTGCAATTAACGTTAAACTCACGCTTCATGCGATCAACGATGATATCTAAGTGTAGTTCACCCATACCAGAAATCAGTGTCTGGCCAGTTTCGTCATCCATATCAACACGGAACGATGGGTCTTCTGCCGCTAGCTTTCCTAACGCACTCGTCATTTTTTCTTGATCAGCTTGAGAGCGTGGCTCTACAACGATCTGAATAACTGGTTCTGGGAATTCCATGCGTTCTAGAACAATTTTATGGTTCTGATCACACAATGTTTCACCCGTAGTGACATCTTTTAAGCCAATAATAGCGGCAATGTCACCTGCTCGCACTTCTTTCACTTCTTCACGTTTATTTGAGTGCATTTGAACAATACGCCCTAAACGTTCACGCTGCTGCTTAACTGAGTTATAGGCCATTTTACCGCTTTCAACAACACCAGAATAAACACGAATAAAAGTTAACGTACCCACAAATGGGTCCGTTGCAATTTTAAATGCTAACGCTGAAAACGGTTCACTGTCATCGGCATGGCGTTCTATTTCATTCTCGTTTTCATCAATGCCTTTAATTGCAGGTACATCAACTGGAGAAGGAAGGAAATCAACAACAGCATCAAGAACGGCTTGCACACCTTTGTTTTTAAAAGCACTACCACAAGTAGCAAGCACGATTTCATTGTTAAGAGTACGAGTACGGAGACCTAGTTTGATTTCCGCTTCTGTTAGCTCACCTTCTTCAAGGTACTTATCCATCAACTCTTCGTTTGCTTCAGCCGCAGCTTCAACGAGTTCTGTTCGGTATTCTTCCGCCATTTCTTGCATGTCGGCTGGAATGTCTTCATAAGTGAAGGTCATGCCTTGATCGGCTTCATTCCAGTTAATGGCTTTCATCTTGATAAGGTCAACCACACCTTTAAACTCATCTTCTGCACCAATGTTTAATTGGATGGGAACTGGGCTTGCACCAAGACGATCTTTAATCTGATCAATCACTCGTAAGAAGTCAGCACCTGTACGGTCCATCTTATTCACAAATACCAAGCGAGGCACATGATATTTATCAGCTTGACGCCAAACTGTTTCGGATTGCGGTTCAACGCCAGACGCGCCACAAAATACAACCACGGCACCATCAAGTACGCGTAAAGAGCGTTCTACTTCGATAGTAAAATCTACGTGCCCAGGGGTGTCGATGATATTAATGCGGTGTTCGTCAAATTGTGCTTCCATGCCACGCCAGAATGTCGTGGTAGCAGCCGAAGTAATAGTAATACCTCGTTCTTGCTCCTGCTCCATCCAATCCATGGTTGCAGCACCATCGTGCACTTCGCCGATTTTATGTGATAGGCCTGTATAGAACAGAATACGTTCACTGGTCGTTGTTTTGCCTGCATCAACGTGAGCAACAATACCAATATTGCGGTAGCGCTCAATCGGAGTTTTACGAGCCACGATTCTATCCTCTTACTATAGTGACTATTAATGTTTGAAAATATCTATTTGTTTAAAATCAATGCGCTATGCAAAGACAGAAACAAAGAACTATTTTGAAACAATAATATAAGCTTGGTTTTTCCAAAGGAAAAGCACTGCGAAGGACTTCGCAGTGCTTAAAGGTCTTATTACCAGCGGTAATGAGCGAACGCTTTGTTCGCATCTGCCATACGGTGAACGTCTTCACGTTTCTTAACAGCAGTACCTTTGTTCTCTGACGCATCTAGCATTTCAGCAGCTAGACGGTAAGCCATAGATTTTTCACCACGCTTACGCGCAGCTTCAACTAACCAACGCATAGCAAGTGCGTTACGGCGAACCGGACGAACTTCTACAGGTACTTGGTAAGTTGAACCACCCACACGGCGAGATTTAACTTCAACCGTTGGACGAACATTTTCAAGAGCTTCATCAAATACAGCTAAGTGATCTTTACCAGATTTCTCAGCCATAACTTCTAGTGCAGTGTAAACAATTTTTTCTGCAGTAGATTTTTTTCCGTCAACCATAAGGATATTGACGAATTTTGCCAGCATTTCAGATTTAAATTTAGGATCTGGAAGGATCTTACGCTGACTAATTACGCGACGACGTGGCATAGGAATTTCTCCGTTGTCTTCTTCAGGTTATCCAAAACTTTTCAGTTTTTTCAAAATACAATTAATTAAATGTTTGGCCTTACTTAACGCTTGTTCGTAAACAGAGAATCATTAAGACTTAGGTCGTTTCACACCGTACTTAGAACGACCTTTCTTACGGTCATTTACGCCTGCACAGTCAAGTGCACCACGTACTGTGTGGTAACGTACACCTGGAAGGTCTTTAACACGACCGCCACGGATTAGAACAACTGAGTGCTCTTGAAGGTTGTGACCTTCACCACCGATGTACGAAGTTACTTCGAAACCATTTGTCAAACGCACACGACAAACTTTACGAAGCGCTGAGTTAGGTTTTTTAGGTGTAGTAGTATATACACGAGTACATACACCACGTTTTTGTGGGCACGCTTCTAGCGCTGGCACGTTGCTTTTAACAACTTGCTTTGCACGAGGCTTACGTACCAACTGGTTAATAGTTGCCATTAACTAGCTCCTGGTTTGCTGAAATTATGCTTCATGAAAAATCTAACCCTACTATGAGGGACGCAAGATTTTATGCACGGAAGGAAGGTCTGTCAAGGTATTTAGGGATCTTTTTGATCGTAAGGGAATGAACAATTGGTGGTCTTATTGCTTAAATCTTAGTCTAAAGTTATTAAGCATGGCCTTTATTAGAAATAACGTGGTCAACTATATCAAAATCACCACATAGCCAATATGACATCATTCCCATGTAATAGAAGAAGAATGCTTTTCTGTCAGTTCCACAAACCCAACGAAATCGACCGTTTTTTGGGTAATCTCGAGTAGTAGACCTCTGGCTTCTACGTCAGCTACAAGGCTATAAGGTGCAGTAGTGGCGGCGACAAGATAGGTATTGGCTTTGTGTCCCTTTACCGCGGCATATACTGCGTCTTCTACTAAAAGCAGGTCATCACCTTCCACTACATTAGCGGTGGCTTCATCTAGTGAGCGGTAATGTTTAACAATATGCAGCATATCAGTCCCTTAAAAAGTAAGCAGCTTATCGCAACCGTGTAACTGTTTCGCAAGGTCACCGGAGTTTAGTCGGACGGCATCAGCTAAAACCAATTCTACTTCGTCCATACCATTCGCTTTCAAAGAGTTAGAACAAACGTATATCTCTTCGATGTCATAAAGATCCATAAGCTTAAACGCTGGCACATAATCTCTAGAATAAATAGAAGCCGTATTTTGATTTGTCATTAACTGAGTGACTCCATCGCCAATAAAAAACACCGCGATATTTTCACTGTAAGCAGAAGCCGCTAATAGTGCGTCTAATCCTTCACGCCCTTTTGCCGAAGAATGTGGATGAGAACGGAATACAAACCCAATCTTCTTCAAAATTGCACCACTCTGTCTTGCGTCAATAATGCCTCAGCTAAACTACCCAAACCGGCTTGTTCAAAGCCATTAGCCAGATTATAGCTTTCACGTTTGTGTTGAGAGGCTTCTTCTTGGCTCAATACGCCACGACGCAGTGCGGCTGCGACACAAGTTTCTAAACGGATGTTATTTTCAATAGCTAATTTTTGCCAAGCTACCGTTAAGTCAAACTCATCGTTGGCTGGCACCACCAGTTTAGAGCCATTGGTTACCCCTTCTTGATAGAAAAATACGGAGGCGAGTGTATGACCTTTCTCAAGCACTGCATTAGCAAACGCATATGCATTTCTTGTCGATTGAGAGCCATATACGCTGCCGTTAACAACAAGGGTGTAACTTAAACTCACTTTTCTCCATCCTCTGTTTTACGCTGACGAATATAAAGATAGACGGTATGTTTAGAAATATTCAAGCGGTCCGCAACACGGTTAATCGCATCTTTAATATCAAAAATGCCTTTATCGTAAAGCTCCATGACAATCTGGCGATTTTTAGTATTATTCGATACCGACTTATCCGCATTGATATCTTCAATACTCTGTTCCACGGTTTGATCAACCAATTCAACCACATCGCTTGCAAAATTTACTGCGGACGCGGCTTCTTTTGCCTCATCTGTTGGCATGAAAGATTCCAGAACTTGAGAGAATGGTGCATCGAGATTGATATTAATACAAAGCAAGCCGATGACACGATTATTGCCGTTACGAATAGCGATAGTGATAGATTTCATCAACACCCCACCCTTCGCTCGAGTAAAGTAAGGTCTAGAAAAATTACGCTCGGAACCTTCAATATCCTTCAGCATTTTCAGCGCCATATCCGTAATTGGCGATCCTACATGTCTACCCGTATTCTCACCATTAGCTATCTTGATCGCTGATGTATCTAAGCTCTCCAATGAATGAAGAACAATTTCACAGAATGGACCGATTAAACCAGCGAGACCATCCACTACGGCTTCATAGGATCTTAAAATGGTCAGATCATGCTCGCTAAATGGTTCAACAAATACGGAATCCATTTCGAGTAACGCTTCTGCGTGAACGATTTCTGATGTAGCCACTATTTATAGCCTCGATTTAAAAATCAACAAATTAGTGCAAGTTTATCAGAAAATTTGAATTGCGCATCGTTTTGATCAGTTTGGTTTGTCGTCAAAAAAAAAAGGCCCGGATATCCGGGCCTTTGTTATTCGTTCTTTTTGAAGAAATTATTCCGCAGCAGGTGCTTCTGCTGGTGCTTCTTCAACTTCACCGTTATCAATGCTGATCAATTCAACTTCAAAAACGAGAGTTGAGTTTCCAGGAATAGTCGGTGTATCTTGTGGTCCGTATGCTAATTCTGGTGGGATAACAAACTTGTATTTTGACCCTACAGACATAAGTTGCACACCTTCAGTCCAACCAGGGATCACCCGATTAAGAGGGAACGTAGCAGTTGCATCACGATCGTATGAACTGTCAAATTTAGTCCCGTCGATTAATGTCCCGACATAATGCACTTCAACTGTATCAGTTTCTGCAGGCTTATCACCTTCTGCTGGTGTCATTACTTGGTATAGAAGACCAGATTCAGTTTTCATTACGCCTTCTTGCTTTTCAAATTCAGCGCGGAACTCTTCGCTTGCCTTCATTGCTGCTTCAGCATCTGCTGCTGCTTTTGCCTGCATCTTTTCGCTAACAGTCTTTTCAAAACTTTCAAGCGCTAAGCGTAGCTCATCGTCTGTCATTTTTTCTGTATCAGCAAATACATCTTCAATACCTTGAAGTACAAGTTCTTTCTTTAACTCGATGCCAATTTCAGTTGAGCCTTCAATGCTCGATTCAATGTTCTTGGCGAAATAAAGACCGAAAGCGTACGCCGCTTTGTCTTCTTCTGTTTTAAAGTGAACTGCTTTTTCAGCCTCAGCTTGTGCCTGCTCTACCACTGGAGCCGCTTCAACTTTGGGTGTTTCTTCTTTTTGACAACCTACAGCCAACATTACAGTTGCAGCGAGTAGGGACACTTTAAACAAAGGTTTCATTAAATTCTCCAAATTAATGGCATAGCCATTTACGTCAGTACACAGTTCTCATCAAATATAATGAAATGTGCAAAATTATTTATGTATCAATATACTAGGGTTATGCCTCTCGACACAAACTGGATTCTTGATAAGAATGCGAATAATCTCTCATTATATGCTATTGGGTATTGTCATCACTCTGTTAAATGGTTGTTTTTTTTCATCTCAAGATGAAGAAAGATGGACCATTGAGCCAAAAGGCACCACTAGTTTTGCCCTTAGTAGAGATGCCCGCTTTGCATTACTTTACTCAAAAGAGCGTCAATTGTTACTGTGGGACCTGCAAGAGAACCAAGAGTTAGCCTCTTTAGGTAAACAAGATCCCGATGGAAATACGGTTTCCCACATACGTATTTCAGATAACAGTCGATATGCCGTTACATCCACACAACTCAACTTTGCTGTTTGGGATCTTTCCTGGAGCCAAGCTGAAGGACTTTGGTCTGTCTCCGATGGATTAATCCGGGATATAGATATATCAAGCAATGGCGAACAAGTATTATTAGGTCTATCTAATAGAAAGGCCATTTACGTCAATTTAGTCACCGGAAGGCGATTAGAGTTCCTTGCTCACAGAGAAAAAGTCAATACCGTCGCAATTTCCTCGAATGGTAAGTTTGCTTTAACCGGCGGTAATGATTATAAAGCTTATTTTTGGAGTACCGACACTGGCCAACCGCTATTTCAATTTGAACATAAGGCAAGAATTAACAGAATTGCTCTGCAACGAGATGGTAAGTATGCATTTACGTCAGATGGAGCAAGTGATAGCTTTATCTGGGATCTTAAAACGGGTAAGAAAATTTCAGCACTTAAGTCTCTTTCAAGGCAACTAGTGTTCTCTAGCGCGCGTTTTTCCGATGATGGGAGTTACTTAGTCACCGGTTCTCCAAACGGGCGAGTAATGCTTTGGGATACACAAACAGGGAAACGATTAGACGGATGGGATGTGGAACCACTAAAAGATACTCGCCCTCCACGTGCAGTCGTGTATGATGCCGCCTTTGACCGTCAAAACAGAATAATATCGGCGAGTTCTGCTGGTATTGCACAGGCTTGGAATATAGAAGATGACTAACAATACGAATCAAGAATTACAGCAACGCATCGAAGATCTAGAATATAAAATGGCTTTCCAAGAGCAGACGATTGATGAACTAAACGAAGCACTTAGCCAACAACAACTGCTGATCACTAAAATGCTAGATCAGATGAAATATGTCGTAGGGAAGGTAAAGAATCTAGATCCTTCGAATATGGCAGATGCTTCTGAAGAAACACCTCCACCACATTACTAGATGTGAAAAGTACGTTTAAGATTAAGAAGCAATGTTGAATGAGGGAAGGTTAGTCGTTCAGTATCTAGCCTGCTATTTCATCTACAAATATTGCCACTTTTAATTCACCAGACGTATCTATACTGGCGCGATACATACCTGAACTGTTCATTGCATTATGGATGTTTCCTTGGTGATCAATCGCGATTAATCCACCTTCACCACCCATCAATTTTAGCTCACCTTGTATAACCATTTCACTCGCGGTATACACATCTTCTTTAAGATATCGCATTCGAGCCGCGACATCGGCTGCCACCATTTTTCGAATAAAACACTCACCCATACCGGTAGTAGAAATCGCAACATTATGATTCTCAGCAAAGGTACCAGCACCAATAATGGAAGAATCACCAACGCGACCATATTTTTTATTGGTTAAGCCACCTGTACTTGTGGCAGCAGCGAGATTACCTTGCCGATCCAGTG
Organism: Vibrio frigidus; assembly: GCF_042465995.1. Taxonomy (NCBI): domain Bacteria; kingdom Pseudomonadati; phylum Pseudomonadota; class Gammaproteobacteria; order Vibrionales; family Vibrionaceae; genus Vibrio; species Vibrio frigidus. The sequence goes on along the minus strand of NZ_JBCDMC010000011.1, from coordinate 130,615 downwards.
CAACGGCCCCAACCGTTCCAAATTTCTTATCATCTGGAAACTTAGATTCAGAAAGACCGAATATACCCGCCTCTTTCATTGAGAGTAGCTGCTCATAACGGCGATCAGTGAAGAAATAATCTTGTTCGGTGTAATCAAAACCATTTTCAAAGGCAAACTGTTCAGCCCCATCACCGATTAAAAAAACATGTTCACTTTTCCTCAAGACTTCGCAAGCAAGTTCTATTGGGTTTTTAATATGTTTAACTCCGGCAACCGCGCCCGCTTCCATCTGTTTTCCATGCATCACAGACGCATCCATCTCAACCATTTCTGTATGGGTCAACACCGAGCCTTTTCCAGCATTAAAGTGGGGACAATCTTCTAATACTTTTACCGCTGCAACGGTTGCATCTAAGGCATCTCCATCTTCTCTCAAAATGTCGTATCCCGCTCGAACAGATTTTTCAAGGGCCCTTCTTATCTCGCCATCTAATTCTGGTGTTAGATTTTTTTTTAGGATGGTTCCAGCACCACCATGAATAGCTAATGCGAATGGAGATATCGACATAAATCGTCCTTAATCTATAAACAAAAAAACCCTAAATATCTCATAAAGAGTGCTTAGGGTTTTATTTTAATCAAATCTAAACCAACAACAAAGGTTTGTTGGTTTAAGGTTAATCAATCTTAATGTGAACAGCCACAACCGCCGCCGTTTTCACCTTTTTCTTTACCACCGCCACCGCAACAGCCTTCTTTTTTGCCTTCACCGTGATCGTGCCCTTCGCCACCACAACAACCGCCTTCATGATCATGGTCGTGACCACAACCACCTTCATCATGGATGTGACCGTGTTCCAATTCTTCTGCTGTTGCTTCGCGAGTTGCCATTACTTCGACATCAAATGTCAACGTTTGGCCTGCAAGCATGTGGTTACCATCAACGACAACTTCGTCACCATCCACTTCTGTTACTTCAACAGGGATTGGACCTTGATCAGTATCGGCTAAGAAACGCATGCCGACTTCAATCTGCTCTACACCTTGGAATACATTCGCAGGGACACGCTGTACTAATGCATCATTATGTTCGCCGTACGCATCTTCTGGAGTGATGGTTGCAGTGAATTTGTCCCCTGCTTTTTTACCTTCAAGCTCGGCCTCAAGGCCTGTAACAAGGTTGTTGTGCCCATGTAAATAGTCTAAAGGGTTTTCCGCTGTTGCTTCATCAACTACAACACCTTCTTCAAGCTTCACTTGGTATGCAAGGCTCACAACAACGTTCTTTTCAATATTCATTTCTGCTCCAAAGAGAATTAGGGGTAGTTAAACTATCTACCAACAAGATTTATATATGTTCCGAATAGGGGCTATTATGGGGGCAAAAAAAAGAAACTCAAACCCTAGGGCTTAAAAAAACCGATCATATCGTCATTGGCATGCTCTGATGACTCAACAGATTTAGGCAGCCGTTTATCTATATGGCCGCATTCAACGCACTCTACCATTTCAATACTACTCTCTACCCACCAACGAAGTGAATCTTGGCTAGAGCACTTCGGGCAGCTCGCTCCCGCAATAAATCGTTTTTTAATTTTCATCGTAATTTAACCTATTCGAATTCTATTTCCAGTGGTTGGTCGATTGGTTATCGGTTTCCATCTCTTGACCGAATATCTCTTCTAACTCTTTTCGAGACTCTTTTGAACGCTGGGCAAGATCGTTATCATCAGTATGTTTAGGTAACAGCTCTTTTAGCATGGCGTTATCCAGCTTACGAAAGTGATCCTCTGATCTTTTTGCCTGATACGGATGCATCCCTAGTTCAACGAGTAATTGCCTTCCCAAATCCAATGCGCCTAAAAAGGTTTCACGCGAATAATTTGGTACACCATGATTCAATAACTGATAAGCCTCGACACGGCTTCGAGCACGAGCAAGAATTTTCAGATTAGGAAAATGTTGTTGGCAGATTTCCACAATATGTAAGATTTCATCAGGGCTATCGGTACAGGCAACTAAGGCTTCTGCTTTATCAGCGCCTGCTGCACGTAATAGATCCAACTGAGTCGCGTCGCCATAAAACACTTTGTAGCCATATTTTCTCAACAATCTTATTTGGCTTGCATCACTTTCTAATACGGTAATTCGGATCTTATTGGCATACATCAGTCGACCGACAACCTGACCAAAGCGACCAAAACCAGCAATAATTACCCTTGGATTTCGATCAACCACATCTTCTTGCGCAAGCCCTTCATCATTGTTAATTGTTGCAGAAAACCATTTCTTTTGTGCAAGCAGTAACAACGGTGTGGTCACCATAGATAAACTGACCACAACCAATAAAAAAGCAACCAGCTCGGGGTCTAATAAATTCTCAGCCTGCGCTGCGGTGAACAGAACAAAAGCAAACTCACCACCTTGGCTCAAAATCGCTGCCATTCGACTTCGAGCCTTTGCTTGCGTGCCAAAAAGACGGGCCAAAATGTAAAGAATAGCCCCTTTTATTACGACAAGACTGACAACAGCCAATACTATTTTAATAGGCTCTAAAATGATAAGGCCTAGGTTTACTGCCATGCCTACTGCGATAAAAAACAACCCTAACAACAAGCCTTTAAACGGTTCAATAGCCACTTCTAATTCATGTCGATATTCACTCTCCGCAAGCAGAACACCAGCGAGAAAAGTACCAAGTGCCATAGACAAACCTAGACTTTGCATAATTAACGCTATACCAATAACCACAAGAAGAGCAGCTACGGTAAACAACTCTCGCACACCGCTCGTCACAACGTATCGAAAGAGTGGGCGCAATAGGAAATGACCACCAACGAGCAACACAATAATAGAACCAAAAGTCGTCATGGTATCGAGCCAGTCACCACCCCCGTTACCTCCTGCAAGTACAGGCAATATAGCCAACATTGGTATCACCGCGATATCTTGGAACAATAAAACAGCAAAGCCGGATTGACCTGTTTCTGAGCCTCCTAAACCCTGCTCTTCAATAACTCGAAGGGCTATCGCAGTAGAAGACAAGGCTAACCCCATCCCTACCACCAAACTGGTTTGCCATGATAGTCCAAAGAGACTCGCGATGCTGGCAAGTACGCAAGAAGTCACCACGACTTGAGCACCACCTAAACCTAGAATAGGATTTCTCATCTGCCATAGTTTTTTGGGGTTAAGTTCTAGTCCGATAAGAAAAAGTAATAACACCACACCAAATTCAGCAAAATGGAGAATTGCGTCGACATCACTAATTAATCCAAAACCCCACGGGCCAATCGCGACACCAGCAAGTAAGTACCCCAAGACAGAGCCTAGGCCCATTCGTTGTGCAAGTGGTACGGCAACAACGGCTGCGGATAAAAAAATCACACTACTTTGCAAAAAATCATTCGTCATTGCCATCAGCTAAGTCCTCCGATTTTTCTATTTCGTACGATTCCCATGGATTCATTAACCAATGGCGGTAGGCTTCAGCATGCTGTAATCGTTCCACATCAGTGATATGCCTAGCCCAATGTAAAACTATCGGCTCCATCCAGTTCATTCGACACAAACCCGCCGTTAACTCAAATGGCTGCAATATCTCTTCCATTGGGTATTTGTTATAGCCTGACGGGTCAAAAGCTTCTCGTGCACCTCCGGTTGTAATAACACTACGCCAATACTTTCCCTTTAAAGCGCAATTGTCACCAAAGGCAAAGCCTTTACCCAACACTCGATCCATCCATTCTTTCAAAAGTGCAGGGCAAGAGTACATAAACAAAGGGTGTTGAAATACGACGATATCGTGAGACAATAAAAGTTGATGTTCTTTTTGAACATCAATAAAAAAGTCTGGATACTGGGCATAGAGATCATGAACCGTTACGTGCTCGAGATCTTGTATCTTTTTTAGCATCACATTATTGGCAACAGAAGTACCCGGTTCCGGATGGACAAAAATCACCAAAATACGTGGTAGAGGCATAATCGCGTCTATCATTCCTTGAAGAGCTTCCTTTTGCATTTAGTTATCATCGATAGTTTATTCAAACCAATGATATGCTAGCTTTATTCATTTTTTAGTATCAAACATCATATCGCAAATTGCATAATGATCGACTTTTATTCTCAGAACGCCTACTATTCCCGCGTTTAAACCATTTCCTATCAATAAGATTTCTATGATTACGTTTTCAGATATTCAACTGCTGCGAGGCGGTAAAGCTCTCCTAGAACAAGCCACTGCGACTATTCATCCCGGAGATAAGGTCGGTTTAGTGGGTAAAAATGGTTGTGGTAAATCCACACTATTTGCGCTGCTAAAAGGCGAACTGTCCATTGACGCCGGATCCTTCGCTCAACCCGCACACTGGGAACTTGCTTGGGTAGCGCAAGAAACTCCAGCTTTAGAACGCCCTGCTCTGGAATATGTTATTGATGGTGATAGGGAATATCGAAATCTAGAAGCTCAATTAACCAGAGCGGAAGAGGTTGATAACGGCACCTTGGTTGCCGACCTGCATGGAAAGATAGAAACAATAGGTGGATACACTATTCGAGCCAGATCGGCCGAACTACTCAATGGTTTAGGTTTTAGTCAAGAACAGATGAGTTGGAATTTAACCCAGTTCTCTGGTGGTTGGCGCATGCGATTGAACTTGGCACAAGCTTTATTATGCCGCTCAGACCTGCTGCTACTTGATGAACCAACCAACCACTTAGATCTCGATGCGGTTATGTGGCTAGAAAAATGGCTGCAAAACTATCCGGGGACGCTTATCTTAATTTCGCATGACCGAGATTTCCTAGACCCAATCATAAATCGAATTATTCATGTAGAAAATCAGCTTCTTAATCAATATACCGGTAACTATTCATCGTTTGAAAATCAGCGCGCTGAAAAACTAGTCCTGCAGCAAGCGATGTTCCAAAAGCAGCAGAAGCAAGTTAACCATATGCAGAGCTATATCGATCGTTTTCGCTATAAAGCCTCTAAAGCAAAACAAGCTCAAAGCCGAATCAAAGCGCTAGAAAAGATGGAGAAGGTTCTCCCTGCTCAACTGGACAACCCATTCAACTTTGAGTTTCGTATTCCTTCTGCTCTACCAAACCCAATATTAATGATGGATGAGGTCTCGGCAGGGTATGACGACAGCCTTATTTTAGAAAAAATTCGACTGAACTTAGTTCCCGGTAGCCGAATCGGCCTTTTAGGACGAAATGGAGCGGGTAAATCCACTCTAATTAAGCTGCTTTCCGGCGAACTTGCACCACAAGGTGGGGAGCTCACCTATTCACAAGGTGTCAACATCGGCTACTTTGCCCAGCACCAGTTAGAGACCCTTCACCCTGAAGAAACGGCATTGCAACATATGATGCAAATAGCGCCAAAACAGACAGAACAAGAACTTAGAAACTATTTGGGTAGCTTTGGATTTCATGGTGACAAAGCGTTAGATAAAGTCGCTCCTTTTTCGGGAGGAGAAAAAGCCCGCTTGGTTCTAGCGTTAGTGGTTTGGCAAAAGCCAAATCTATTACTACTCGATGAACCAACCAACCACCTTGATTTGGATATGCGTCAAGCATTGACGTTTGCATTGCAAACTTTTGAAGGTGCGATGGTTATCGTCAGTCACGATAGATATTTACTGCGCGCGACAACGGACGATCTCTATCTTGTGCACGACCGCCAAGTTTCTCCATTTGATGGTGACCTAAATGATTACTACAAGTGGTTGACGGAGCAAAATAAAGCCGATAAAAAAGAGGCCGCACAAGATCTTCCCGCTAAGAATGGATCTAATAATGCGACATCGAAAAAAGAGCAAAAGCGCAAAGAAGCCGAATTTCGCAAACAAACCGCGCCGCTCAGAAAAGAGCTGGAAAAACTTGAAAAGAAAATGGATAAGCTTAGTGTAACGCTCACGGAAACCGAACAAGAGTTATTAGACACATCGCTGTACCAAGCTGAAAATAAAGCTAAACTTAATCAAGTATTAGCACTCCAAGCAACATCTAAATCTTCTCTAGAAGATATCGAACTAGAGTGGATGACCATTCAGGAATCGCTAGAAGAAATGGAACAAGAATTTAAATGACAAAACTCGCTTCTTTTTCACTCACCTTAGAACGTTTATGGCAATTCAGTTTGCAGTATTACAACGTGCGAGGCGTTAAAGAAGCGTGTCTTTCTCTACAAAATAATTACCACGGAAATGTCAATTTATTGCTTTTATTGAAGTGGTTAGATGAACAAGAGCTTATTTTTGATGAACACGATTGGACGAAAATCCAACACTGCCTTCATCGCACTGAAGAACTAATTTTACACTTTCGAACTTTACGAAAAAAAGCAAAATCACATCTACCAGCCACGCTATACAGAGAGTCGCTAGAGTTTGAGTTATTACTAGAGAAGCAACAACAGTCCGATTTAGTCAACTGCATAAACTCCATTGAGTTCTCAACAAATAAAACCGAACCGCTGACATTACGCTACTGCCGCTCACTCAATGCAGAACACCTCTTTAATAATTTCCCCAAGCCCTCTAGCTAAGAGGTTGTCAAAAAATCATTGAACACTAAAATTCCGTATAAATTAATCCATTACTTATAGAAAAAAACTCATTATAAGGCCAATATAAACCGCCACTTACTGTATAAGTCTTAGCCTGATTATAGGTTAAATAGTTTTTAGATCATGGATGGTCAAAAGGGTAAAAATGAAAAAAATAATCATCGTAAATGTGGGTTCAGCACCCGAAGCACAATTTAAAAAATTTGGCGATTTTGAAGTTTGGGCAAAAAATGCCATTACAGAAAAAAAACTTACTTCAGATAAACAGACCCTCGACATCATTTTTCACGACGGTATATTGAACCCGCTCCCCAGTTTAGACACGATTGCTGGTGTGATTATTATGGGCTCTTTGTCCATGGCGACAGAAAAAACAGACTGGATGCTTCGCCTCTCAACAGAAATTTCTCAACTTGTTCACAACCAGATTCCCTTGTTAGGCATCTGCTTCGGTCATCAACTTATCGCACAAGCGATGGGTGGAGAGGTCGGTTACCATCCTAAAGGGCTTGAGATAGGCACTGTCGATATACATAAACTAAGTGCCGCAGAAAACGATCCTATTTTTTCTCATTTACCAGCACACTTTTCCGCTCATGCCGTTCATTTCCAATCGGTATTAACGCTACCAAAAACAGCTACACTGCTGGCTAGTAATGATTTTGAACCTCACCACGCCTTTAGAATTGGGAAATGTACTTGGGGTGTTCAGTTTCATCCAGAATTTACAGCGGACATTATGCGGCTTTCACTTGCAGGTTTAAAAGAACATATACCTAAAGAGTTTGAGCAAAAGCACACCGCTATTTCTGAAACCAAAAATGCACGTGAAGTTCTAGTTCGATTCTATGAATACTGCTCATGAAGAGTGTGGAGAGCGATTATCGGGCATAAAAACATATCTTTATTGTCCGTTCTTCATCCTCATTCTTATGAGGATGAAGAACATCGAAAACCTAAACCGCATAGAATCACATAACAAAAGGTTATTTTCGGACCAACTTTTACCAAATAAACACAACACAAATAGCAGTCAACGATCCCATACAAAGGTTAAATCGTCTCCAAGCAAGTGTGCTTGATAACCAGCGACCAATTAATGTTCCAAAACCAACCCAAATAGATGACGTTTGTATCTGAGTAATCCAAAAGATTACCGCAATAACCAATATTGACCACCAATATTCATGACCCTGCAACGAAAATGAGCCTATTGCGGTAACCATCATCATCCATGCTTTCGGGTTAAGATATTGAAATAACGCGGCGGCTACGAATGTCATTGGCTTACTGCTAGTATTTTCGTGTTCAGACGCTGGTTTAGCATTCGCGATCTTCCAAGCTAAGTAAAATAAATAACTGCTGCCCACCCATTTCATCGTATCTTGTATAACCGAGTATTGCTGGAAGACGAGACCAAGGCCTGAAGCCAACAATAGAATCATGCTCATTAAACCGACACCGATACCAAAGGCATGTGGCAACGATCGTCGATATCCAAAGTTGGCACCTGAAGCCGTCAACATGACGTTATTTGGTCCCGGAGTTCCTGTCATTACAATAGCGAACATCGCTATTGAGATAAAAAATTGCCATTCCATTTTGAATTCCTCACTAATTAGAAATTGTATCGATACAATTTCTAATTATCGGTTGATTTTCTCGTTTATTACGTACAAAATGACCATAACAATGCATCATCTAAAGATCAAAGGATTTATTGTCACCATGACAATCATAGATTTTCAGTTATCCAATACAAACAGAATGCCTAAATACAAACAGATCGCAGAGCGATTGGCTGATCAAATTGAAGCTGGTCATTTAGTGGCGAACGATAAACTACCCACCCATCGTCTATTGGCCGACAAATTAGGTGTTACCGTTGGCACGGTGACTAGAGCTTACTCTGAGGCAGAACGAAAAGGCTTAGTGGAAGCACGAGTCGGTGCTGGCACCTATGTGGTAGATAAAAAAAAGGCATATTGGGCATTTGATCAAGGGGATAATTATGAGTCAAACGAATGCAATTTCGGCTTCAATATCCCCCCTATGTTTGATCGTAGCGACATGCTGAAAGAAGCTATGGAGAAGGTTGCTCAATCACCCCAAGCGCTTAACCAGTTTATGATCTATCAAAAACCAACGGGCATTGACTCTCATAGAGAGATTGTGGCTGATTGGTTAAATGAACATGGCGTTAAACTTGACGCAGACAGATTATTGTTTTGTTCTGGTGCACAGCATGGGATGCAGATGGTATTTGAGGCATTCACTCGAGCGGGAGACACCATTTTAGCGGAAAAACTTACCTATCCAGGTTTGATTAGTTTAGCCAAACAGAAACAGCTAACCGTTAAAGGTATTGAAATGGATGAAGAGGGGATTACCCCTCATGCACTTGAAGCGGCTTGCCGGCAATTTCAAGCTCGATTTATCTATTTGACCCCTACATTACAAAATCCTACAACAGCAACCATGTCTTGGGAGCGTCGTATCGCTATACTAGACATCTGTAAACAACATGATCTATATGTCATAGAAGACGATGTGAATGGTCTTCTTCCCGCAGATGCCCCACCACCAATGGTTAATTTAGCACCTGAGCAGGTTATTCATATTGGTGCTTTCTCCAAATGTCTAGCCCCGGGGTTACGCGTGGGTTACATTCAGCCTCCCACTAAACTGCACCCACACCTTAGTATTACGTTGCAAAACCATAGCTGGATGATTAGCCCATTACTTACCGCATTAGCGTGTGAGCTGCTTCGTTCCAACAAGCTAGAACATACCTTAGATTATATCCGGACTGAAATGAGAGGAAGGTTAAAACTCGCACTGACCTATTTATCTGACTTTCAACTCCAATACACCCACGACTGCTTTCATATATGGTTAACATTGCCTGACCACTGGCGCTTAAGCGACTTTGTCCAAAAAGCAGCATGTGATGGCGTTATCGTAAAATCAGCGGAACTATTCACACCTCCAGCCGCCAACGTGCCTCCTGCCGTACGACTTGCATTAAGCTCACCAATCGATCAAGCTCAGGTGGAAGTCGGGTTAATTAAGTTGAAAGCCTTATTAGATAGCACCCCAATCAGTGATTTTACTTTATGACCGAGTTTAACGCAGCAAGAGGATTAACTAATCCTCACGTACAGACCGTTATTCCTAGAATGATTCGGAAACAACCGCTTTTCTCTGCTCAATGGCAGACATTAGAAACACCAGACGGAGACTTCCTTGATCTTGCTTGGAGTGAAGATTGGACCAGCACAACAGTGAAAGAGAAGCCTATTTTTGTCCTTTTTCACGGCTTAGAAGGCAGCTTTGATAGCCCATACGCCAATGGCTTGATGCACGCTTTTTCTCAACAAGGTTGGCTATCGGTCATGATGCATTTTCGAGGCTGTAGCGGCAGGCCCAACCGGCTAGCGAGAGCTTATCATTCTGGTGAAACCGAAGACCCACGTTTCTTTTTGGAGCATATACAAAACGTATTTCCAGATCAGCCAAAGGTCGCTATTGGTATATCGCTTGGCGGAAACATGCTGGTTAATTACTTGGCTAAATACAATCACGATCCAATAGTAGAAGCGGCCACCGTCGTCTCTGCACCTCTCGATTTAGCGGCATGCTCATCAAGAATTGAACAAGGATTTTCCAAGATTTATCGGAACTATCTATTAACCTCTCTAAAGAAAAATGCGTTACAAAAACAGGATCAACTGGAATCAGAACTTGGCGTTTCAACGCAGGATTTAAAAGCCATAAAAACGCTTTATGGCTTCGACGATATGATAACCGCACCGTTACATGGATTTAAAAATGCTAACGATTATTATCAACAATGCTCTGGCATCCATGTTATTAATAAGGTCAACATCCCTTTGCAGGTCATTCATGCCGAAGACGACCCATTTATGACTCAAGCGGTAATACCAGACTTTCCATTAAACAAAAACATACACTATCGTCTATTTAAACAAGGTGGTCATGTGGGTTTTTTATCCGGAACCCTGACGAAACCCATTTTTTGGTTAGAACAAGCAATACCCAAATATTACCAACACATCGCATCATGAATAAAAGTAGGCTTTATGATCATTCCATGGCAAGAAATAGATAGTGAGACGCTTGATAATCTAATTAAAGAGTTTGTGTTGAGAGAAGGGACAGATTACGGCCAAAATGAAGCCACCTTAGACGATAAAGTCAGTCAGGTACGAAGTCAGCTTAATACAGGAGAAGCGGTGATTGTTTTTTCTGAGCTTCACGAAACTGTCGATATTAAACTCAAGCGCGAGTTCTGATAACAAAAAGTAAAGCGTTTATTCTTTTTATAGAATCTCATACACTAATTTCATATCAGCATTATCATCAATGTAACGACAAGGAATCTCATGTCAGCAAAACATCCGATTATCGCAGTTACAGGTTCATCTGGCGCAGGAACAACAACAACATCTGAAGCATTCAGAAAAATGTTTAATATGATGGACGTGAAAGCCGCGTGGGTGGAAGGTGACAGTTTTCACCGATTTACTCGTCCGGAAATGGACATTGAAATTCGAAAAGCCAAAGAACAAGGCAAACACATTAGTTACTTTGGTGCAGAAGCCAATAACTTCCCTGCCCTTGAACAGTTTTTTAGGAAATATGGCGATGAAGGTCAAGGCCAAGTAAGACGATACTTACATTCATTTGATGAGGCTGTACCTTATAATCAAATGCCTGGCACATTCACCCCATGGCAAGACTTAGCAGAAGATAGCGATGTGCTTTTTTATGAAGGCTTACATGGTGCCGTTGTCGATGGCGATATTAATGTTTCACAACATGTTGACTTACTGATCGGCATGGTCCCCATTGTAAACCTTGAGTGGATCCAAAAATTTGTACGTGACACGCGAGATAGAGGCCATTCACGAGAAGCAGTGACCGACTCCATCGTTCGTTCTATGGATGATTATCTTAACTACATTACCCCTCAGTTTTCTCGAACGCACATAAACTTCCAACGGGTTCCGACTGTCGATACCTCAAATCCGCTTAATGCGAAAGCGATACCCAGTTTGGACGAAAGCTTTGTCGTAATTCGATTACGTGGAATGAAGAACGTAGACTTTCCATATCTTTTAGCCATGATTGATGGCTCTTTTGTTTCTCGCCATAATACGCTCGTGGTGCCAGGAGGAAAAATGAGTTTTGCTATGGAATTAATAATCAGACCAGTTCTACAACAATTAATAGAAACCGGAAAAATCGGCTAAAAATTAAGCCTGAATGCAGTTTAGTTCTGATACCGTGACGATGTGCACAGTTTTGCTTAGAGAAACGGGAAATCAGGGCGATCAAAATCAAGAAATTGACTGCAAAAAAGGATACTATTCTTAACCTATATACATGTGTAGCTTGCAGCTACGAATTTAAGATCTTAAGCTAACGTCACCAATAATATGGGGACACAGCAAAGGAAAGCTGCTGGCACAGGCCCTACAGATAATAGTGAGATAATTATGGTTCTTGGTAAACCTCAAACCGATCCAACGTTAGAGTGGTTTCTTTCGCATTGTCATATTCATAAATATCCTTCCAAAAGTACGCTTATCCATGCTGGAGAAAAAGCGGAAACTCTGTATTACATTGTGAAAGGCTCTGTAGCTGTGCTTATCAAGGATGAAGAAGGTAAAGAGATGATTCTTTCTTACCTTAACCAAGGAGACTTCATCGGTGAGCTAGGTCTATTCGAAGAAGATCAAGAGCGTACCGCATGGGTTCGTGCCAAATCACCATGTGAAGTAGCTGAAATTTCGTTTAAGAAATTCCGCCAGCTTATTCAAGTTAATCCTGACATTTTAATGCGTCTTTCGGCTCAAATGGCAAGCCGTCTACAAACGACTAGCCAAAAAGTTGGTGACTTAGCATTCTTAGATGTAACGGGTCGTATTGCTCAAACACTTCTGAACTTAGCAAAACAACCAGATGCGATGACTCACCCAGACGGCATGCAAATTAAGATCACTCGTCAAGAGATTGGTCAGATTGTAGGTTGTTCTCGTGAAACTGTTGGCCGTATTCTTAAGATGCTTGAAGAACAGAATTTAATTTCTGCTCACGGTAAAACTATCGTAGTTTACGGTACACGTTAATACCGCCACAAACAGCATTGATTAAAAAGCAGCGTTTACGCTGCTTTTTTTATGCCATAAGAAAAGATACGCATTGGTTTATACTCGCAGCTCCATCCTATAATTAATGAGTGTTTGCCCTCTGAGATCCACTTGCCGCTCTTCTATTACCTTAAACCCATAGTGTTCAAAAAAAGGCTTTGCAGTAATGCTGACATGCGAATAAAGTCGACCAATTTTGCTTTTATTACCTTTCTGGAAAATTTGTTGCATTAAAGCGCCAGCAATCCCCATACTTTGATGATTGTGATCGACATAAAAATGACCAATCAACCCATCAGACTGGAGATCGGCATAACCCACTATCTTGTTATCAATTTCGGCGACAAAAGGCGCAAGCTTATCCAGAAGTGCCTGCCAACTATCAAGCGTAACTTCATCTGATGCCCAAGCTTCTATTTGCCGTTCAGAGTAGTCCTTTCTGTTTACACTACGAACAGTATTAAAAAACAACGTTCTCAACGTACAGGCGTCTTCTGGAACATATGATCGCACTCGGATAATACTCTGCACTTCGTCACTTCTCTTCTAATTTATAATTAATATTTGGTAAGCCTAACCAGTAATTAAACCATTTTCTATAGGTATAAAAAAACCGAAGCGATAAACTTCGGTTTTTTACTATAACAAGGTTTAGGATTCTCTAAACTGTGTGACTTCGGAGCACAACTAACGCTGCTATCAAGTCATTCAGTAATGAGAAACTAAATCCTTCTTACATCATGCCTGGCATGCCACCCATACCACCCATGCCGCCCATATCAGGCATTCCGCCTGAATCTTTAGCTGGCATATCGGTAATCATCGCTTCTGTTGTGATCATAAGACCAGCAACCGATGCGGCGAACTGTAGCGCACTACGAGTTACTTTAGTTGGGTCAAGGATACCCATTGCAATCATGTCACCGTATTCGCCTGTCGCAGCGTTATAGCCATAGCTACCTTCGCCAGCTTTAACGTTATTAGCAACAACAGAATCTTCGTCACCCGCATTTTCAACGATCTGACGCAATGGTGCTTCCATAGCACGAAGTGCAACGCGAATACCTACGTTTTGCTCTTCGTTAGCACCTTCAAGACCAACGACTTTCGATGCAGCGCGAATAAGTGCAACACCACCACCAGCAACAACGCCTTCTTCAACGGCTGCGCGAGTAGCGTGAAGTGCATCTTCTACGCGATCTTTCTTCTCTTTCATTTCAACTTCGGTTGCTGCACCGACTTTGATTACTGCAACACCGCCAGCGAGTTTAGCGACACGTTCTTGTAGCTTCTCTTTGTCGTAGTCTGACGTTGCTTCTTCGATTTGTTGACGAATTTGAGATACACGCCCTTGAATCATGGCTTCTTGACCAAGGCCATCAATGATCGTTGTGTTCTCTTTAGTGATAATAACGCGCTTAGCTTGACCAAGGTCTTCTAGCGTTGCTTTCTCAAGTTCTAGACCAATTTCTTCAGAGATAACCGTACCAGAAGTAAGTACTGCGATATCTTGAAGCATTGATTTACGACGATCACCAAAACCAGGTGCTTTAACAGCCGCTGCTTTCACGATACCACGCATGTTGTTTACAACGAGTGTTGCTAGTGCTTCACCCTCTACATCTTCTGCAATGATAAGCAGTGGACGAGATGCTTTTGCAACCGCTTCTAATATTGTAAGTAGTTCACGAATATTAGACACTTTCTTGTCGATAAGAAGAATGAATGGGTTTTCTAGTTCAACCGAACCCGCTTCTTGGTTTGTGATGAAATACGGCGATAGATAACCGCGATCAAATTGCATACCTTCTACAACATCTAGTTCATCCTGAAGCGCTTGACCTTCTTCAACGGTAATAACACCGTCACGACCAACTTTTTCCATAGCTTCTGCAATGATGTTACCAACAGTATCATCTGCATTTGCAGAGATAGTAGCAACCTGTGCGATAGCCTTAGAGTCCGTACAAGGAACAGATAGACCTTTCAGCTCTTCAACTGCTGCGATAACCGCTTTGTCGATACCGCGCTTCAGGTCCATTGGGTTCATACCCGCTGCAACGGCCTTAAGGCCTTCAGTAATGATAGATTGAGCAAGTACTGTCGCAGTAGTTGTACCGTCACCAGCAGCATCATTTGCTTGAGATGCTACTTCTTTAACCATTTGTGCGCCCATGTTTTGGAACTTGTCTTCAAGTTCAATCTCACGCGCTACAGATACACCATCTTTAGTAATCGTTGGTGCACCAAAAGATTTGTCTAGTACCACGTTACGACCTTTTGGTCCAAGTGTTACTTTTACCGCATCAGCCAGAACGTTAACACCTTCTAGCATCTTGATTCGTGCTTCGTTACCAAATTTTACGTCTTTAGCAGCCATCTTTAATATCCTTTCCTAAATTCTATATCTAATTGCTTGTCGTTTAAGAGTGAATTACTCAACGCTTGCTTATTCAACAATAGCCATGATGTCGTTTTCAGACATGATCAACACTTCTTTACCATCAATTTTCTCAGTTTTAGTGCCGTAGCCTTCTGCGAAAATGATAGTATCACCAACTTTAACGTCCAAAGGCTGAACAGTACCGTTTTCTAAAATACGGCCATTGCCTACCGCTAGAACTGTGCCGCGAGTAGATTTCTCCGCAGCAGAGCCTGTTAGAACAATGCCACCTGCAGATTTTGATTCAACTTCTTTGCGTTCAACGATAACACGGTCGTGTAAAGGACGAATATTCATTGGGTCGTCTCTCCTGATTGTTGTTTCCATTAATGTAATTTAGTACTGAATTATCAGCGCGTGAAAGTTAAGTGGGGGACAAGAGGCAAAATCCCAAGGGTAAAACCAAATTTTTTACGATAGAAGTCATTTTTTTTTAGCCTAAACCGAGTTTTTTAGACAAAAGTCCGTTTTTGTATGACTGGACGTACTAATTGCACTGCACCTCAGACTAGTTCAGAATCGAACTAAGTGTCTAACTGGTACAAAAATCATGGCTTGTAAGGATTGTGAAGATAACTGGTTTTGGAAAAAAATAGGTCGTTGCAAACGATGTATGGACCAACTAACCGTGCTTTCTGTTCTTTGCTGGATCGTGTGGTGGTTTGGTTACAGAGATGACTTTAAAAGTGTCGAGTCCATTGCATTAATATTTTCTGGTTTTGCCTTTAATATTCTTCTTTTTTTGCACCTCTGGTTTAAATTTGTGATATTCCCAATGCAAAAAAGAAGACATCGCGAAGGTAAAAAAACCGCCCGTAGACGGTAATTCCGTTCGCATAAGAAAAAGTATTCGTCGTCATTCCCCTGAAAACGGGAATCTGTGTGGGTTTAGATCCCCACTTTCGTGAGGATGACGAAGTTTGATGTCTTTAAGTTAACAGCATTAGCTCGTAGGCGGCTTAAAGTCAGCATTAACTCTTTCTATTTAGAAAGAGTTAATGCTTCATTCATAACATGATAAAGATAGTTCTGCTCAACCACACCTTGGAACAGGTAAGCCTGTGGACCTCGAGCAAATACGGCTACGTCTTCCCCTGAGTGTGTTTCTGAACTTAAACGAACGAGTGACTGTTGCTTATAATCTAACGCCATTACTTGCGACTCGGTTAAGTCTGAGCGCTCTCCTTTAACGGCACCGGGACCATTTCCATAGGTGAGCGTGGTGTACTTTTTACCAAACTCATCTTGGCTAAATTTGCCCTTTGATTTAGATAAACCCAAAATATTGTTACCACGAACTGAGTAACCATTCATGACAAGTGTATGCGCGTGGTCAGCAGTAACAATGACTAAGGTGTCGTCTAAGTTCGTCTTCTCCAACGCCGCTTTGATTGCCTCATCATAAGCAATGGTATCTTCTAGCGCACGTTTTGCATTACCATCATGGTGAGCATGATCTATACGTCCAGCTTCAACCATCAATACATAGCCTTCGTTGTTTTTAGACAGTATATCAATCGCTTTAGAAGTCATTTCTGCAAGAGAAGGTTCATCATTACCACGATCCGCCTCATATTTCATGTGACTGCTTTCAAACAAACCAAAGGCGCGGGTTGTATTCGCATCAAGCTTGTCGAAACCCGTTTGATCATAGACATATTGACCTTCAGGGTGTTTAGCCTGCCACTCTTCTACAAGGTTACGGCCATCTTTACGCTTTCCGTTCTTACCTTCTGAATCCGTCACACTTGCCGGTAAAAACTCACGGCGACCGCCACCAAAAGCGACCTGAATACCGTCACCTTTATCAAAGTTCACAAACTGAGTAGCAATATCGACACAACCTTGATTTTTAGCAATATTAGGAACATCGTGCTCCCAATTACGATCAGCGCTATGTGCATACGTTACCGCAGGTGTCGCGTGAGTAAGTCGTGCTGTACTTACAACACCAACCGACATACCTCGTTCAGCCGCCAGTTCCCAAGCAGTTGTCGTCTCATTACCTAACGCCGTATTACAAAAGCCACGCTGTACATTGTCATTGACCGAGATAGTACCCGCTTTGGTCTTAACACCTGCGACCATCGCAGACGCTGTACCTGCCGAATCAGGAATCTGCATATCTGTATTGTATGTTTTAACCAATGCCGCATGAGGTAAGCTTTCCATCGCCAAGCTATATTCTTCCCCCAATAAACCGCGACGTTGACCTTCAAATATACGGGCTGCCGTAATAGTACCAACGCTCATTCCATCACCTATGAATAAGATGACATTTTTTGCTGGCTTGTCGATTGGCATCGTAGTTTTCGCTTTGGCGATAGCGGCTTGTGCCTCGGTGTACCACACATCGTTTTGTTGTGGTATTTCAACCGCTGTTGTGGTGCTTGAACTATTGCTGCTACAACCCACTAGGCCTACGAGCAAACCGCTGATAGCGAGTGTTAATTGACGTCCTTTCACAAGGTTTCTCCAATTTAGAATTAAATGATTTATTGCATACATGATTAACAGCTAAATAGGCTAACGAACGATATGTGACAGGAGATAACACTCAAGTGAAGGTTTTTTGAAGGTTTTGTTAACTGGTAATGATATAACATAACAAAAACAATGTGTTATGTTGTGCCAATTTAAGTAATTTTGTGCATAATTATACCAATTTCACTCACTCACTGGCTATAAAAAGAAAAAGCCCCTAATCCAAACCGGATAGGGGCTTTCTTAGATTCTTCTAAGAAAAAGCAGTGGTACTTAATAAGACCGGGCTTTTCCTAAAATGTTCCCCAAAAAAGATCATTTATTTTTTATATGTGCTAATACCTGTCTCTTTTACATTTTATTTCAATAGATTAGGCAACGCTAACACGAATAATTGTTTGCTCACAAAGATCAATCTCTAATGCAACTTCATCACAAGCATGGATTCTCGGACACTGCTCACAATCTTTCAGTACTTTTTCAGGAAGCAAGCTTTTCGACGTCGGTAAGAAATTCTGTTTCATAAAGAACTCTGGAGTACGCGTTAGCACAAAAACTTTCTGTATCGCCATCTGCTTAGCTTTCGTCACTAAATGTTGCACAATTGCGGTGCCTTGGCCTTGTCTGTGCCACCCAGCTTCAATCCCTAGTGATCGTATTTCAGCTAGACCAGAATCATATACATAGAGTGAAGCACAACCGGTAACCTCACCTTGATGCTCTACCACAGCAAAGGAACCAATATCTCGAATAAGCTCACTGCGATTACGAGGTAAGTTTTCACCCATATTAGACCAATAAGCCACCATTCCCTCTAATGCATCGATATCGGTAAGTCTCGCAACTCGAACCTTAATTGCAGAGACATTTCTCTTCTCTAAACGTTGTTGTGCATGATCTACGGCATAAGCGACCTGTTGAGGAGAAACCCCACCAAGCGCAGAACGTTTATCTAAACATGATTCTATCGTCAGTATCTCGTATACGTCATCTTCAATAACGTTTGAGAACACCTTCAATTCCTCAATCGAAAGTTCTTCTAAAGCGCACCCTTTTTCTATCGCTCCCACTACCGCAACACCGACGATATGATGCGCTTCACGGAATGGAATATCTTTCGCGACTAAATAATCGGCTAACTCTGTCGCATTCGCGTAACCTTGCTTAGCCGCTTCTAATGTACGTTCACTATTTACTTTCAGACCATCGAAGCAAAGCGCCGCCATTTCCATGCAATCGTTCCACGTATCTAACGCATCAAATAGTCCTTCTTTGTCTTCTTGCATGTCTTTGTTATAAGCAAGAGGAAGAGCTTTAACCGTCATCATCATGGCCGCTAATGAACCATATACACGACCACATTTACCACGGATAAGTTCTAATGCATCCGGGTTTTTCTTTTGCGGCATCAAAGATGAACCAGAGGTGACGGTATCGGCTAACTCTATGAAGTTAGACTCACCTGAATTGTAGAAGATCATATCTTCAGCAAGACGAGAAAGGTGCAGCATTGAAATAGAAGCAATAGACATCAGCTCCATCACATGATCACGGTCAGAGACTGAATCTAAACTATTACGAGTGGCCCGACGAAAACCCAAGTTATGAGCAAGATCTTGACGATCCATTGGATAAGCGGTTCCCGCAAGGGCACCAGACCCCAATGGGCATGTATCAAGACGATTTATTGCATCCCCCAAACGTGAGTAGTCACGCTCAAACATCTCGACGTAAGCGAGGCACCAATGGGCAAATGTTACTGGTTGCGCTCTTTGTAGGTGTGTATAACCGGGTAAAACGGTACCTTGATGTTGCGATGCAACATTAACGAGTTGGTTTTGCAAACGATCTAGAACAATAAGAAGGTGTTGGCCTTGTTGACGACACCATAGTTTTAGATCGGTTGCTACTTGGTCATTACGTGAACGGCCTGTGTGAAGCTTCTTGCCAAGATCACCGACTTTACTAATGAGCTGTTGCTCTACCCAACTATGAATATCTTCTGAATCAGATTTAAGAATCTGCTCAGGATCTTCCATGACTTCTAACTTTAATTCGTTTAAAGCTAGCTCTAATTTTTGCTGTTCTATCTCGCTTATAACGCCCACAGAACGTAATGCTTTCGACCAGGCTATTGAACCGACAATATCTTGCTCAGCTAATCGGTAATCAAAGCGAAGTGAATCGTTGAACTCTTTGAACCGAGTATCTGCTGCTTGGGTAAATCTGCCACCCCATAATGCCATTGTGTATCTCCTGATCTAAACGGAAGCTAATTATTATAGTTAGTTAGTGTGCTATTGGGTGCTAAACACCCGGCTGTAGATACTAGCGATATACAACCGAGAATCAAGCTTCTGTTATATTACTTTTGCGAATTACCTTTACTTCTGCATGTTCATAGTACGAATACGGCTTGCTAGTGAATATAAACGGATGAATCCTTCGGCATGGCTTTGGTCATAGACTTCATCTTCACCAAATGTCGCAAATTTTTCACAATATAGACTGTTTTCAGAACGTTTCTGAGTCGCCGTAGCCTGACCCTTGTAAAGTTTAATTACCACCTCACCGTTTACGTCTTGAGCAAGGCTCTCTGTTGCTGCAAGGATAGACTCGCATAACGGAGTGAACCAACGGCCATCATAGATTAGGTGAGCGGCTTTTACGCCTAATTCTTCACGGAATTCAAATGAGCTTTTATCCAGTACGAGTTGTTCAACGGAACGGAGTGCTTCCATCATAATAGTGCCACCCGGCGTTTCATAACAACCACGTGACTTCATTCCTACTAAACGGTTTTCAACGATATCAATACGACCAATGCCGTGCTCAACACCTTTCTCATTCAGGTACATTAGCGCGTCGTATGGCTTCATATCTACGCCATCAACAGCAACAACTTCGCACTTTTCCACTTTGATTGTTACATATTCGGCTTCGTTAGGTGCCTCTTCAGGGCTTTTTGTCCATGCCCAACAATCATCATTTGGTGCATTCCACGTTTTTTCAAGAACACCACCTTCTGTTGAGATATGCCATGCGTTCGCATCACGAGAGTAAATCTTTGTTAAAGACGCAGAGCATGGAATATTGCGTGCTTCTAGGTAATCTAAACATTCTTCACGGCTCACTAAATCCCACTCACGCCAAGGGGCAATAACGTGTAGATCCGGGGCCAACGCAGCGAATGCACCTTCAAAACGAACTTGATCATTGCCTTTACCGGTACAACCGTGTGCGAGTGCATCCGCACCAACCTTCCGAGCGCACTCAACCTGCGCCTTGGCGATTATTGGGCGAGCCATTGAGGTACCTAAAAGATATTTACCTTCGTACAATGCACCCGTTTTTAAAGAAGGATAGATATAATCCTTAACCATCTCTTCTTTAAGGTCTCCTATATAGACTTCAGACGCGCCAGAAGCGAGGGCTTTTTCTTCAACACCTTCTAACTCTTCAGCACCCTGTCCAACATCCGCCACAAAAGCGACCACTTCACAGTTATAATTCTCTTTCAACCATGGAATGATTACTGATGTGTCTAGACCGCCGGAATAGGCTACGACTACTTTTTTTACTTCAATCTTGCTCATTGTGTTTCTCCTGGTCTCCCGGACTGCTCTGGCGGTCAGTACATCGGGTATAAAATCTGTTGTGTTAAAAGTTATGTTTATCTAAATTTTTACTGCGGCAAGAACTGCGTACCTATGCTCTTACCTGCGAACAATTCGCTTAATTTGTCTGGATAACGCCACGTTGCAACTTCGATTGGTCTGCCAAGTTCGTTAGCGGCATCAAGTGCGGCTTCTACTTTGACGATCATACCGTCTGTAATCACCTTGCTTTGAATCAGGGCCTGTGCCTGTGTTTTGTCTAGGTTAGGCAGCAAGTGCCCCTTTCCATCCAACACACCACTGACATCAGAAAGCAGCACTAGCTCTGCGTCTAAAGCGCTTGCTACGGCGACCGCGGCTTGGTCGGCATTCACGTTCATCATCTGGCCTTTGTCCGTTAAGCCAATCGAGCTAATAATAGGCAATGCACCTGTGGCTAATATCGCTTTCACCACCGCCGGGTCACCGGCGCTCGCTTTACCTACTGCCCCGAGTGCAGGATCCAGCTCTTCCACCTTACAAAGACCACCGTCTGCCAAACAAAGGCCGACGGCTTTGAGTCCATTTTTAACGGCTTCACCTTGCAGTGATTTGTTTGCTGTCCCAGCCAATGCGCCCGCAATAACCGGTATTTGGTCATAAGGTGTAACCCGCAATCCATTTTTCTTTACTGTCTTAAGTTGAAGCTTATCCATCAGATCATCAACAAGGTAACCGCCACCATGAACGATAACGAGTTCCCTATTTGCCTGATGTTTATAGTGGTCAATAGCGTTAAAAAGTTTGCCTAGAGTATCGGTACTTGAAAGTGCTGCGCCGCCTAGCTTAATCACTAATGGTTTTAGATTTTGATTCATATTTATTCTCACAGAAGCGAAGTAAGCGGCTCAAAGCCGTTACGAATATTTAAACACTGCATCGCGTGGCTAGATGCCCCCTTCAAAAGGTTATCGATAGCCGAGACAACGATGACGTGTTCACCTTCCACCTTCCAACCGATATCGCAAAAAGGGGTAAACTCTACATCTTGTATCTTTGGAATGTCTTGTTGCTTTAAACGAACTGCAGGTTTATTTTGATAGGCTTTCTCGAAAGCGTTACTTACATCTTCAGCCGTTACGCCGACTGCAAGCTTCATTGTAATCGTGGCTAAGATGCCCCTTTTAAAATTACCTAAATGCGGAATAAAAATAACGTCACAGCCGAGATGAGACGCAATTTCAGGTTTGTGCCGATGACTGAACAGCCCGTAAGGTTGTAAGCTCACTTCACAAAAGCTATTGGTCATGCTCGCTTTGCGACCCGCCCCCGTTACGCCACTTGTCGCGTTAATAATTGGCCATTGATTAAGGTCTAACATGTTCATTTCGACCAATGGTTTTATCGCGAGTTGTGAAGCTGTGGGATAACAACCTGCAACAGCAATAAGGTCTGTATTTTTGATCTCTTTTTCATTCCACTCAGCAAGGCCATATACCGCGCCTTTAAGTAGATCAGAATGTTGATGGTCAAAACCATAATATTGGGAATAAAAGTCATCGGCTTGAACGCGATACGCCCCAGACAAATCAAAAACCTGACAACCCTGAGCCAAAAACTCAGGAGCCAAGTCATGACTAACTTCGTGAGCCGTCGCAAGAAAAACAACATCGCACGCCTCGGCGACAGCTTGAACGTCCGTCAGGGGTTGAACAAGCATTTCAACAACACCAGAAAGTTTACCGTGTAATGCGCTAATCTTTTTATTCGCGTCTAGACTATTGGCGGAAACATACAATCCTGTTAGCGTTAGCTCTGGATGTTTTGTGACCATGAGAGCAAGTTCCGCTCCGGTATAACCGCTTGCACCAATAATTGTGGTTTTTAACATCTTAACTTATCCAAATATTTGGGTAACTGACGACAGTCAAACTTGACTATTCATACTCAAAAAACGTCATTATTCGGTTTTTTATTCATAAATAATGATTTAATATGCTTTTTAACGTCTTAATGGTTATCTGTCAATAGGAGAAGCGAAGATAATATGCAATTACCTAAATTTATCGATGTATACAAGGGACTCATTTCGACCTCTTCTATCAGTTCAACAGACCCAAGTTGGGATGAAGGGAACAGCCAAGTCATCGAATTATTGGCTGATTGGTTAAAACAGATGCACTTTGAAGTGGATGTGGTTGAGGTTGAAAAAGGCAAATGCAACTTAATTGCTAAACGAGGTCAAGGCGAAGGCGGGCTGTTATTAGCAGGACACACTGACACTGTCCCCTTTGATCAAGGACAATGGAGTTTTGATCCACATACACTGACCGAATCGAACAACCGTTTTTATGGGCTAGGTACTGCGGATATGAAAGGGTTTTTCGCTTTCATTATTGAAGCGGTAAAAAAAATAGATTGGAAAACTCAAACCAAACCTCTGTATATACTCGCGACATGTGATGAAGAAACAACCATGCTCGGCGCGCGTCACTTTACCGATGATGCACCGATAAAACCAGATTATTGTATTATCGGCGAACCAACTAGCTTAGTTCCCATTCGCGGCCACAAAGGACACGTTGCCAATGCGATTAGAGTCACCGGCAAATCTGGCCATTCTTCAGACCCAGCATTGGGCGTTAACGCCATTGAGATAATGCATGAGGTGATGTACGCCCTAATGCAGCTAAAAAACCAGTTGGTGAAGGAATACCACCATCCGGGATTTGCCATCCCGTCACCAACGTTAAATTTAGGGCATATTCATGGCGGAGATAGTGCAAACCGAATTTGTGGTTGTTGCGAACTCCATTACGATGTACGGCCTCTACCTGGAATAAGCCTTGATGGCCTAGACAACATGTTGCGCGGGGCGTTAAAAGAAGTGGAAGCTAAATGGCCGAACCGTATTGAGATCCGTCCTTTACATGAACCTATCCCAGGATATGAATGCTCCAACGAACACTCTTCTCATCAACATTCATCACATGAACATACGTCACAAGAACTCGCTCCTCAAAAAAATAGTTTCATTGCAGGGATGGAAGCCATATGTGGGATGGAATCAGAGACCGTAAACTATTGCACTGAAGCGCCTTTTTTACAGCAGTTGTGCCCAACATTAGTTTTAGGTCCTGGATCTATAGATCAAGCCCATCAGCCAGATGAATTCTTAGCGTTTGAATTTATCGACCCAACTATTAACATTCTTTCTAAGGCAATTCGCCAGTATTGCTTCTAATCTTTAACCATAAGATCCAATCGTTGATCTTATACTTTTGATGCCATGTATAGGGTTGTGAAATTTTATTTCACAACCCTATAACTTAATCTGTTTTAGATGTGATCGTGGTCAAGTTAACGCCATTAAAATCATTGTGTCTTTGTCTTTATTTGACTCAAAGCACGGATATTCGCTAGATTGTACAGCTAGGAAGAAAATACACTGTAATTAAATTACGAGGCAGAAAGGAA
The DNA here is from genome assembly GCF_042465995.1 of Vibrio frigidus. Lineage (NCBI taxonomy): Bacteria > Pseudomonadati > Pseudomonadota > Gammaproteobacteria > Vibrionales > Vibrionaceae > Vibrio > Vibrio frigidus. The sequence continues at coordinate 105,880 of NZ_JBCDMC010000011.1, read as the reverse complement.
ATGAACGAGAAATATGCTGCTTTAAAAAGTAACGTGAGAACACTAGGTCACTTACTTGGCAACACAATTAAGAATGCGCATGGCGAAGAGATTTTAGAAAAAGTCGAACTAATACGCCAACTTTCAAAGTCTGCCGAGAGAGAAAACGATCAAGAAGCTCGTGAAGAACTCATTCAGGTAATATCTAACCTACCGGATAACCAGTTAAATCCGGTTGCGAGGGCATTTAACCAATTTCTGAACCTAACGAATATAGCAGAGCAATACCATACGATTTCTCGCCATTGCGATGCAAATATCTGCGAACCAGACGTTATCCACACACTCTTTTCAAAGCTAACGCAAAACAGTGTGAGCAAATTAGACACCGCACAGTCTATTAAAGATCTCAATATTGAACTGGTTCTTACTGCGCATCCGACTGAGATAGCTCGTCGCACCATGATAAATAAATTGGTGAAGATTAATAAGTGCCTTTCACAGCTCGAACTTAGTGACCTCTCTCCTAGAGAACGTGTAAAGCAAGAACGCCGACTAGAACAACTGATAGCTCAATCTTGGCATTCTGATGATATGCGTAAAGAACGCCCAACACCGCTTGACGAAGCTAAGTGGGGCTTCGCTGTTGTTGAAAACTCCTTATGGCAGGCGGTGCCCGAGTTTCTGCGTGAATTCAATGACAGCGTAACTGACTACCTTGGCGAAGGGATCCCTATTGATGCTCGTCCGATTCATTTCTCTTCTTGGATGGGTGGCGATAGAGATGGAAACCCATTTGTTACCCACGAGATTACTCATGAGGTTCTGCATCTATCACGCTGGAAGGCGGCCGACCTCTATCTAGCCGACATTATTGAGCTCGTCAGTGAGCTTTCAATGATCGAATGTACAAATGAATTAAGGCAACTAGCTGGTGATGCACATGAACCTTACCGTGCTGTACTTAAACAGATAAGAACACTACTCACAGACACACTCGAAGTACTGGATGCAAAAGTAAACAAAACGGAAGTTCCTAACAAAGCCATATTAGAGAAGGTAAGCCAATTATGGGATCCTCTCTACGCCTGCTACCAATCATTGCATCAATGTGGAATGGGCGTCATCGCTGACGGAGCATTGTTAGATAACCTTCGTCGGGTTAAAGCATTTGGTGTCCATCTTGTACGCTTAGATATCCGCCAAGAGAGCACTCGCCATTCAGATGTACTATCTGAACTTACTCGCTATTTAGGTATCGGCGATTATGACCATTGGAATGAACAAGATAGAATTTCTTTTCTAGTCAATGAATTAAGTTCAAAACGTCCACTTCTACCTCGTAACTGGCAACCTTCTGAACAGGTACAAGAGGTTTTAGACACCTGTAGGATAATTGCAAGTCAGTCTCGCGAAGCCTTCGGTTCTTATGTTATTTCAATGGCACGGACCGCATCGGATGTGTTAGCCGTTCATTTACTGCTTCAAGAGTCTGGCTGTCAGTTCCGTATGGACGTATGTCCACTATTCGAAACACTCGATGACTTGAATAATTCAGAAGCCGTCATCAAACAGTTGCTCGAGATTGATTGGTATAGAGGCTTTATCCAAAACCACCAAATGGTCATGATTGGCTATTCTGACTCAGCTAAAGATGCAGGAGTTATGTCTGCGGGTTGGGCCCAATATAGTGCCATGGATGCTTTAGTACGTGTTTGTGAAGAAGCCAACATCGAACTCACACTCTTCCATGGCCGTGGAGGCACCATTGGCCGTGGTGGTGCGCCAGCACATGCTGCGTTACTTTCTCAACCACCGAAAAGCTTAAAAGGGGGGTTGCGTGTAACGGAACAAGGAGAAATGATCCGCTTTAAGCTTGGGTTACCGGATATCGCAGTAAATAGCTTTAACCGCTACGCCAGCGCAATTCTTGAGGCCAACCTTTTACCGCCCCCAAGCCCGAAACAAGAGTGGCGCGACCTAATGGAAGTCTTGTCACAGGTCTCTTGTGAAGCATACCGTTCAATCGTTCAGGGGGAGCCCGATTTCGTTCCTTACTTTAGAGCGGCGACCCCAGAACGAGAGTTAGGCAAGCTTCCTCTCGGATCGAGACCATCAAAGAGAAATCCTAACGGTGGAGTGGAAAGTCTAAGGGCGATTCCATGGATATTTTCATGGAGCCAAAATAGATTGGTTTTACCCGCTTGGTTAGGGGCAGGTGAATCGATACAATACTCAATCGACAAGGGACACCAGAACCTATTAGAAGAGATGTGTCGTGAATGGCCTTTCTTCTCTACTCGCCTTGGTATGTTAGAGATGGTGTACACCAAAACCAATATCGAAATTTCCCGATATTACGATCAGAGACTAACGGACAAGTCACTTTGGCGAATAGGCGATCAATTGCGGGACCAACTGCAAAAAGATATTAAAGCTGTTCTCAATGTTGAGAACAACGAAAACTTGATGCAGAGCGACCCATGGGGGTTGGAGTCTATCCGATTGCGTAACGTCTATGTTTTACCTATGAATATTCTTCAAGCTGAGCTTCTATACCGAACTCGCCAATCAGATCAACCCTCTTCAGAACTAGAAGAAGCATTGATGGTGACTATAGCAGGTATTGCTGCTGGTATGCGCAACACTGGGTAGAATAAAAACCTAACAACAGGACAGTATGACTAGCAAAACTAGCATACTACTCTGTTTACAATCCAATTCGAGAGGTTTATCATCCTTTTGAGACAATTTGCCCTTTTTTTTTATTTTTACAACAAAATTTAGTGGTATGCTTACGCCCCGTTGTGCCCCAAAGATCGACTATACTCATAATAGGCATAATAATATGGAATCAAACTCCGCAAGTATCTAGGTGGAATTCGGCTGAAGATAGGGAATGACGAACAAACATAGATTTGTCGCTATTCTGAACTGCTAATAAGCAGATCTGTCGTTATTCTGAACTGCAAAATAATTAGTGTCACAAAAAGCACGGAAGCAGTTCAAAGTTGTGAGTTATTTGTATTACTAATTATTGGATTTAAGATATGTCATTACCACATGTAATCCTTACCGTTTTAAGCACTCGCGATGCTACCGGATATGATATAACCAAAGAATTTTCATATAGCATCGGCTATTTTTGGAAAGCGAGTCATCAGCAAGTTTATCGAGAGCTCAATAAAATGGCTCAAAATGAACTTGTCACCTGTGTTTTGCATCCCCAGGATGGGAAGCCAGATAGAAAAATTTACTCCATTGCCGAAGCTGGGCGTCGTGCACTCGGTGAATGGTTTGAACAACCAACAGCACAGGCAACAATAAGAGATGAGTTCAGCGCTAAGTTAATGGCTTGCGCAATCCAACCTACTGCTCCTTTCAGAGAACAAGTATCTATACTTATTGGTGAATCCAAACAGCTAGTCAGTCATTACAAAGAGATTGAAGCGACTTATTATGGTGATCCAACCAAGCTAGACAAGCACGCTAAATTAGAACGCCTTACTTTAAGACGTAACCTGTTAATACGTGAAGCTTGGATTAATTGGGCGGAAGAAGTTGTTGCTGAATTAAAACCCATGGACTAAAACGGCTTCGTTCTAGTCTTTGCTTTTAAATAAAAAGGGGTCATGTGAAAACATTGACCCTTTTTATTTATTACAGTTTATCTTGTTGGTCTTACTCCTAATGTATGGCACAACGCAAACGTCATTTCAGCACGATTAAGAGTATAGAAATGAAAATCTTTCACGCCTTCTCTGCTTAAAATTCTTACCATATCAATAGCTTGACTCGCACCAACCAATTGTCGAGTTGTTGGGTCATCTTCTAAACCGCTAAATTGCTGTGCCATCCAACCCGGTACTTTCACGTTATTCATTGCGGCAAAACGAGAGGCTTGCGTAAAGTTAGAAACGGGCAGAATCCCCGGTATTATCTCTGCGTCAATACCCGCACTCACACAACGATCTCTAAATCTTAGGTAGCTTTCAACATCAAAGAAAAATTGAGTTATTGCACGATTAGCACCTGCATCCACCTTTCTTTTTAAATTAAGTAAGTCTGACTGTGCACTTTTTGCTTCTGGGTGAACCTCGGGAAACGCCGCCACTGAGATATCAAAATCATGTCGCGACTTGAGCAAAGTAACCAAGTCCGATGCATACATATTTGGTACACCACCACCAGCCGGAATATCACCGCGTAGTGCGACGATATTGCGTATACCATTTGCCCAATAGTCATCCGCAATATCTATAAGCTCATCACGGCTTGCGTCAATACAGGTTAAATGTGGCGCAGCCACCAAGCCTGTCTGATCTTTAATTTCTTTGATAATAGAATGGGTACGGTCACGTTCACCAGAGTTTGCCCCGTAGGTAACCGACACAAATTTAGGTTGAAGTGTTTTCAAACGGTGCACAGAGTTCCACAACGTTTCTTCCATTTTTTCGCTACTTGGCGGAAAAAATTCAAAAGAAACATTAATATCACCAAGCTCCGCGATATTCTGATTTAAGGCATCTAGATGACTAGCGTGTGAATAACTCATAGTTCTCTCTCATTCGGGCTGATCGAATTTGTATTTCTGTTTTGACGTTTAGACGTCTATATGTCTGTAGAATGTAATGAAATGGGATTAATGTCAACATGATGTTCATGAAAATTTTTCATGATATTGGTGAGAGATATTCAAGGGGAATGTAGGACGGACTAAGGTTGGTTAACATGAATTCGGCTCTGGAGATAGATCGATATCCCCATGATAATGACAAGTAAAACCGCCACTGCCCCTTTAAAGGCAGTAGCTAGCGTTTATATTTAAAACAGGTTTGATAATCGATTAATATCCGATTGGATCGCCCCGGCGGTCACTTCTCTGCCCGCACCTGGTCCTCTAATCACCAACGGGTTGTCCTTATACCAAGCACTTTCTATCGCAAAGATATTGTCACAGGGAAGCAAGTTAGCCAAAGCATGCTCTTTATTTAGCGCCTCAATGCCTACGGTTGCTTTACCACCTTTCTGTAAACGAGCCACATAACGCAGTACTCTATCTTCACGCTGTGCTTTTTCTAGACGTTCAGCTAGCTGTTCACTTAGCAACTGACCTTGGTCGAAAAACTGATCGATGGACAGATCTTTCAACTCGTCCGGAACAAGAGACGCCACTTTTACGCTCTCTGGTTCAATCGTCAACCCTGACTCACGCGCCAAAATAATAAGTTTCCGCATTACATCTGACCCGTCTAAATCGCAACGAGGATCAGGTTCCGTTAACCCTTGTTGCCAAGCCAATTCAACCAACTCGCTAAATGGAATAGACCCATCAAATTGTTGGAAAAGCCACGATAGAGTACCTGAAAATATTCCAGAGAATGCTGTGATTTCATCGCCACTTTCGCGCAAATCACGAACCGTATGATTGATCGGTAACCCTGCACCCACAGTTGCATTATATAGCCAATGACGCCCTGTTTTTGCAAATGCATCCTGTACTTTATGGTAAAACTCACTTGAAGCAGAACCCGCAACTTTATTGGCAGAAATTAGGTGTAAGCCTTTTTCAGCAATAGTGGGGTATTTCATTGATACCGCCTCACTCGCCGTCACGTCGAGTACGATTACCTCATCATACTCTTGTTGGTGACTGAGTTGCTCTAGCCATTCATTACCATCACTTTCTATTGCTTCATCTTCATAACGACTAAGTACACTCGAGGCCTCAATACCGGCCATATTCATCCAATACGTCTGGCTACCCACGACACCTATTAATTCAAAACTCATACCTCGACGTTTTTCTATTTCGCCTTTCTGTTTAGCGAATAGTTCGAGCCAACTAGAACCGATATTGCCTTTACCACATAAAACCAAACCAATTCGCTTTTGTGCTTGAAAGAGTTGAGTGTGAATTCCCTGAACTAAAACAGAGGTATTAGACGTACGTAAAACGGCCGCTAGGCTCAAACCTGATTCCGCTTCACACATAAATTCGACTGGTGCATTTTTTAGCTGCTGATAAAAGCCATGACTATGAATTGGGTTTTTCGTTACACCAGCACCAACAGCGGCGACCATTGAATAGCCTTCTTTAAGCCGAATATCTGCCTCCGTTGCCGAGTCATGTAGATAACTAAGGGCACCGGATGCGACTTCTGCTGTGTAGGCAAGAAGCAGCTCGCCTTGATCCGCTTGAACTTCATAAGCCAACGGTTGTAACTGAGCGCGTTGGAGTCTTTGTAGCACTTCTTCTTTGGCTCTTTCAAATTCATGTGCGTGGCTAAATATCAGCTCAATAAGCAAAACTTCATCAAGGGAGGTCACTATCTTCGCCCCTCGACCCGAAGCCAACACCCTTTCGATTCTGGTTGAGCCGGCTTCTGGTTGGTAGCTACATCGAAGCTCTAAATCCATCGCACTTTGAGCCACGGGTTGCAGTGTTCTGCTATGTAGCACAGGTGCTGCCAACCTAGCTAACTCACTGGCCTCATCTAAGCGTAGAAGAGGCAATAAACAGGCATCATTAACCTTTCGAGGATCGGCACTATAGACACCACAGACATCGCTCCAAATAGTCACTCGATGAGCTTCCGCTAATGCACCAATAACCGTCGCAGAGTAATCAGAACCATTTCGGCCAAGCAAAACCGTATCCCCTTGACGATTCTTGGCCATAAAACCGGTAATTACTAATCGGTGTTGAGAATGCTGTGCCAATACGTCTTTCAATAATGGCCATGAGCTCGAACGATCAACCTCTGGTTGCGTGCCGATATCCGCTCTCAAAAAGTCACGTGAATCGATAGCGACTGCCGCCATTTTTGCTTGACACAAGAGCTGTGAAAGCAACCTTGAAGACCACACTTCCCCAAGCCCAAGAACCTGAGCTTCTTGCTCTATTGTTAATGGGCTTTGTAAATCACCTAGGGCAGTAAACTCGGTATGAAGATGGTCCAACATTTTATTGGGTTCATCAATTAACTGTTGTATCAAATCTGACTGAAATCGACGCAATTCCGTCAGTATCTCATGTGCCGTTCGTCCATCTTTCTTTAAAGCACTCAGCCAATTGATGAGTTGATTGGTCGTGTCTCCAGCCGCAGAAACAACAATTAAATCTTCACTTTGAGAGTACTCGGCAAGAATATTTCTTACTCGTTTATAACACTCTGGATTGGCTAAGCTGCTTCCACCAAATTTATGAAGTTGACGTGTAGCGGTCATTTAAGCTGTCTCCTGAACTTTTTTAAATGCATTATCAAGATCTTCGATGAGGTCTTCACTATCTTCTAGCCCAACCGATAGCCTTAACAGTGTTTGTGCTATCCCTGCCTCTTTTAAGGCCTCTTCACCCATTGCTCGATGTGTCATTGAGGCAGGATGACAGATTAAGCTTTCTACGCCACCAAGGGACTCGGCTAATGAAAAGAGCGATAAAGCGCCAACAAACGCTTCAAGCTTATCCATCGGGCCATTAAAATCAAAACTCAACATAGAACCAAAACCGGATTGCTGCTTTTTCGCAATTTCGTGGCCTGGGTGATCTGGTAGACTTGGGTGATATATAGTGCCAACAAGATCCTGTTTTGAGAGAAACGCTAAGATCTCACGAGAACTCTCTTCATGAATTCTCATTCGAGCGCCTAAGGTTCTTATGCCGCGTAACGTCATGTAACTATCAAACGGCGTTCCCGTCGCCCCAATACAATTTCCCCACCAAGCAAGCTCTTCGGCATGCTCTTCTGTCTTGGTAACGATAACCCCACCAATCACGTCCGAATGACCATTAATATATTTGGTTGTAGAGTGAATCACAAAATCCGCACCCAGATCTATAGGCTTTTGGTATATAGGTGTCATGAAGGTATTATCAACCGCGACCAGCGCGCCAACAGTGTGCGCTTTCTCGCACGTTTCTTGAATATCAACCACTCTAACCAATGGATTAGATGGTGTTTCTAGTAGCACCAACTTCGGTTTTTTGGCTAATGCTTCATCCAGTGCGCTTAGATCAGACTGATCAATAAATAAAACGTTAAAGTCCCCTTTTTGAGCCCGAGTATTAAAAAGTCGGTAGGTACCGCCATAACAATCATTCGGTGCAATAATAAGGTCATTAGGCCCAATAAAAGTAGAAACCCAAAGGTTTAGCGCTGACGTTCCGCAATTAGTGACTACCGCACCCTTTCCCGACTCTAGATCGGAAAGGGTTTGCTCTAACATGCCCCGATTTGGATTTCCTGAACGGGTATAATCATATTTAGGCACATCACCAAAACTTGGAAAGCTATAATTGGTCGACAAGTAAATTGGAGGCACAACGGCATGAAACTGAGAGTCAGATTCAATGCCCGTTCGAACGGCGATAGTGGCGGGTTTCTTTTGTTTCATGTGCTGGCTTTCCTTTGCGATCAATTCAGTTTTCATTTTTCTTTATCCGCTAACTATAACTGAATCTCGAACGTTAGAATTAATAACAAGACACTTTACTGTTAGTTTTTTAAGACGTCAATAGCTCTAGACGTCTATATGTCTTTGCTTATGGCAGTAAATCCCGCTAGAATTCTATCCCATAATTGTTTTATGACTATTTTGACAAAGGTGAGCAATGGCTGATTGGAATGGCGAATACATAAGTCCATACGCAGAACATGGAAAAAAGAGTGAGCAAGTTAAGAAGATCACCGTTTCCATCCCTCTGAAAGTTTTGAAAATTTTGACTGATGAACGAACTCGTCGTCAGATTAATAACCTACGACACGCAACGAATAGCGAACTGCTTTGCGAAGCATTCTTGCACGCTTATACAGGTCAACCATTACCAACAGATGAAGATTTGAGAAAAGATCGCCCTGATGATATTCCAACTGAAGTTAAAAAATTAATGACAGAAATGGGAATTGAATTTGAAGCGTTTGACGAAGAATAATTAATCGGTTGGGGGAGATACTTCAACCAATTGAATTATTTACACAAGCGGGATTATTTTTCTATTTACTTAATACCCATAAACCCGTCATTCCTGATATCACAGGAATGACGGGTTTATGGGTTAAAAACGATCAATGTGTTCTATTTTGAATCGCTGTTAGCACATGTAGTTCTCTGGTAGTTCAATTCTCGCAACACCAGACTCTACTGCGGCTACCGCGACGGCTCTGGCAACACGTGGAAGCAAGCGTGGGTCCATTGGCTTTGGTATAATATACTCTTTACTGAACTCTAGTTTACTTACCCCAGCAGCCTTCAATACACCTTCCGGTACAAGCTCTTTAGTCAATTGACGAATCGCCTCAACTGCGGCCAATTTCATCTCTATGTTTATTTCACTTGCACGCACATCTAACGCGCCACGGAAAATAAATGGAAAACAAATAACATTGTTTACCTGATTTGGGTAGTCTGAACGACCCGTCCCCATAATTAAGTCATCTCTGACTTGGTGTGCAATCTCGGGTTTAATTTCAGGATCTGGGTTTGAGCAAGCAAATACAACGGGTTTATCAGCCATCAATTTCAATGCTGCAGCTGGTAACAGATCTGGCCCTGATACACCTAAGAACAGATCAGCACCTTCAATAACATCCTCCAACGTACGTTTGTCTGTATTGTTGGCAAACATTTTTTTATATTCATTTAGATCTTCGCGACGAGTATGGATAACTCCCTTGCGATCCAACATGTAGATTTTCTCACGCTGAGCACCACACTTAATTAAAAGTTCCATACATGCTGTAGCGGCAGCACCTGCACCAAGACAGACGATGGTTGATTCCTCAAGCGTTTTACCTTGAAGCTCTATGGCATTAAGCATGCCTGCTGCTGTAACAATCGCAGTGCCATGTTGATCATCATGGAATACAGGTACATCACAACGCTCGATAAGTTGACGTTCAATCTCAAAGCAGTCAGGGGCTTTAATATCTTCTAAATTGATACCACCAAAGGTATCCGCAATGGCTGCGACTGTATTTACAAACTCTTCGGTAGTCCGATGTTTTACTTCAATATCGATGGCATCTAAATTAGCAAACCGCTTAAAAAGCAGTGCCTTACCTTCCATCACTGGCTTTGACGCCATTGGACCTAAGTTACCTAAACCTAAAATAGCAGTACCATTAGATATGACAGCTACCGTATTGCCCTTCGCCGTGTACTTGTACACGTTATCAACATTCTGTGCTATCTCGCGTACTGGCTCGGCAACGCCGGGGCTATATGCCAGCGCTAGATCTTCGGCAGAATCGGCAGGTTTAGTGAGTGCTATCGCCGTCTTACCTGGAGTCGGGTAAGCGTGATAATTAAGTGCTTGTTGACGAAAGTCATCTTGTTGGTTGTCTTCGGACATCAGATTTATTTCCAGTTGTAATTGGCAGGGGAGGTTTTTAGTATTCAGATAGATAGTAAATGATCGCGACAGAACTTCCTACATAGAAAAAGGTTTAAGTCATAAAGTTTATTTTTACTGTGAGATCAAAAAAAGGACGCATAAGCGTCCTTTTTTATTCGGAATTACAGCATAGCAATTACTTGCTAGATAGTGCACCGAAACGTTTGTTGAAGCGATCTACACGTCCGCCGGTATCAACGTTACGTTGCTTACCAGTGTAGAACGGGTGACATTTGTCACATACGTCTAAGTGGATAGATTCTTTTGCAAGAGTTGAGTTAAACTCAAAAGAATTACCGCAAGAACAAGTTGCGCTAACTGCTTTGTATTCTGGGTGGATACCTGTTTTCATGGGAAAACCTCATTATAGGCCGTGTCGCCATTCGATTCTAAGCCGAACACCACACGTATTTACACAAATTGGCATAAATTGATATACCGTCAAGGCGCAGTATACTAATGAAACACGCCATTGGAATCAACTCATTTGAATCTTTTTTCAACAAATTCTTCTTTTCGCGCCTAAATGACTCGCTCTGCGCACATTTTATGTCTACCACCTCCCTCTCGTAATTACATTGCGCATCAACTACACTATCTCCCTCGTTTCATTAAGCTGACTACTCATCAATAATGCGTCCAACCATTGCTCAAATAGCCCTACCAGTGCCGCTAGACAAGAGGTTTGATTATCTCATTCAAGCTCATCAATTTCCGGTTATCGGTGGTCGTGTATCCGTTTCATTTGGTAGACAAACACTTGTTGGAATAGTTACTGCAATGGTTCATCAATCCGACTTCCCAATAAATCAGCTAAAAAGCATCAAGCAGGTATTAGATGTCGAGCCTATTTGGCCAGATAAGCTTTACACACTTCTTAATTGGTGCAGTCAGTTCTACCAATACCCTTTGGGCGAAACTCTTAGTAATGCGCTACCAACGGCTCTAAGAAAGGGCAAAGCTGCTGAGTTTGCCTCGCTTATAGAATGGCAGATCACTGAAACTGGCAAAAATCAATTAATGAGTGGCCTTGGTCGTGCCGTGAAACAAGCTAAGGTAATGCACTTACTTGAAAATGGTTCGATAACACATCAACAAATGATTGATGAAGCGATATCCAGTTCAGTATTAAAAACCTTGGATGAAAAAGGTTGGATTGTTTCTACAGAAACAAAACCCAAGACGGCTTGTTGGCCTGAGGAACTAGAAAATGCAGATGAAAAACCAAAATTAAACGAAGAACAAGCAATTGCTATCGCCACAGTAAACAGCAATAGCAACTTTGGTTGTTATCTATTAGAAGGCGTAACAGGATCCGGAAAAACAGAGGTTTATCTGAATCTGATTAAACCTATTTTAGACGCTGGCAAGCAGGCCCTAGTTCTTGTCCCCGAGATAGGACTCACACCACAGACCATCAATCGATTCAAAAGAAGGTTCAATGTTCCCGTTGCCGTTATTCATTCTGGATTGAATGACACTGAAAGGCTCAATGCTTGGTTATCAGCAAGAGAACAACAAGCCGGCATTGTTATCGGTACTCGCTCCGCATTACTAACTCCATTTAAAGATCTCGGTATTATTATTGTCGATGAAGAGCACGACACGTCTTATAAGCAACAAGATAGCCTGAGGTATCACGCTCGCGATGTGGCCATAATGCGAGCTCATAAAGAAAATATTCCTATTGTTTTAGGTTCGGCCACGCCTTGCTTTGAAACCTTGCAAAATGCCATATCAGGCAAATATCATCATCTTATATTAAGTAAACGAGCAGGTAATGCCCTACCAGCCACACATAAGGTTTTGGATATAAAAGGCCTCTATTTAGAGGGCGGATTATCGGCGCCTTTAATTGCTGAAATGAGAAAGCACTTGGAGTCGGGCAATCAAGTCATGCTATTTCTAAACCGTAGAGGGTTCTCTCCTGCATTGATGTGTCATGAGTGCGGATGGATAGCGGACTGTAAAAGGTGCGATGCATACTACACCTACCATCAAAATAAAAATGAAATGCGATGCCATCATTGCGGCTCTCAACGACCAGTAGTCAATCAATGCCAGGGCTGTGGTTCGACGCAACTCGTCACGGTAGGCGTAGGCACAGAGCAATTGGAGCAGCAACTCGAATCACTATTCCCTGAATTTAAAACATTGCGGATCGATCGCGATAGCACAAGACGAAAAGGCTCATTGGAAGCAGCGTTAGAGAGCATTCGGAACAATGAAGTTCAAATACTTATTGGCACTCAGATGCTCGCAAAGGGCCACCACTTCCCTGATGTTACTTTAGTCGGTTTACTTGATGTGGATGGTTCTTTATTCAGCAGCGATTTTCGAGCCTCAGAGCGTTTAGCTCAACTCTTTATTCAGGTTGCAGGTAGAGCGGGTAGAGCAAGCAAACCGGGTGAGGTTTTATTGCAAACACATCACCCAGATCACCCTTTATTACAAGCACTTCTCTACAAAGATTACCACCACTTCGCACAAACTGCGTTGCTAGAAAGGAAGCGGGCGATGCTCCCTCCTTTCACCTATCTAACGTTATTTAGAGCGGAAGCAAATAACAGTGATTTGGTAGAAAACTTTTTGAGACAGGTCAGACACACACTTGAGTCCAATCCATTATTTGACAACTATTCTATGATCATGGGACCCACACCTGCACCTCTAGCAAAACGGGCAGGGAAAGCGCGATGGCAACTCCTACTGCAAACGCCACACAGAAGCACGATGCAAAAACTTTTACATAGTGCAAAGGCGGCCATACAATTGTTACCTTTAGCCAAGAAAGTTCGCTGGTCTATAGATATAGAACCCCAAGACTTAAGCTGATGATTCATCAAGCGAATGCATCGCGCTATTTATATTCGCCAATGCGACAAAGCTCACACAACTTATGCAAAATTTGTTACTCTACCCGTAAATTACATTTCTCTAAAGCAATACACTTAGAGCATAAACATATAGTTACATAACAGTTATCATCGTTAGGATATCAGAGGTTAATTATTTATGGCGACAATGAAGGATGTTGCCCAGCTTGCGGGTGTTTCAACCGCTACGGTCTCTCGCGCTTTAATGAACCCAGAAAAAGTTTCTGCGTCAACTAGAAAACGTGTAGAAGACGCTGTACTAGAAGCTGGATATTCCCCAAACTCTTTAGCTCGAAATCTCCGTAGGAATGAATCCAAAACAATTATCACCATTGTTCCAGATATTTGTGATCCATATTTTACAGAGATCATTCGTGGCATTGAAGACGCAGCGATGGAACATGGTTATCTAGTTCTACTTGGTGATAGCGGCAAACAGCAAAAAAGAGAAAGTTCTTTCGTTAATCTGGTTTTTACTAAACAAGCTGACGGTATGTTACTGCTTGGCACCGATTTACCATTCGATGTCAGTAAACCTGAACAAAAAAACCTCCCTCCTCTGGTAATGGCTTGTGAATACGCTCCGGAATTAGAACTACCAACCGTGCATATTGATAACTTAACATCCGCATTTGAAGCGGTTAATTATCTAACTCAAATGGGTCACAAAAAAATTGCGCAAATTTCTGGTCCAGAAAAGGCAGCGTTATGTAAATTCCGACATCAAGGTTATCAGCAAGCTTTACGCAGAGCCGGAATAGCACTCAATTCAACTTACACCACTCAAAGTAATTTCACCTTTGAAGGTGGCGCTAAAGCACTTAGAAAACTACTTTCATTACCAGACGCGCCAACAGCCATATTTTGCCACAACGATACCATGGCGATTGGTGCAATACAGGAAGCGAAAAAACTGGGTTTGCGTGTGCCTCAAGATCTGTCAGTGGTTGGTTTTGATGATATTCAATTCTCTCAATATTGTGATCCTCCATTAACCACAGTTTCTCAACCTCGTTATGAGATTGGACGCCAAGCAATGTTAATGATGCTAGAACTACTTAAAGGTAGAGACGTAAGAGCTGGTTCAAGATTACTTGAGACAAAACTTGTTATCAGAAATAGCGCAGCTCCCCCTAGAGCCTAGTGATTCAATCTGAAATAGAGATCTCTAGTTCACTCTCAAGCGGTGCTTTATGGCGCCGCTTTTTAAACTACAATTGTCTTCCAGATACATTTTGGATTACCATATTGATACCTAAATTTGGCTGACATGTTATGGCAAATAGAGATTACGTAAAACGGGGTCAAGGCACTCGTAAAAGCACGAGAAGCAAAAAGACGCCTACAAGAAAGCCGTGGAAAGCGGGTTTACTTGCCGTCCTTTTATTAGGAGGGTTTGGTTATGGCCTATATATCTTGAGTAATGATCCTGAGCCCCCTATTCCACCTGAAGTGAAACAAACGTCCAAACCTAAGACAACAACCAAAAAGAAAACCAGCTTGCCGGAATTGCCCAAAGAAGAATGGGATTACGTGAAATCTCTGCCGAACAAAGAGATTGAAGTAGAGGCAAAAAAACAGGTCGTATCAACCGTTCCATATATTATGCAATGCGGTGCCTTTAAGTCGCTGAGCCAGGCAGAAGAACGCAAAGTTAATATTGCCTTTCAAGGCATCAGCAGCAAAATTCGCAAGAAAGAAGGCAGCAGTTGGTATAAGGTGGTTTTAGGACCATATAAGCTCAAACGAAACGCAGAAAAAGACAAGCACGCATTACAAAGGGCCAAGATTGAACCCTGTGCTATTTGGAAAGAAACGCAATAAGCGACGCAAAAACAGAATATTATTCCCCCAAAAGCGAGATAGTTAACTATCTCGCTTTTTTCGTCCTTGAAATCCTTCTAGATTATCCTCATATATTCGCTATCTCACTAGTGAAATGAAAAGAGGCTATTCTCGTGACTACCATTGTATCTGTACGTCGTAATAATAAAGTTGTTATTGCTGGTGATGGACAAGTATCCCTAGGCAATACCGTAATGAAAGGGAATGCTAAAAAAGTTCGTCGTTTGTATAACGACAAAGTGATTGCAGGGTTTGCAGGCGGCACTGCTGACGCGTTTACTTTATTTGAACGTTTCGAAAGCAAGCTACAAATGCATCAAGGTCACCTCACAAAAGCCGCCGTTGAACTCGCCAAAGACTGGCGCAGTGATCGTGCACTTCGTAAACTAGAAGCGATTCTAGCTGTCGCAGACGAGACAGCGTCACTCATCATCACGGGCAATGGTGATGTGGTTCAACCAGAGAACGACTTAATTGCTATTGGATCTGGCGGCAACTTTGCTCAAGCTGCGGCTATCGCACTCTTAGAAAATACCGAACTGGATGCACGTGAAATAGCAGAGAAATCACTAAACATAGCGGGTGATATTTGCGTATTTACTAACCATCACCACACAATCGAAGAATTATAATTCTCTGCTCAGAATTGAGGAATAAATACATGTCGGAAATGACACCCCGTGAAATTGTTCACGAATTAAACCGCCACATTATTGGTCAAGAAAAAGCAAAACGTGCTGTGGCAATAGCACTGCGTAATCGTTGGCGTCGAATGCAACTTGATGAAAGCCTACGCGTAGAAGTGACGCCAAAAAATATTCTGATGATTGGCCCCACTGGTGTTGGTAAAACTGAAATAGCACGCCGCTTAGCCAAACTTGCGAATGCGCCTTTCATTAAGGTCGAAGCTACTAAGTTCACGGAAGTCGGTTACGTTGGTAAAGAGGTAGAAACCATTATTCGAGACCTTACCGATGTTTCGATTAAAATGACCCACCAACAAGCGACTGAAAAAGTAAAATATAGAGCTGAAGAACAAGCTGAAGAACGTATTCTAGACGCATTACTCCCACCAGCACGCGATGCATGGGGCGAGAATGAGAAACAAGAAGATACCTCGTCGAACACACGTCAGATTTTCCGTAAAAAATTGCGTGAAGGCAAACTAGACGACAAAGAGATAGATATTGACGTTGCGGCTCCGCAAATGGGTGTAGAGATAATGGCGCCTCCTGGAATGGAAGAAATGACCAATCAGCTTCAAGGTATGTTCCAAAATCTGGCGGGCAACACACAAAAGAGCCGTAAGATGAAAATCAAGGACGCCTTTAAAGCGCTAATTGAAGAAGAAGCCGCCAAACTCGTCAACCCTGAAGAGCTCAAAGAACAAGCTATCTACAATGCTGAAAATAACGGGATCGTGTTCATAGATGAAATTGATAAAATCTGTAGACGAGGTGAAAGCTCAGGCCCTGATGTGTCCCGTGAAGGTGTGCAGCGTGATTTATTGCCTCTGATTGAAGGCAGCACAGTGTCAACCAAACACGGCATGGTAAAAACAGATCATATTCTGTTTATTACCTCTGGTGCATTCCAAGTATCGAAGCCTTCAGATTTAATCCCTGAACTTCAAGGCCGTTTACCTATTCGAGTAGAACTAGAAGCGCTTTCTAGTCATGACTTTGAACGCATACTTACAGAACCAAAAGCTTCCCTAACTGAACAGTATATCGCCTTATTAAAGACAGAAGATGTTGACATCGAGTTCTCTGAAGATGGTATCCATCAGATAGCCGAAGCTGCGTGGCGCGTAAATGAAACCACTGAAAATATCGGCGCCCGTCGACTGCACACTGTCATGGAGAGATTGATGGATGAAATATCCTTTGACGCAACAGAAAAACCCGGTTCTAAGATGGTAATAAACTCAGCCTATGTACACGAACGTTTGGCTGAATTTATTGAAGATGAAGATCTCAGTCGATTTATTCTTTAATTAATAAATCTTGATCAAGCCCGTCTACCTCTTTAGATGGGCTTTTTATTATTTGTGCAATTGGTATACTGCTCTCAATAATGTAAGGTAAACAATCTAAATGAAGCAGTCACTTGTAATCTGGTTAGACGCAGCAAGGCCAAAAACGCTACCACTCGCACTCGTCACTATAACGACGGGCAGCAGTTTGGCCTATTCCAATGGTAATTTTTCTTTTGCTGTTATGGCCCTCGCTCTACTTACCGCGATTCTTCTACAAATATTGTCTAATCTAGCCAACGATTATGGCGATACCCAACAAGGTACTGATAACGATGACCGCTTAGGCCCAACACGTGCAATGCAGTCGGGTGTCGTCACTCAGGCAGAGATGAAGCATGCTATTCTCCTAAATATTTTCTTAACGATTCTTTCCGGTTTGGCACTGATTTTCTATTCCCTAGAAAGTTTTACCAATATCCTCGCATTTTTAGGCTTGGGCCTACTCGCTATATTAAGTTCCGTCGCTTATACCGTCGGTAATAGACCTTATGGTTACGTTGGGCTTGGCGACTTATCTGTATTTGTATTTTTTGGATTACTCGGTGTTGGTGGAACCTATTTTCTTCACACTGGATTTATTGATTTTGATATTTTCATCCCTGCGATAGGATGTGGATTATTAGCTGTCGCTGTACTTAATATTAATAACATGCGTGATATCGATAATGATCGTGCATGTGGCAAAAAAACTATCGCAGTAAGACTGGGAGAACAACCAGCGAAGTATTATCACATCGTATTGATTGGATTAGCCTTTGTCTCTTATGTTTACTACCTATTTAGCCACAGTACGACTATTTGGATAATTGTTCCTTTCTTTTTATCTGCTATTACGTTGGCAAAACATGGTAAAGAAGTACTCCAATCAAGCTCTCCCGTCGCCATTGCGCCAATGATGCCCATCATCGTCAAATGCGCTTCAATTACTAACATTTTGTTTTCATTGGTAGTTGTAGCTCAAACAATAGTTAGATAATTGAGCCTTGTCATTGCATTGACTCAATGAGTCGATATAATTAAAAACCTTTCAGTAGCGAATAGAAGACAACGCATATGGAATACAACACCTCTGCACTTTGTGATATTTACTCAGACCAAGTCGATGTAGTAGAACCAATGTTCAGTAACTTTGGTGGAAGTGCCTCATTTGCAGGTCAACTTACTACCGTAAAATGCTTTGAAGATAACGGTATTATACGTTCCATATTAGAAGAAGATGGCGCTGGTCGTATTCTATTAATCGATGGTGGTGGTTCATTACGTAGGGCTCTTATTGACGCGGAAATTGCTACATTAGCAGAAGATAATGACTGGGAAGGCATTGTTGTTTATGGCTGTGTTAGAGAAATCGATGAGTTAGAAGATATGAGCATTGGCATTCAAGCTCTCGCATCAATCCCTGTTGGCGCAGCAAGCCAGCAAATTGGTGAGATAGACGTTCCTGTCAACTTTGGGGGTGTAACCTTTTTACCTGAAGATTATCTTTATGCTGACAATACCGGCATTATTATCTCACCAGAACCATTAGACGCAGATCTAGAGATTATTGCAGAGAGTGATGTTGAAACTGACGACAACGATTTTGAGCGCTAAATAATTCGTCAAAACTATTCTTCTGACATTACACCATACCCATATGAAAAGCGGCCCACTCGGCGGCTTTTTTAATTTATAACAACGACATTCTCATTTATAAACTGGCCCAGTCATTCCCTTTAAGTTGCTCTAACGCATCATGACGGCAATGTACGTTCATTTTCTTGTATAGTTTATAAATATGCGTTTTAACCGTACTTTCTGCTAAAAATAAATCATTAGCAATTTGCTGATTTGATTGGCCATTTGCAATATGGGATAGGATTTGCCTCTCTCGTTTTGTAAAGTCTAGCTGCAAGGTATTAGCAAACACACTAGGGTGCCTATAGTACCTCACCATTTTTTCTAAACAATTACGAGGCATCCACATACCGCCACTCAAAATGTGGTGAACACTTTTTCTAAGGTGCTCTATAGGAGCAGTATACGGAAGCACTCCTTTTACGCTCTTCCACTTCATTATTTTTTCTTCTACACTCCCCTTGGGAGCGCTGAATATAAGTATATCGTAACCCAATCCATCTACAAAAAAACCATTACAAAGCCCATCCTCAAGTACTGAAAAATCAAGCATGACTAAATTAATATCTTCTTGAACTTTATGCAATTTAAGTTCTTTAAGTGTCATATGCTCGACGTCTAAACCTGGCATCTCTGATAGTTCTTTTTTTATTAAACTTATTTTAAATATTTCATCCCCAACGACAACCAATTTATAACGCATAACATCGCCCTCACCATCTATCCATATAATACTCACACATAAATTTACACTTAATTTTTGGATTAAATTTTATACCAAGTATAATCCAAGCTGACCTTAACATCCAAAGTCACATGATAATTAATATATAATTTCATTGTTAGAAACATACCAATCCTCATATCAAGACTTGTTACATTCATTTCACAAACAATTGAATTAACATCATAATATAACGCCCACATAAAACAACTCACGCTAATAAACAACGAAAAAAAACAACATATACAACTAGTTAATCGTATTTAAACCCGCTAATACAGGTTCCTTAAAAAAGTTATTAATTTAATTAATCATTTGATTACAATGACTTACACTTTACCTGAGAATATGGTAAAATGTAAAATACAACTACAAGATCACACTACTAATAAAAAGGTTTATATTACAAAAAACAAGTACCCAAAAAACAGCACTTCGAACAACCAATAAACACAACCTTCTAATACCTTTATAATTAAACTACAAAATTATTAATACTTTTCATATAGTTGAAATAGAAATGATTTCATCCATTTAATAAAAAAACGCTCTGAAAATAAAAGTCTCACCAGTGAGACTTTTATTTTTTGCATTTTCCCTATACTCAACATTACCTACCTCAGATAGGTATGCAACAATAAATAGCAATATACTTTTATAAGTTAACAATACAAAGAAGTAACTCAATAAAATATGGAGCACAATCATGAAATTTAACAAAACAACTCTAGCTATGTCTATTCTCGCTTTTACATTCACTTCTGGATCGGTTTACGCTATAGACGATATTACGGCTGATGATATTGGTATCGACAATGATGATATCAGTCTATTAAGTGACAATAACACTGAACTTCTCAGTGATAATGATCTTCAAAATGTTGGTAACTCTGACAATGACCAATACGACAGCAATAATGACTATAATGCCGAAGATTTCGGAAACGTCGATGATGTAGGTAATGTGGACGATTCTGGTAATGTGGAAGATTCTGGCAATACAGACGACAGCTATAATGATGTATTAAGTCATAACACACTCCAATCTCAATCTTGGGATAATGACTCTATGACGAATACCGCCACTAGCACTATCAATATCGATTCTACTACTGTCGTGAACTACTCCGAGATGGATTCTAGCGTATCTGGAGCTACCGTTTCTTACGGCTTGAATGATACTGACGCAGACTTTGCTTTATTTGGTCTCGAAGTTGGTGGACGTGACAGAGATAGAAACGCAATGTCAGTGAGCCAACAAAATAACATTAATGGTTCATTTAATGCTGCAGCGGGTATTACAACCGCAGCTCAAAATGCCGGTAATGCATCTTCAATTCAACAATCGGTATCTACCAACGCGACAATTATGCCATAAGAGATTTGGAGAAAGTCATGCGTACAGCGCTATTGCTAATAGGCACTATGCTTTCGGCACCGTCTTTTGCAGACCAATTATTGCTTCCTGATGACGCGGTCATCTCTGAAGAAGAATTGGAAACCTCTCGAGGTGGTCAATATCTGGTCGATATTGATTATGTTTCAGCGACATCTGAACTCGATGGCTCTAGTGTTGGCAACAATGCATTGGGAACCTACTCCGGTAATAATGTTATTACCAATGGTTCGCTAAGCAACAGTTCTGGTATTTCGAATGTCATTCAAAATACAGGTAACAATGTTGTTATTCAAAACTCAACTGTCGTGAACTTAACGTTGCATTGATGAATATGAAATGTTTCTTATTAACTTGGGTTGCGGTGCTTTTAAGCACCTCAACCCTTGCATTAGATTACCTCCCAAGCAGAGGTGTTTATAATGTTGCTGTAAAAAGTTATCAAGAACAATTGTTTGGCGATGTACTTCGCCAAAAGTATGATTTTAGCTGCGGTTCCGCCGCCCTAGCTTCATTGCTCTCTTATCACTATCAAACGCCTTCAAACGAGGAAACTATATTTACGGTCATGTTTGATAAAGGTGATCAAGAGCGTATCAAGCAAGAAGGATTCTCGCTTTTAGACATGAAACTGTACTTAGAAGGTATTGGTTTTGATGCTGATGGATTTCAGTTGAGTACCACCAAAATAAAGAAGGTTGGCGTTCCCGGGATTACCTTAGTTAATTTTGATGGCTATATGCACTTTGTGTTGGTTAAGGGCATAAATTCAAAACATGTCATTATTGGTGACCCATCTAGAGGAACGGTAAAGATGCGCGTAGAAGATTTTAATCGCTATTATCAAGGGATAATTCTTCTCATAAAGAACCATGCTGAAAAAGGGAAAGCGTCATTTATATTTGATGACAGCTTTGCAATTTATACACCATCACCTGTTAATTCTGCGGTAACTCGTGACTCACTCGGTATTTTTAGCACGACACTCCGAGAATCGGGTGAAAACTAAAAGGAACGCGTTATGAAAAAACAAGGTTTAAGAATCTTTGGCATTTCGCTGTTGCTATGCACCTTGCCAACATCTGCAATGTCCATCAAAGATGTAGGAGTGCCGCTATCTAACACCGAATTAAGTCAGTATAGAGGGGGCTTTAGCTTTCCGTCTAATCGGTTCATAAACATCGGTATTAGTATCACTACATCTTTAAATGGTAGAACTTTTTTCAATTCGCACATTGCTAACCTTTTGATTAAAAATGGGCAAGTTGAGTTAGATACTCAAAAACCAGCGAGTGAAACGGGCATAACTAATGTTGTTCAAAATGGTTCGGGAAATCAATTTGAGGGTATTTCTTCGCTTAAGGACGAGCAACATAAAATTACTAAACAATATTTAGCAAACACTACTCATACTGAGAAACCAGTGACGAGCAGTTCCGCCACCATCAGCAATATTATCCAAAATACCGTAAACAATAGTGTACTTGGAATATCAACTGTCGTTGATATAAATGCTCCTGGAACAATAATATTAAGGAGTTCACAGTTAAGAATGAAATTAGACGATGCGATCATGTTAAGTCTGCCATAAATGCCGCGGTCAACATTACTTGCATTGATTTCCGGATGACGGCTAATACTTCTACTCTAGAAACTATAAGGTACCCTGATTGTTAATTGAAAATCAGGCGTATCTTCTGTCAATCCTGCCGCTGCACTCACGTTTACCGATAATTTCGGATTAATGGCCAAGTTGGCACCAAAGCTTACCGTATCCAATTGCAACAGTTGAGCACTATCAGCACTGGACCCATTGACTTCACTTTTAAGGATAGTTTTGTGAGCAAGACCAAGAGAAAAAGAGAAATTAGGATTAACAGCAAAGCCCATTCCAGCTCCTAAAGAGATCGTATCACCTAGTGCAATGTCTGCCTCGCTGTCACCAAAATCAACCGTATCTTCAAAGTTGTAGATATAACCAAGATTCACAAAAAGAACCGCAGGGTCTGTCGGGTATATCATTGTTAAACTTGGTTCAACACTCCAAAAACCCGACCCCGTTGGAACATCGGTAAACGTATTGGTTGTTGTATCGAGCTCCAAATCATAAGGGGATTTACCCGTTGTCGATTTAACTTTTAACCCACCTACCCAAAATGGCGCGCTGTCCATATTTAGCTGATAACGCAATGCCGCTTCAATATCTCCCATAGCAGATCCATCCAACGTCAACACTTCTGTGTCATCAGAGGCGCCATCTTGAATTGGTCGCGTAGAAATTTGGTCATTTCGATAAACCCACGGAATACGCACCTCAGCTTCAAGTCGATTGGTAATACCATATCGCCCCGTTAGTCCTACGGTGATAGTCGTACGATCTGAGTCACTGACTTCTATTCGTCCAACGATTAACGTTGGCAAAATTGTATATCCTACGATAGAAACTTTGTTTGATGAGTTCTGAGAATAATTAAATGAGGCGTCTAAAACGAAGGTACCCCGTGGCGTTAATACACCGGGCTGCTCAAATACATCCGCCACCGTTTGGATTCTTTTTTGAGGCTCTTCTTGTTGAGTTTGGTTTGATGGGCTTTGTTCGCCTTCCGCCAGACATACCGTTGGCAATAAACTGCAGCACACCCAATATAATTTACTATTGATTTTATTCACGGCTCACCTCTCCAACACTATTATTTTTTACTCATTAAGAAGTAATAGTTGTTGTACTAGGAAGACGCCATAATGCTTAAGGACCAAATCATCCGCATCAAATAATGTTAGAAGTACTACTTGATAAATAAAAAATAGACTGCTGCTATTTTCAATACTCTGATAGACAGCCGAACCATCGAAAAGAGAGTACCAGTGCCATCGCTCTGATAATCTCTTTACTCTTGTTCAGACGAGAAAATGTTACTCTACGTCTTCCATCTTACCTAGTAAAATACGAATTCTTTGTTGCCAAGCCTCATGCTCTTCGACCATCTGTTGGTTTTGCTGCTCTAGGTTTGAACAGTTATCTCTTAGTGACGTTGTTTCTTGCTCCAAACCTTGGTTTTTTTGCTTAACTTCTTCTAATTCCATCTGTAATAGAGTGATGGTATCAACGGCTGTTTGGATTTTTGTTTCTAACTGCTCTAGCACTTCTAAAGACATACATTCTACCTTTACTTTGTTCTGGTTGACTAAAAGATAATTCAGTCACGAATAGCTTCATTCTACTCACGCTTTTCAATATAAACACGTCTAATATCATGATTCTTGAGTTACATGCTCATTTTTAGAGCACCAAGCTACATTATCCTGAATTTTCACGTGTTCCGTCAATGTTCATATCGCTCTAAACCAACCTAAATATATACATCGACTCAATCAAACCAAGTGACCAATGAAGCAGGGCCAAAAAGGCAAACGTTTACTATTTTGTATGATAGAATCCCCGCAAATTTTTTACCTCTTTTTTACTATTTTGGAGTAGTCATGAAACGCGATTTAGCATTGGCATTTTCTCGTGTAACCGAAGGTGCCGCGCTTGCTGGTTATCATTGGCTTGGACGTGGCGATAAAAACGCCGCAGATGGGGCCGCTGTTGAGGTAATGCGTACGCTACTCAACAAAACAGAAATAGAAGGCGAAATTGTTATCGGTGAAGGTGAAATCGATGATGCGCCAATGCTGTTTATCGGGGAACATGTTGGGTTAGGAGGAGATGCCGTAGATATCGCTGTCGATCCTATTGAAGGCACTCGCATGACCGCAATGGGTCAAGCAAATGCTTTGACTGTCCTCGCTGCTGGTGAAAAAGGCAGTTTTCTTAAAGCACCTGACATGTACATGGAAAAGCTCGTGGTTGGCCCACAAGCAAAAGGTGTTATCGACTTAGACAAATCACTGACAGAAAATTTAGAGAATATTGCCAAAGCGATGGGTAAACCTCTAAATACACTAGTGGTGACAACCTTAGCTAAACCACGTCACGACAAAATAATTAAAGAGATGCAAGCGATGGGCATCCGCGTCTTTGCTGTTCCAGATGGCGATGTCGCAGCGTCTATTCTCACTTGTATGCCTGATAGCGAAGTCGATATTATGTACTGTATTGGTGGTGCTCCAGAGGGTGTTATATCCGCTGCTGTTATTCGTGCACTTGATGGTGACATGCAAGGCCGCCTGCTGCCACGACAGGAAGTGAAAGGCGATACCGAAGACAATCGTATCCACGGCAACCAAGAACTGGCTAGATGCAAGGAGATGGGCGTTGAGGCACGTGTTGTATTAAAAATGGAAGACATGGCATCTAGTGACAATGTTGTTTTCTCAGCAACAGGGATCACTAAAGGCGACTTGCTCGAAGGGATCACTCGCAAAGGCAATATCGCCACAACGGAGACGTTAGTGATTAGAGGTCGTTGTAGAACGATTCGTCGCATCAAATCTATCCACTATTTGGATCGTAAAGACTCTGAGATTAAAGACTTCATTCTCTAATTTGACCCCAACAGATCACGAGGCGTAGCTATTTTAGCTGCGCTTTTTCATTTGTCGACTAATTAACCTAAACATAGGTTAGTTAAGAATTTGCTTTATTAATTACTTTATTCATAATGAAAGCTGTAGTTATAAGTTACGAGCATAACCTTAGGTACTTGCGGTGAAAACAGCGGATAGAATATTACAAAAACTCAAAAGAGAAGGTTCTTTGACAGCAAAAAAACTGTCCGAAGACCTCGATATGACGAGCATGGGTGCGCGACAACACTTACAAGTGTTAGAAGAGAACGGTTTGCTTGAGTATTTTGATTTAAAAGTAAAAATAGGACGCCCTACTCGTCATTGGCAGCTTACACCTAAAGGGCATGAGCGGTTTTCTGATCGCCACGGTGAACTAACAGTCCAAGTCATCGAGGCTGTTGGGACACTTTTTGGTGAAGATGGTATAAAGAAAATCGCATTAGAAAGAGAAAAACAGACGTTGGAAAAATACGGTCAAGCATTATCAGAATGTAATGGCCTTAAAAGTAAGTTACAACAACTGAAACAACTACGTGAAGATGATGGCTATATGGCTGAGCTAACGGAAATCGAAAATGGCTTCGTCTTAATCGAGAACCATTGTCCAATCTGTAAAGCCGCACAAAACTGCCCTAGCCTATGTCAATCAGAGCTCAATGTGTTTCAACAATTGCTTGGCGAAAACTGCACGATCATACGCACTGAACACATTATCAAAGACGATAGAAGATGTGTTTATCACATTCAGGAAGCAAAAGGTTAAGTCGCTGATTATATAGCCGAATACCGTTTACTTATCAGATCTCATTTTATTGGCTACACTTATATAATGTAATTTGTAGTTAATTATAGGTGGAGCTTATGGATCAAGCTCAATATGAACAAACACTCCCATCCTTTGATGAGCTGGTCGAATTGGCTCAAAACAACCCGGAAGAGTTCGAGCAATTCAAACGCAAAGCGTGCGAGCAAGCGATAACCTGCTCTTCAGAAGAGATGGAACCCAGGTTGCGGGCACAACAGAGTCATATCGATCGCGTAATTAGCCATTGCAAAAACCCCCATCACATCAATATAGTATTAGCTCGCGAACTTAGCTTGCAGATCGCTAAAATGCATGAAGTTTTAGAAGGCGAACAATCGACTAAACGAAGCGCAGAAATCATCCCTTTCGTTCCGCGCCATTAAATTTATAGCCTACCTTGTTGGGCAAGGGCCGTATTGGTTCTCTTTCTGATCGCCTTCAAACAAACCGCATTCAGCAAAAATCCATGCGCCACATGCCATCGCAGAAAGAGAAATAGCAGACTGGAACATAGTCGGTTGAAATGCGTTTTCGACGCCAGCTAAGGGGACCATGAATCGGGTTAATACTAAAGGAATATGCAACCCTAGCCAATACAACGACTTATTCCTATCATGCCAACGCTTTGCCGTTATCGCCAAATCTGGAATAACCAACAAAACTAAAATCGTAGGCAGCACCATGCTATCCGATTCAGGAAACAATTTTTTCACCAAAGTGGCGACAGAAATAATCATCAGAAAATAGAACGCATTCCACAACCAAAACGTTCGACGACTTACTCTTCCTCGAAATGAGAACAACAGCTCAGGTATTGACATCAATGTTTACCTTAAATTTAATTAAGTACCTTTTGGAAGGTACCCCTATCCATATCACGTATGTTCACCGACAAGCTTTTTACCGTTCCAGCCTGCGATGTAAGAACATCAATTAATTCATGAGACAAGCTCTTTTTTTGTTCATCTGACCGTCCAGCTAACATTTCAAAGGTAATATGAATAAAACCTTCACTATCATCATGCTCGCCAATCAACCAATGGTGGCACCTCAACGCGCGCGATTTCACATCATCAGCTTGAAATAGACCACAGCTCAACGCTACCTGATGGAGATCTTCCAATAACCCTTGAATGTTCACCCTATCCTCGACGGAATTAGTGTATTCCAATATTATATTTGGCATTAATTATTTATCCTTAAGTCAGATTGATTCAAAATACAGCAATCCAAGCAAATTTCTAAAATTTAGCTATTATTTTGTATGCTGGATCAAATTTGATTAACAACCGCCCAGTTCAAAAACCAAAGATTCGATGAAGAAATGATTCGTGTCATGATCTAATGAGCTTTATCTGTTATATTCTTTCGAAATATTGTTTATTTTTTACATTAATTACTTTTTGGAGATATTCTTATGCGTCATCCTGTAGTTATGGGTAACTGGAAACTTAACGGTAGCAAAGCAATGGTAACTGAGCTACTAAACGGACTTAACGCTGAGCTTGAAGGCGTAACTGGCGTTGACGTTGCTGTAGCTCCACCAGCACTTTATGTTGACCTAGCAGAGCGCGTAATTAAAGAGGGTGGCAGCAAAATCATCCTTGGCGCTCAAAATACTGACCTAAAAAACAGCGGCGCATTCACTGGTGATATGTCTCCAGAAATGCTTAAAGACTTTGGCGCTACTCACATCATTATCGGTCACTCAGAACGTCGTGAATACCACAACGAATCTGATGAGTTTGTTGCTAAGAAATTTGCATTCCTTAAAGAAAATGGCCTAACACCTGTACTTTGTATTGGTGAGTCTGATGCACAAAACGAAGCTGGTGAAACATTAGCGGTATGTGCTCGTCAACTTGACGCAGTAATCAAGACTCAAGGCGTTGAAGCACTAAACGGCGCTATTGTGGCTTACGAACCAATCTGGGCAATCGGTACAGGTAAAGCAGCAACAGCAAAGCAAGCTCAAGACATTCATGCTGCTATCCGAGCTCACATCGCGCAGTCAAGTGAAGAAGTTGCTAAAAATCTTGTTATCCAATACGGCGGTTCTGTTAAAGATAGCAACGCAGCAGAACTTTTCGGCATGCCTGATATCGATGGCGCGCTAGTTGGTGGTGCAGCACTTGATGCAAAAGGCTTTGCAGCAATCGCTAAAGCAGCAGCAAAAGCAAAAGCTTAATTAGAGCCTATCATCTGGGTTTTCAAACCTAGTGGTTATTAAAGTCAGCCTCGGCTGGCTTTTTTGTTTTTTGGCGTAACCAAAACCCGCCAACAAAGCAGATAGTCGATAATCCTCCTACACCTGTGCCTTAGAAGGCACTTAGGGTGTAAAAAAACGGCCATTAGTCTCCTAATGGCCGTTTCAATTATTCTCTAATTAAATCTTAGAACAACTCATCTGCAACTTTATATAAGTCCGTGCGAACTGGACGTTTCATATTCTCGATAGCATCGATAATATCATGGTGAATAAGTTGCTCTTTCTGAATACCAACACAACGACCACCTTCACCTTCCAATAGAAGATGAACGGCATAGTTACCCATACGAGAAGCTAATACACGATCAAATGCCGTCGGACGACCACCACGTTGAATATGGCCAAGCACGGTGGCACGGGTTTCACGCCCCGTCGCTTTTTCGATATCTCTTGCAAGCTCATTGGCATCCATCATTAGCTCTGTTAACGTAATAATTGCGTGCTTCTTACCTTTGGCGATACCGTTCTGTAAGCTCTCAATTAGCTCTTCTTTACTCCAAGGTTGTTCTGGAGTGATGATGTACTCACAACCACCTGCGATCGAAGCCATCAAAGTTAAATCACCACAGTGACGACCCATAATCTCAACAATAGAGATACGCTGGTGCGACGATGATGTATCACGCAGGCGGTCAATGCTATCAATAACGGTATTAAGCGCGGTCAAATAGCCAATCGTGTAGTCAGTTCCCGCAATATCGTTGTCGATAGTGCCTGGTAAGCCAATACATGGGTAGCCCATCTCAGTCAGCTTCTTCGCTCCCATGTAAGAACCATCACCACCGATAACAACTAGCGCTTCAATACCATGTTTCTTCAGGTTTTCAATCGCTTTTTCACGCGTAGCGACTTCTCTGAATTCTGGAAAACGTGCAGAGCCCAAGAATGTACCACCACGGTTAATCACGTCAGAAACACTAGACCGGTCTAACTTTTCAATGCGATCTTCGTATAAGCCTTGATAGCCATCGTAGATACCATAGACTTCGACACCCGCAGTAAGTGCGGTACGGACTACGCCACGAATTGCTGCGTTCATCCCAGGGGCGTCTCCGCCACTTGTCAAAACACCAATTTTCTTAATCATGCTCACCCTCGATTTTCAAATCAAATTTACAAATTTTAATTGCCAATTTGTCACTACTTAATGTTACTAAAGAACAATATCGGCAGAATTTTTAATAGTCATTTTCTATACCCGCTCATTGCGCTTTCTTGCGTCTTAGTGAGCCAGTAAATGATGTATTTTTTTCAATTATGAAAGAGTATTACATTTTGTCCGATAACTTAGTTGATTCACATCAGAATCAGTTTCAGTTTCCATCATTCAAACAAAAGATAGCTCAATATAGTCATTTTTGTTGATGTTATTTCTGAAATAAATTTACCAACCCAGTTCTTTTTGCCCTATTTCAGATCCATATACAACAGAATAAGGGTCCTGATGAATCAACACATCCGCCCTTGGAAAGGCGTTAATCAGTCGTTCTTCAACCTCATCAGAGATCTCATGAGCTCGAATCAATATCATATTGTCTTCCAATTCCAAATGTAGTTGAATAAATCTTACCGGTCCTGCCATCCGTGTTCTTAACTGATGTACACCTAAAACACCTTCAACAGACATGGCCACTTCACGGATTGTATTGAGCTCGTCTTCTGGTAACTGCCTATCCAATAGAGATTGTACTGCCTCTAATGTCATCTTAATGGCACTAATCAATATAAAGACCCCAATACCAACGGCAAACGTGGCATCCGCTTGGCTCACTCCAAAATAACTCAAACCAAGAGCAACCATGATGGCAATATTCATGTATATATCTGTCTGGTAATGCAATGAGTCTGCTGATATTGCTTGGCTTCCTGTTTTTCTCACTACATGTTTTTGAAACATGACTAACCCCGCAGTAACTACGGTAGCAAATAGACTTACATAGACACCGTATTCTGGAGAGGTCAATTCGTGCGGACGGAAAAATCGGTCAACACCATTAAGAATAAGAAAACAGGCGGATCCAGAGATGAACATAGCTTGAGCCAATGCAGCTAAAGACTCCGCTTTCCCATGACCAAATGTATGCTGTTCATCTGCAGGTTGAAGGGCATATCGAATGACCACTAGATTTACACCCGATGCCGCTAAGTCTAGTAACGAATCAATCAGTGATGCTAATAGACTAACCGAGCCAGTAACCCACCAGGTGGCCAGTTTAACTATCAGAAGTAATGTCGCAATTCCGGTCGCCATCCATGCAGCCATTGAGACTAGGCGAGCGTATTCTTCTTTCATATCAGATCAATTTAGGAAGATTTACTTGGATTATAGCCATGATTTTGTGACTTGGGTATCATTTTATTTTTACAGGAGGTAACACGAAGAAAAGCAGCACAATGCTGCTTTTTTTTAGGCGGTTGGATAACGAAATGAATAAAGTATTATTTGTTTCTACCTTTGCCCTTACCCATACGTTCGGACATTTCATCCATACGCTCTGCTTGCAATTCTTTTAACTGATCTTTTTGCTCATCCGTTAAAATGCTCATCATTTCATGTTGTGCAGCTAACATCTTTACCCGACGCTCCGTTTGTTTCTCAACCATTGAAGCCGCGAGTTCTTTCGCTTTTGCTTGGTCAAAATCTGCGGCTAATACGAGGTCTTGCGTTGCAGCGTGTTGTGCTTTCATCTCGGCTTGGCGTGTTGCTCTGTTTGTGTCGCGGTCAGCTTGCATCTCGTCACGTTTAGCTTCGCGTAAATCACGGAATTGATCTTTCTGCTCTTCCGTTAAATCTAACTGGCGAATTAAGCCTTTATCAAAACTTCCAAATTTTCCGTGATGGCCGTCCATATCTGAACCGCCTTTACCACCATATGCAAATGCACTTGCTGTTGCAAAAAGCATTGGAAGGGCAGCTGCCGCAATGACTAGTTTTTTCGTCGTTTTCATAGGTTATTCCTCACGTTATTCTTTTTAGGTAGCTGCCTTCACAGCGGTTAAGCATAGAATAGAGGCTGCACAGTAAAGTAACGTCTAGAAAGCGTAAAAAAGCGTAAAGACAAAACAAGTGGTTAAGTTTATAGGTAAGATCAATCATACTGAACGTAACAAATGCATTAGAGGTAGTAGGAATGGCCAATATCTTATTAGTTGATGACGACACAGAACTTACAAGTCTGCTGAAAGAAGTTCTTACATTTGAGGGTTTCAACATTACCGAAGCTAACGATGGTGAGGCTGGACTTGCCGCCGTAAATGACCAGATTGACCTCATACTGTTAGATGTCATGATGCCTCGAATGAATGGCATGGACATGCTAAAAAAGTTACGTGAATCTTGGCAGATTCCTGTTCTTATGCTCACGGCAAAGGGCGAAGAGATAGATAGGGTCATCGGCCTAGAATTGGGCGCAGATGACTATCTCCCTAAGCCATTTAGTGACCGAGAATTGCTCGCTCGAATTAAAGCCATTCTTAGACGAACACAAACAAACACGGCCTTAAAATCTACTGACTATATCGAATATCAAAATATCAAGGTTTATCCTGGTAAGCAGGAGGCTTATGTTGGCGAAATACTTTTGGAATTAACGACAACCGAATTCGCACTACTTACCCATTTTATCCAACACCCCGGCGAATCTTTGACAAAAGAAGTATTGAGCCTAGATGTGCTAGGTAAACGTTTGGCCCCATTTGACCGTGCCATTGATATGCATGTATCCAACCTTCGAAAAAAATTACCTGAACGCAGCGATGGAAAACCACGAATAAAAACCCTAAGAGGGCGCGGCTATCTACTTGTTGAGGAGGGATAATGAGACTCCCAAAATTCTCCAACCTTTATGGCCGTATTTTTGCCATTTTTTGGTTCACCATGCTCTTGGTCTTGATCGCTGTTTTGCTTGTGCAAGACTCAGATCCAAGACAAACGCATCGTATCCAACAAAATAATATTGAAAGGCTTTCAAACTTTGCCCAACACCTTGAAGACAAGTACAAAAACCACCATTCCATTAATGACGTATTCTTTCGGGTTAATGACAAAAGGAAAGGTGACAGAAAGGATGGGAAACCAGTAATCTATTTATCAGATCTCAATGGCAATCTAATTGGCGTCAATAGCCGAATGCAGCGACGTGCAATTCAAAACTTTATTACTAGTTTAGAGTCTTTGGATAAACCTCAGCAAAGGCTATATGGTCGTTACATGATAGCGGGTCCAATGCCAGTGACGATTGCTAATCAACAAGTACTTCTATTTATCGCTGGAGAGTGGGATCAAACCCCGCCATTTCTTCTTCAACTATTCGATCAACCCATCCGGCTCCTGTTACTCGTTATGATGGTCAGTACTCCTTTATTGCTTTGGCTAGCTTACGCATTAAGCAAACCCGCTCGCCTTCTTGAAAATGCGGCGAGAAGAGTCGCTAATGGAGAGTTTGTTGAAGATCCAAATCTAGAAAAAGGAAGTTCTGAATTTCGTGAGGCTGGGGCCGCTTTTAATCAGATGGTATTGGCCATTAATCAAATGATATCAGGCCACCAGAGGTTACTTTCTGACATCTCTCACGAGCTTCGTTCTCCCCTTACTCGCTTAAGAATGGCGAACGCTTTAGCGACGAGGAAACAAGGTGAATCAGCAGAGTTAACACGCATCAATACGGAAGCTGAGCGATTAGAAAAAATGATCAGCGAGCTATTGGAACTGTCACGTATGCAAGTGAATAGCCATCAAATAAGAGAGACCCACTCAGCGACGACCCTTTGGGAAGAAATCATTGCAGACGCTCAATTTGAAGCGGAACAAAAAGAGAAATCATTCATCTATAGCCAAATGCCTAACTGTTCCATTACTGGTAATCCAAACCTACTGATGAGTGCAATTGAAAACATTGTCCGCAACGCTATTCATTACGGCCATACTTCTATTCGCGTCGGTTTCACTCACGTCAACGATACACTTTCCATCTGTGTTGAAGATGACGGTGATGGAGTACCAGAAACAGAGCTTACTGACATCTTTAGACCTTTTTATCGAGTGTCCACAGCGAGAGATAGACATTCAGGAGGCGCAGGATTAGGCCTCGCGATAACTGAAAGTGCAGTGCGTCAACATAACGGCACTATTCGCGCAGAAGAAAGCGACCTAGGAGGGTTAAAAATCACCATTACCCTACCAACTGAAGCATAACCTGAGCTCAACTCATGTTTGTTATACCGAGTTCAGATTAATTAGGGTCGGTTCTTCTTTGAAACCGAACTGACCCTAGTTATACTCGCTCTTCCAGCAACCAATTACGTTGATAATCATGCTCGACATTGCACTATTTGAACCAGAAATCGCCCCAAATACCGGTAATATCATCCGCTTAAGCGCCAATTGCGGAGCAAACTTGCACCTTATTGAACCGTTAGGCTTCGATCTGGAAGAGAAAAAAGTGCGCAGAGCAGGCTTGGATTACCACGATCTTGCACGAGTAAAAAGGCATAAGGATCTGGCGACGTTTATGGATTACTTGGAAAATGAACGTGAAGGGTCATTCAGAATTTTTGCTTGTACAACCAAGACTACAGGTCATCACGTAGACGCAAAGTTCCAAAAGAATGACGTGTTATTATTCGGCCCCGAAACGCGTGGGTTACCCGCAGAGCTGATTGAAAGCCTACCGTTAGAGCAGAGAATCCGTATCCCTATGATGCCAGATAGCCGAAGCTTGAATCTCTCTAATGCGGTTGCCATTATTGCCTTTGAAGCATGGCGTCAATTAGGATTTGAAGGCGCGATTTAATAAAGAAAGGATAAGCTTCTAGGTTATCGTACCTAGAAGCCAAAGGTTCTAATTCAGACGATTATTTGATCCATCATTGTCATCATCATCTTTTTTTTCATACTCTCCTTCGAAAGTATTGCCATCATCACGGGGTGATTGGAAAGGATTTTGTCCAAACGGACTTTGACCAAATCCACTTTGTGCGTGAAAGCCACCACCACTTGCCATCGTATTAACCTTAACTCTTTTCATCAACTCTTTCGCCATTTTTGCTCGAGGCGCAGGTAATAAAACAAGCATTCCAAATGCGTCAGTCATAAAACCAGGAGTCAATAAAAGCACGCCTGCGACCGCTAACATAACCCCTTCAACAATTTGTTGAGCCGGCATTTCACCTTGTTGCAAACGTCCTTGAACTGACATGAGTGTCGCAATACCTTGACTGCGCACAAGCGATGCACCAGCAAATGCAGTAACAAGCACCAACGCTATAGTAGGCCACAACCCAAGAAACCCACCGACTTGAATAAATAGGCCTATTTCAATAATAGGGACACAGATAAAAAGCAATAATAAAATAGGAAACACACGCTCTCCAACTATAAATTTGGTCAATAAGTTTGGTCAATAAGTTTACTTGCAAAACCATAAAGCCAACAGTGCAATTACGATATTTTACAGTATTAATGCAAATGATCGTTATTTTACAAAATATAGAGCAGAAATATGATCGAGCGACTATTTTTGTAATACAATTTGAGTATGATTTACCTCAAAACTCACAAGAGTTTTATACTAACTAAACTATCAAAAGTAAGCTACAAAGCAGAAATGGCCATTCATTCATTATTTTTTGGAATAATCATCCGAGGCTAAACTATGAGCAAACTAAATAAAACAGCGTCAATATCAAAACCTGCCACAAGAATTGAACACGACCTCCTCGGCGAACGCCACGTCCCCATTGATGCTTATTACGGAATTCATACACTCCGTGCAATAGAAAACTTTAATATCTCAAACAATACCATATCCGACGTGCCTGAATTTGTACGCGGAATGATAATGACAAAAAAAGCGGCAGCTCTGGCAAACAAAGAACTGAGTGTTCTTCCTAGTGATGTTGCCAACCATATCATTAAAGCCTGTGACCTTATTTTGCAAACAGGTAAGTGCATGGATCAATTTCCATCCGATGTTTTTCAAGGTGGCGCCGGCACATCGGTCAATATGAATACCAACGAAGTGGTCGCCAATGTTGCTTTGGAACTGATGGGCAAAGAAAAAGGCCAATACGAATTTATCAATCCAAACGATCATGTCAACAAAAGCCAATCTACTAACTGTGCCTATCCGACAGGGTTCCGCGTTGCGGTTTACACCAGTATTTATCACCTTATTGAAGCCGTCGAATACCTCAAAGGCGCATTCGATTTAAAGAGCAAAGAGTTTAATTCGGTTATCAAAATGGGACGTACTCAACTTCAAGATGCAGTGCCCATGACCGTTGGTCAGGAATTTCGCGCTTGGTCTGTAACCATCAACGAAGAGATCCGTAATCTAAAATACATTGCTGAGTTGTTGTTAGAGGTGAACCTTGGAGCAACAGCCATCGGTACAGGTTTGAACGCCGCAAGCGGGTATCAAGTACTCGCTGTTAAGCACCTCGCTGATGTCACGGGATACCGTTGTGTCCCTGCTGAAGATCTAATAGAAGCGACGTCAGACTGCGGTGCTTATGTCATGGCGCACAGTGCACTAAAACGACTAGCCGTGAAACTATCGAAGATCTGTAACGACCTGCGATTGCTTTCATCGGGCCCTCGTGCAGGCTTCAATGAGCTAAACCTGCCTGAACTCCAAGCGGGTTCATCGATTATGCCTGCAAAAGTCAATCCAGTCGTACCTGAAGTGGTCAACCAAGTCTGCTTTAAAGTGATGGGCAATGACACCACCATTGCATTTGCCGCAGAAGGTGGGCAACTTCAACTTAACGTCATGGAACCTGTTATCGCTCAGAGCATGTTCGAATCATTAGACCTACTAAAAAATGCCTGCGTTAACCTACGTGACAAATGCGTTGATGGTATTACCGTCAACAAAGAAGTGTGTGAAAATTTTGTATTCAATTCTATTGGTATAGTCACTTATCTCAATCCATATATTGGCCACCATGAGGGCGATATTGTAGGGAGAATTTGTGCCGAAACAGGCAAAAATGTCCGCGAAGTTGTACTTGAAAGAGGCCTACTTACCGCAGAGCAGCTAGACGAAATATTCTCTGTAGAAAACTTAATAACGCCCCAGTACAAGGCGAAACGCTACGATTAACGCTATATTCTTTCTGACATAACCCAAAAATAAAGGCGGCTTCAGTCTCCTTTATTTTTGTTCATGTTAGTTTATTCACTATTTTTTCGACTATTCTCTAGTATGATGAAACCTTTATAGACCTTGCTCGGTCTTATCTTTATCTTATTTGGCTTAGTAGTTACTTATATGCGCGTTTTTTTTACCTTAGTACTTGTTGGATTGCTCTCATTTTCTGGTTCAGCTTTCGCACTTTTTGATAGTAATAGCTCATCAAGTACAGGTGCCGGCTTTAATAATAACAATTCTGATTTTGTTACGGTTCAGCAAGCCTTTCCTTTTTATGCAAGTCAAATAGGGGATACGGTTCATCTTGAATGGGATGTACTGGAAGGTTACTATCTATATCAACAACGCCTCTCCATTAGTGTCGAAAATGCCCAAATAGATGCCTTAAATATCATCGATGGCACGCCATATAAAGATGAGTTTTTTGGGTCAGTCAATATCTATACCGAACCTTTAAGCGTTAAGGTCCCTTTGCTTTCTGTTAATGACGGGGCGAAACTTATCGTCCAATATCAAGGCTGTGCAAAAGCAGGTTTTTGTTACCCTCCGGAAACAAAAATAATCGACCTAAAACCGATTTCACAAGCAAGTACTCCGGCGGCAATTGTTGACTCTATAAAAAGCAATACCGCAAATCTAGAAGCCACCTCAGCAAAGAAAGCTCCATTATTAAGTAAAGAATCTGAACTTGCCGGGAGCCTAGCCGACAGTTGGTGGACGCCTCTCATGTTTTTAGCGCTCGGTGTTGGCTTGGCGTTTACACCATGTGTCTTCCCTATGTACCCTATCCTTACTAGCATTGTATTGGGCAGTGGAAAACTCAGCCCGGCGAGAACATTTGGTCTTTCCTTTGTTTATGTTCAAGGCATGGCCCTAACCTACACCTTACTCGGTCTGGTTGTCGCCTCGGCAGGGCTTCAATTTCAAGCAGCTCTGCAGCATCCATTGGTACTGATCGGATTGAGTATCCTGTTTGTCTTCCTCGCGATGTCGATGTTTGGTTTTTACACCATTCAGTTACCAAACCGTATTCAAACGTGGCTTAGTCAGCAAAGCAATAAGCAGAAAGGTGGCAACCTAGTTGGTGTATTCGCCATGGGCGCTATTTCTGGGTTGGTTTGCTCACCCTGCACCACGGCACCACTATCTGGTGCTCTACTTTATGTCGCACAAAGTGGTGACCTATTAACAGGTGCCGTGGCGCTCTATGCGCTTGGTTTAGGCATGGGTATTCCACTCATTATTGTGGCCGTATTTGGTAATAAGTTACTGCCAAGAGCCGGTGCATGGATGGATAGAGTTAAAATTTTATTTGGATTTATTCTTTTGGCTGCTCCCGTATTCTTAATCGAAAGAATTATCCCTGAGCAATGGGCGATCACCCTGTGGGGTATTCTTGGGGTCACAGCCTTTGGTTGGCTTTATCATGCTAAAAATAGTTTGGAATTCGGAGGGTGGAAGCAAAGTTTTATCGGCATTATTGCTGTTTTAGGGCTGATTGCTTCCGTAATGCCTGTATATAACCAATGGTTTGGGGATGGGTCTGTGAATGCTTACCAACCTCAGGTAACTTTCACTCGTATCAGCTCTGTCGATGAACTAGATAAACAACTTGTACTGGCAAACATAGCCAACAAACCGGTCATGTTAGACTTTTATGCCGATTGGTGTGTCGCCTGCAAAGAATTTGAAAAATATACCTTTCACACGTCAGAGGTAGAAAGCAAATTAAAAGACTTTGTGCTATTGCAAGCCGACGTAACCAAGAATAGCCCTGACGATATCGAACTGTTTAAACGTTTAAAAGTGATGGGCTTACCAACCGTCGATTTTTGGGACGCAAATGGTAACTATGTCATCAACGCAAGATTAACGGGTTTTGTCGAAGCAGAACCGTTTCTTAAGCATCTAGAAAACCAAATTATCGGCAATTAATTCTGTCTACAGCCTGAGAGGCTTCGTCAATCACGATGTGGTAGATACGCCGATAAAAAACATGAACGTAGCACCCTCTGTTGCGTTCATCTGCCTTACGAATCTTTCCCAATCATTTCAACTTCGCCACATTTATTATCTATCCAGCAAAACAACATCGCAAAAAACCGTAATTTCATGTATCGCCAACACTAAATATTACTTAAAAGTCGATACTGTTCAGAAATTTAGCGTTCAAATATTGTTCATTGCCACAAAGCATACAATACTTAATTTTGAAGCTATTATTAAACTAAATTATAAAGAGCCCTTAACGTCATGGAATCGACTTATACCATCATCATAGCTGATGACCATCCACTGTTCAGAAATGCATTATTTCAGTCTGTACACATGGCGATCAGTGGTGCAAATTTACTCGAAGCGGACTCGCTTGAAGCTTTATTAAGTTTGCTCAACAAAGAGGCGGAACCCGACCTCCTTTTACTCGATCTAAAAATGCCAGGGACTAATGGCATGTCAGGCCTTATTCAGTTAAGAGCTGAGTATCCTGATCTGCCTATTGTGGTCATTTCAGCAAACGAGGAACCAAATGTTGTCGCCCAGGTGAAAACCCATGGCGCCTTTGGATTCATTCCAAAATCAAGCGATATGCGCGCTCTTATTAGCGCCCTAAATCAAGTATTAAACGGTGACCCTTTCTTCCCAGAAGAGCTTCTCAAAAACAGTAATGTTAATACTGATCTTGCAGAAAAACTCGCATCGCTTACTCCTCAACAATATCGAGTGCTTGGCATGCTGTCGGATGGCCTGCTGAATAAGCAAATTGCGTATGAATTAAGTGTCTCCGAGGCGACGATCAAAGCCCATATGACCGCCATCTTCCGTAAATTAGGTGTACAGAATAGAACCCAAGCGGTCATTCTTCTTCAACACCTTGAATTTGAGAGTTAGACCTTAGGTGTAGAGTATTAGACCTTAGGCTATGTTAATAAATTGTTAACATACGTTTTTTATAACCGACCTATCATAAACGCCCTAATTACGGGCGTTTTCTCATTTCCTCGCTCGACTAAAGTTGCACTGAGATATTTTTAGAGTACTGCTAATCTATATTCCGTAACAGTTTGTTAACACCCAATAACTAAACGGAAGGAGAAGGCAATGTCATTCGAATCCTCGGATCACGCTCAAGCCTACTGGAAGGAAAACCTAAAAATCATGGGCTCACTACTCGCAATATGGTTCCTAGTGTCATTTGGCGCTGGAATTTTATTTGTAGACGCTTTAGATACTATCAAAATTGGTGGCTTCAAATTAGGTTTCTGGTTCGCTCAACAAGGTTCAATCTACACATTCGTAGT
The DNA here is from genome assembly GCF_042465995.1 of Vibrio frigidus. NCBI lineage: Bacteria > Pseudomonadati > Pseudomonadota > Gammaproteobacteria > Vibrionales > Vibrionaceae > Vibrio > Vibrio frigidus. The sequence continues at coordinate 65,971 of NZ_JBCDMC010000011.1, read as the reverse complement.
GTTGATTTTTGTTTATGTTGCGCGCATGAATGCGCTCGATAAGAAATATAACGTACAGGAAGATTAAGAGGCTTTAGAAATGGATATTCAAACTTGGACGTTTATTCTTGTCGGTATTACATTTGCATTGTATATCGGCATAGCAATTTGGGCTCGCGCTGGCTCAACAAGTGAGTTCTACATTGCAGGCGGTGGTGTTCACCCAATCGCAAATGGCATGGCAACGGCGGCAGACTGGATGTCAGCTGCATCGTTTATTTCAATGGCAGGTATCATTTCATTCATCGGTTACGATGGTGGCGTATACCTAATGGGCTGGACAGGTGGTTACGTACTACTTGCGCTTTGTCTTGCACCTTACCTACGTAAGTTCGGTAAATTTACTGTACCCGATTTTATCGGTGACCGTTATTACTCAAGAACCGCTCGAATGGTAGCCGTATTCTGTGCAATCTTCGTATCGTTCACTTATGTCGCAGGTCAGATGCGTGGCGTAGGAGTGGTATTTGCTCGCTTCTTAGAAGTTGATATCAATATGGGTATCATCATAGGAATGGGTGTGGTGTTCTTCTATGCTGTTTTAGGTGGCATGAAAGGTATTACCTATACTCAAGTCGCTCAGTACTGCGTACTTATCTTTGCTTTCATGGTTCCAGCAATCTTTACCTCTCTTATGATGACCGGCTCTCCAGTTCCGCAACTAGGGTTCGGTTCAACCGTGACAGGCAGTGACGTCTACCTATTAGACAAACTTGATGGACTAACACAAGAGCTTGGCTTTACCGCCTATACCGATGGGTCGAAGAGTATGGTTGACGTATTCTTTATCTGTGCGGCTCTAATGGTTGGTACTGCGGGACTACCTCACGTAATAATTCGCTTCTTTACGGTTCCTAAAGTATCTGATGCGCGTATCTCTGCAGGTTATGCATTGATATTCATCTCTATACTTTACACAACAGCGCCAGCTGTGGCCGCGTTTGCTCGTGTGAACATGATAGAGACAATCAATGGACCAGATATGCAAGGGGTCCAAGGTACTGAGGCACCAACTTGGTACAAAAACTGGGAGGATACAGGTTTAGTCTCATGGGACGATAAGAATGGCGACGGTAAGATGTTCTACTCTGGCGATGAACGCAACGAGATGAAGATCAACCGAGATATCATTGTATTGGCATCACCTGAGTTAGCTAAGCTTCCAAACTGGGTCGTTGCTTTACTAGCCGCGGGTGGCTTGGCAGCAGCACTATCTACAGCAGCAGGTTTGTTACTGGTCATCTCTACGTCGATATCCCATGATTTATTGAAGAAAGGGTTTAGGCCAAATATGACGGATAAACAGGAGTTGTTTGCCGCTAGGATGGCCGCCTTCTTCGCTATTGTATGTGCAGGTTATTTAGGTATTAATCCACCAGGCTTTGTCGCGCAGGTTGTCGCCTTTGCCTTCGGCTTGGCAGCATCCTCCTTCTTCCCAGCAATCATCTTGGGTATCTTCTATAAGAAGATGAATAAAGAAGGGGCTATCGCAGGTATGCTTTCTGGTATCGCATTTACAACGGTTTATATCATCTACTTCAAGTTTATCAACCCGGCAGCAAACGTGTCTGATAACTGGTTGTTTGGTATTAGCCCAGAAGGTATCGGTACATTAGGTATGTGTGTGAACTTCATCGTGTCTATTGTTGTAAACAAATTTACGGCTGAAGTACCACAAGACGTTCAAGATTTGGTTGAGTCTATCCGTTACCCTAAAGGTTCGGGTGCCGCTCACGACCATTAATCAAAACCTTGATTAAACCGAAAACCGAAAACCGATGCTTTATGCATCGGTTTTTCTTTTTTGTTGCTGAACCCGTAGAAGGTGATTTTATTAAGAATACTGAAATATCAGATATTGGATATTTTCCGCTAGATAAACGTCCTATTCTCTCACACGATCGAGCACTTGATGAAGATATACGATCGGGTTATCGCGCCTTTAGTCGGCCAATTATTGACGTTCAGGTAGACTAATTCACAACGACAATGACTTGAACTCACTTATGATAGTTAACGTGCCTATCCATTAACTCGGTTAAGAACGGCTCTAAGTTTTAGTGGTTTAACTGGCTTAGCGATGAATCCGAACCCGTTCGATTTTATCGCACTTAGCATATCTTCCGTTCGATCCGCACTGATGATAATGCCTTCAAAACTATCACCTAAACGTAATCGACACTGCTGTAGCACCTCTAGCCCAGTTCTGTCATTATCTAATCGATAATCAGAAAATATTACGTCAGGAATCCAATCATCGTGTATCAACTGTAGGCTCTCGACTAGATCTTGAGCCGTTCGAACATCACAGCCCCATCGCTCTATTAAATTTCTCATCCCAGTGAGTATATCTCGCTCGTTATCCACACAAAGCACCTTAACATCTAATAATGCCAAATTGTTTTGTGTTGGAGCCGTCACGATATCAGCTTCAGTGATTTCACCTCGATCCAACATAATTGAAAAAACGGAACCTTCACTAGGCCATGAACGCAAACCAATATCATGTTCTAGTACGCGAGCGATGCCTCGAGAAATAGCGAGACCAATACCAAGCCCTTGGGAAACATGGCTTGGATCACCACGGGTAAATTCATCAAAGATCTCCGATTGTTTATCTTGGGCAATACCAACCCCATTATCCCAAACTTCTATTCTTACCTGACCTTTTACCCTACGAGTACCCAATAACACCTTCCCTTTCGGGTTATACCGAAAAGCGTTTGTTAAAAAGTTCTGTAACACACGACGTAGCAATTTAGGATCTGAATGAACGATGAGATTGGATGGGGTCATCTTGAAATCAATACCTTGTTGCTTCGCTAACGCACTAAACTCTGCATTAAGATTATTCAAGACCTCGTTGAGTTTAAATCCTCTTATATCCGTTTTTAGTTTTCCTGATTCAAGTCTGGATATATCCAATAAGTCACCAATTAACTCTTCCGCCGCACCCAATGCACTTTCTATGTGGGTAGACAATTGCTTGGTTTCACTCTCTTTTGCCACCTCAGAAAGTGACGATGCAAAAAGCCGTGCGGCATTAAGTGGCTGCATCAAATCATGGCTAACTGCCGCTAAAAACCGTGTTTTAGATTGTGATTCGGTATTTGCGCTCCGTGTGGCGGACACTAACCGTTTATTAAGGTCTTCGAGTTCTTGCGTTCGCTCTAATACTCTCGTCTCTAGGTTCTCATTCACCTCTTTTAACGTCTTTTCGGCTTCCCGGAATACGGTGATATCAGAAAAACTCATCACGAACCCACCACCGGGCATAGGGTTCCCCTGAACTTCAATAACCGTTCCATCTGGATAAACACGTGAGGAAGTATGCTGCGTACCACACTCTAAATGATAGACACGTTTGCGAACATGATCTTCTGGGTCACCAGGGCCACACAACCCCATTTGCGCATTGTGACGAATGACCTCGGCTATCGGCCTCCCAATCTGAATTAACCCCGACGGAAACTCAAACAGCTCTATATATCTCTGGTTCCATGCCACGATCCGAAGTTGTTTGTCGACGACAGTAATCCCTTGGCTAATATGTTCAATCGCACCTTGCAACAATCCACGACTAAAATCATACAGCTCAGATGCTTCATCTACTATCGTCGCAACTTCTTCTAGTTGCATGTTTTTACCTTGAAGAGCAGAAGTAAGCACTAACTTAGCGGAAGATGCACCAAAAACGCCAGCGAGTACTCTTTCAGTATGACGAATCAACCCAGATGAAGCCTGTTGATTGGGCTGCAAAGTATGTTCTTCTTGTCGCCAATAATGATTAAAGGCCGTTCTCGCTCGGGTTCGACCGACAAAGCGACCAGCCAACATTTCTAGTTCCAAAACCGTCACTCGGCTTTGGTACAAACTTATATTCTCACTTTCTGGCAACGGGGTTCCAACAAAAGCAGCCGATTGTAAGCGCTCACTTAGGCTAGAGCGTGTAACCAATGAAATGAATACATAACACAGGGTATTGACGATAACACTCAGTGCCATCCCCCAATCCGATGAAGTAAGTGACCAATCCACTAAAAATTGCGGGGGTCGAATAATCCACAGCAAAAAATTACTTTCTGAATCACCGGCCAGCATACTGGTTTGGCTCATTAGCGTGACGAGCCAGATTGTGAAACCTGCTAACAAACCAACATAGACACCTTTTTTGTTACCCAATCGCCAATACATGCCACCGATAAGTGCAGGGGAAAATTGGGCGATCGCCGCAAAAGAGAGCAAACCAATAATCGATAACGACCGGATATTATCCAGTGCCATGTAAAAACCCCAAGCCCCGAACAAAATAAGCAGAATCAACACCCGACGAACATTGAGCAATAGCCCTGAAAAGTGAGTATGAGCATGATGGGAGAGTTTTATTCTACGAAGCAACAGTGGAAAAACAAGATCATTAGAGACCATAATGGCTAGGGCAATGGTAGACACAATCACCATACCGCTCGCGGCCGATGTTCCACCTAAAAATGCCAATAGTGCAATGTCATTGGCTCCTACAGAAAGCGGCAAACTGATCACATATGCATCTGCGGGACTTCCAGCTAAAAGGCTTTGCCCTACCCAAGAAATAGGCAAAACAAACAAGCCGATGAGCACGAGATAAGCAGGAAATACACGCCTCGCCACATGAAGATCTTGTGCCCGTTCATTTTCAACAACCATAGTGTGGAACTGCCTTGGCAAGCAGACTATCGCCGCCATCGTCAATAAGGTATGTATGACTAATGCTGGAACGTTTGGTGGTTTGTAGGTCTCTATCGCTATGTCAATTAATTCAATTTCAGGGCGACTCAATGCGAGATAAAATATAAATAATCCCACCACTAAAAAAGCCGCAAGTTTCACAATAGATTCAAAAGCAACGGCCATCATCATACCGCGATGATGCTCAGTATTGTCGATATGGCGCGTTCCAAATAAAATGGTAAAGACTGCCAACGCCCCCACAACAAACCAAGATACATGGCCGTCTTCGTAACCCAACTTAGAGGTGAGCTCTGGAGCGATGATATCTAACCCCATCGTTATTCCCCTTAATTGCAGTGCAATATAAGGCAATATTCCCACCACTGCTATCAAGGTAACGGTAACCGCTAACCCTTGCGACTTGCCGTACCTTGCCGCTATAAAGTCAGCAATGGAGGTAATGTGTTCTCGTTTCGCAATGAGTATAAGCCGCGCGAGTACTCGCCAGCCAAATACAAAGACTAAAATTGGAGCAATATAAATAGGAAGAAATGACCATGGGTTATTACTGGCTTGTCCAACGGTTCCATAGAATGTCCATGAGGTACAGTACACAGCAATAGATAGGCTATAAATCCACGGACGCCAACGCGACAACCACTTGGTTTGCCTGTCACCGTACCATGCGATTAAAAATAGAATCCCGAGATACGCTAAAGTCACAGGAACAACAATCCATCCTTGCATTACACCTTCCTTGAACCGTTTTTAGACACAAAAAAAACCAGAATACTCGATTCCGTTTTTAGACACAAAAAAAACCAGAATACTCGATTCCGGTTTTAGTGTAGTAAAACAACTGTTAATTCTCAGGTGGTTAGCTCTCAATCTGTGGCTCAGGTAGCCCTTTTTTTGGATCCACCCTAACAAAGAGCGCCAAAATGCCCATTGAAGCCATAACCCAAAATACGTTCGCGTTCCACAACTCAAAACCGACACCACTTAATGCCGTCATTACCGCAGTAAACGCCCCCATAGGAATGGCATTGTACAGCGCTTGTAAAGGCACCATTTCGTTCTGCTTTGCTCGCTGAATATACCGAATGGCGGCTAGATGTGCAGTTGCAAACGTCACACCATGCAGTAATTGAATCACGCCCAATGCCCAAACATCCGTGACAGTAGCGGTTAAAGACCAACGCAGTGCAATACCCGCAGAAGCAATCAAGAACATGGTTCGCAGGCTCATACCACTAAATAACCTTCTGCTGGTTGCAAAGACAGTAATCTCTGCAATAACACCAATGCTCCATAGGTAACCAATCACATTCTCTGGATGACCTATCGATTTCCAGTAGATGGTACTAAAGCTGTAATACGCAGCATGACTCCCATGGATAAGAGAGAGTAAAATCAAAAATCGAAACACATCCGGTCTCTTTACCAAAGTAAGTAGTTTGGGCCTAACTGAATCTTCATCCGTTACACTGATCGGCGGAGGGTTCGGGGTTCGCATAGACAACAACAGACCAACAGCGGTACCCGCTAACGCAGTATGGACTATCATATCTGTGCCATATAGCGAAATTAAATAACCGACGACTGTTGAGCCAAATATAAAGGCGATAGAACCCCACAAACGCGTTCTTCCGTAATCGAGCTTGCCAAGCTTCGCGTAGTAATTTGTCATCGCATCAGAAAGAGGGATTGCAGGACCACAACAAAGATTGAACAGAATGGTGGCACCCGCCATCATCCAGAAGTTTCCACCAGTAAAGAAGTGAAACCAGATAAAAATGACGGAAAAGAAACTAAGCCAACGTATAGCCGGAAGTAGGTGCTCAACTTTATGTAGCCTAGGTGTAATGAAAAGATTCGCAATAAATCGAGTCGCGAATGCCAGCCCCATCAACAAACCTATATCACTCGCCGAGACGCCCTGCTCTTTAAACCAGAGTGCCCAAAATGGGATATATACGCCGTAAGCGAAAAAGAAACCAATAAAGTACTGCGAAATCCAGCCATAAGGCGATGGGGAAAACATAATTAACCTAGCTATTTAGAGTGTTATAGAAATCGTCGCCATTATGCCTACGATCCCTTAACTTAAAAAGGGAACAATTGTTAATTTTCCATTCCCTATTACTCCACCATTAGACCAAAGTCGTCTGGAGGTTAAGGAGAAACTTGCCAGACTAGTAAGTAAGGTTTTACTAGGAGTAAATCTTGCCATGCCTGACAAATTTAATATGCAATCACCCCCATTTGACCGTTTATCTGAAACGCAGCAGTTAGAATTACGTTCTTCTCTCGATGTCGCCTACTACAGAGAAAAAGACGTGCTACTAAAGGCCGGTGAAAAATGTCATTTTTTGCATATTTTAATCAAAGGTGCGGTAGAAGAACGCTCAGCCGACGATCTGGAGATATTTGCCCATTACGCAAACGACGATATTTTTGACGTTCGCTCTCAATTTGATGACTTCGCAAAACATAAATATGTCGCGCTCGAGGATACATTATCCTATCTATTACCTACTCAAAAGTTTCTCGATCTGTACAACGCAAATGGTCAGTTTGCAGCCTACTTTGACACCAATTTAGCAAAGCGTCAGGAGCTAATTGAGGCGGCGCAACAGCAACAGAACCTTGCAGAATTCATTTTAACCAAGGTGGATAGCACAATTTATCACCCTCCTTTAGTCCTTGAGCCTGATCTTCCCCTAATAGACGTCACAAAAATGCTAAAAGAAAAGGGGGTAGATGCGGCACTTGTTAGACTTAGTGATAACGACAAACGAGTGTTAGAAAACGCCAACGAACATCCGTATGCCATTGTAACCAGAACCAATATGCTGCACGCCGTCATGTTAGAAGAGCAACCAATGGACACCGCGGTTGGTGATATAGCCACCTTCCCTGTATTCCATGTTGATGATGGTGATTTCCTGTTTAATGCAATGATAACCATGACAAAACAGAAAATGAAAAGGGTCATGGTGTGTGAAGGAAATGACGCCGTAGGCATGTTAGATATGACCCAAATATTAAGTGCATTTTCTACTCATTCTCATGTACTGACTTTAAGTATTGCACGAGCGAGCAGTATCGATGAGTTAGCGCTTGCTGCAAACAAACAGAGAAACTTAGTTGAGAGCTTAATCACCAACGGTATTCGTACTCGATTTATCATGGAGCTAATATCTGCGGTCAATGAGCAGATAATTGAAAAAGCGTTCGAGCTTGTCGTTCCACCCGCTAACCATGATGATATCTGCCTGATTGTTTTAGGTTCAGAGGGTCGTGGAGAGCAGATATTAAAAACCGATCAAGATAACGCCCTGATCATCAAAAATGATATAGAGATAGCAAACCTACCCTCTATTATGAATAACCTAACACACACGCTACAACAACTTGGATATCCACTCTGTCCCGGCAAAGTCATGGTAAATAACCCTGATTGGGTGAAGCATAGCGCCGACTGGGAAAAAACACTCGGCAGTTGGATATCAGCAGCAAGACCCGAACAAGTAATGAAGCTTGCCATCGTCGCTGATGCTCATGCGGTCGCGGGCAATAAGGCACTATTAACGCCAATTAAAAATTACTTGATTAAACGAATGGCGAATCAAGAACTTATTCTCGCGGAATTTACTCGCCCTGCCCTGAATTTTTCGATACCGCTTACCTTGTTTGGAAAAGTTAAATCATCCAAAGAAGGGGTCGATATCAAGGGAGGTGGAATATTTCCGATCGTTCATGGGGTTAGAGCTTTGAGCTTTGAGCCTAGAGCATGCCCTCGATGTGAATAACACTTTCGACAGACTAATTGCTCTTCAAGAGAAGAACGTGTTAGAAAAAGAAACCGCAGAGAACCTCAGCGAAGCATTAAAACTTTTCCTAAAACTTCGTCTAACACAACAATTGTCCCAGCAACATAGCCACAACAAGATCGAACTAAAACTATTAGACAGAACCGAACGTGACCTACTTAGACACAGCCTACACGTGGTGAAGAAATTCAAGCAGTGGCTCGGTTATCATTATCAAATTAGGGATTAGGCATGAATTGGCTTAGGCGCAACTGGTGGCACTACAAACTCAAAGAATCACCTTACCGTGACCTCTTCGCTGCACCTATGAATCAAGAATTAGTCTCTCTTGATTGTGAAACAACCAGCTTAGATCCTAAAAGAGCTGAGTTGGTCACTATTGCGGCAACCAAGATCATAGGTAATAGGATCATTACCAGTGAACCATTCCATGTACGGCTTCGAGCACCGCAGTCTTTAGATTCGGGTTCCGTACGAATTCACCGCATCCGCCACCAAGATCTCATCGACGGCATAAGCGAGAAAGAGGCACTAAAAGCATTAATCACATTTATAGGTAATCGTCCATTAGTCGGGTACCACATCCGTTATGACAAGACGATATTAGATATCGCGTGTAAAAAGCAACTTGGGTTTCCATTGCCCAACAAGCTCATAGAGGTCAGTCATATCTATCATGAAATGTTAGAGAAACACCTCCCTAATGCTTATTTTGATTTAAGTTTAGACGCAATATGCAAACACCTGAACCTACCGCCTCAAAACAATAAACATGACGCATTGCAAGACGCCATCTCTGCCGCACTAGTCTATGTTCGATTAACTTATGGTGATTTGCCAACGCTAAGTTCGGCTTACATGCGATAACTTTTTTAGTTATACCGCTGAGATTTATAACCCGCAGCACAAGTTAATAAAAAAATTCAAAAAATAACCCATATTGAACGACCCAACGTCTCAATTTATCCTAAAGTCTAATTGAGAAAAAACGCGTATTAACCGACAGTTATAGCTATTAGTTAGGTTATAAAAATCAATAGCACAATGCTTATCAAAATGAACTCAATGGAAGTTTGCTTAAATCACAAGGAGAGAAGCAATGAGTGTGTATCCAGTCAAAGATAGTATTAAAGCCCTAACCCATGCAGATAACGATACTTATCTATCCATGTATCAACAGTCTGTCAGCGATCCAGAAGGATTCTGGGGGGAGCACGGCAAGATTGTTGATTGGATAAAACCTTTCACCCATGTCAAAAGCACTTCATTTGATACCGGTCATGTTGATATTCGTTGGTTTGAAGACGGTACACTTAATGTTTCAGCTAACTGTATTGATCGCCATCTTGCAGACAAAGGGGATGAGGTCGCGATTATCTGGGAAGGTGACGATCCTAATGTAGACAAGAGCCTAACCTTCAATGAACTACATAAAGAAGTATGCCGCTTCTCCAATGCATTGAAAGAAGCCGGTGTTCGTAAAGGCGATGTGGTATGTCTTTACATGCCGATGGTACCAGAAGCAGCGGTTGCCATGTTGGCATGTACTCGTATCGGGGCCGTTCATACTGTTGTATTTGGTGGCTTCTCGCCAGAAGCGCTTTCAGGGCGCATTATTGACTCTAATGCAAAAGTTGTGATCACCGCGGATGAGGGCGTTCGTGCAGGACGAGCCGTTCCATTGAAGAAAAACGTTGATGAAGCATTGACGAATCCAGAAGTAAAAAACATCAGCAAAGTGATGGTACTTAAGCGTACTGGTGGTGATATAGATTGGCATGAACATCGTGATATTTGGTGGCACGAAGCAACAGCGAAAGCTTCAGATGACTGCCCACCAGAAGAGATGAAAGCAGAAGACCCATTATTTATTCTTTACACTTCAGGATCTACAGGTAAACCGAAAGGCGTGCTACATACCACTGGTGGTTATCTCGTTTATGCCACCATGACCTTCAAGTATGTGTTTGACTACCATGAAGGCGATACTTTTTGGTGTACCGCGGACGTAGGTTGGATTACTGGTCATACGTACCTTGTTTATGGTCCTCTTTCAAACGGTGCTAAAACTATCTTGTTTGAAGGTGTGCCAAATTATCCTAATACCAGTCGAATGAGCGAAGTGGTAGACAAACATCAAGTCTCTATTTTATATACAGCACCAACCGCTATCCGCGCCCTTATGGCGAAAGGCGACGAGGCGATTAAAGGTACCAACCGTAGCAGCCTTCGCATTATGGGCTCTGTTGGCGAGCCGATAAACCCTGAAGCGTGGGAATGGTATTACAAAACTATTGGTAATGAGAAATCACCTATAGTGGATACATGGTGGCAAACCGAGACTGGCGGCATTCTCATCTCACCTCTTCCGGGCGCGACAGATTTAAAACCGGGCTCCGCTACACGACCATTCTTTGGTGTTCAACCCGCACTTGTCGATAACATGGGTAACATCGTTGAGGGCGCTGCAGAAGGTAACCTCGTTATTCTTGACTCTTGGCCCGGGCAGATGCGTAGCATTTACGGTGATCATGACCGTTTTGAACAGACCTATTTTTCTACATTTAAGGGCATGTATTTTACCAGTGACGGCGCTCGTCGAGACGAGGACGGTTATTACTGGATCACTGGACGTGTTGATGATGTATTGAACGTGTCTGGCCACCGTATGGGTACGGCAGAGATAGAATCAGCACTCGTGGCCTTTAGTAAGATTGCTGAAGCCGCCATTGTGGGGGTTCCTCATGATATTAAAGGCCAAGCCATTTACGCCTATATCACATTGAACGATGGTGAATACCCAAGTGCAGAACTGCACAAAGAAGTAAAAAACTGGGTTCGCAAAGAGATAGGTCCAATTGCAACACCAGACGTACTTCATTGGACTGATTCTTTGCCAAAAACTCGTTCAGGCAAGATCATGCGTCGTATACTGCGAAAAATTGCAACCGGTGATACAAGCAACCTAGGCGACACATCAACACTCGCCGATCCTAGTGTTGTTGACAAACTTATCGCTGAAAAAGCAGATATGTCTTAAAAATCATAAGTAAGATAACTCCAACCATTTGCGCTACTTAATGTAGCGCTTTTTTTTGCCTCAAATTCAACCATCGCTTAAAACGACGTATCTAAACTTCGAAAAACATCTTGTTTTACGGACAATATTTGTTCGACAAGTTGTCAAAAATGTTAACTCTGTAACAATTAGAAAGCTGAGAACAAAGAGATTAGACCAGTAAAATGCTGCTATTTGCAGTGAATTAGCTATAATCGGGGTCTAAAATGATGAATGATTGAAAATTGACTGAAAAATCATTAAAACTGTCTATAATATTATAGATATATTGAATCAGATCTAATTAAAGGAAGATAGGCACAAGATGACTGCAAAGTTACGCATTCTACTTTTAAACGGTCCAAATCTTAACCTATTAGGGGTTAGAGAGCCTGGTCACTACGGTTCGCAGACCCTAGATCAGATAGTGGATAGTTTAATGATTCAGGCCAATAGCGCAGGTGTTGAACTTCAGCATCTACAATCAAACAGAGAATATGAACTGCTAGAAGCCGTGCATGCCGCTCATAATAATGTTGATTTCATTATCATCAATCCGGCTGCATTTACCCACACCAGTATTGCACTACGTGATGCTTTGTTAGGTGTAGCCATTCCTTTTATAGAAGTACATCTGTCCAATGTTCATGCTCGTGAACCTTTTCGCCATCACTCTTATCTATCCGATAAAGCGATAGGCGTAATATGTGGACTAGGTGCTCAAGGTTACCAATTTGCTTTGACGGCAGCGATAGAACAACTGACGTCAAAATCGTAAAGAACTAATTTCGCTTCACTCTGTCATAGAGTAAAGGCGTCCAACAGATAAAGAGAACGAAAAGATGGATATACGTAAAATAAAGAAACTTATCGAACTAGTAGAAGAATCTGGTATTTGCGAACTTGAGATCTCAGAAGGTGAAGAATCAGTACGCATCAGTCGTAACAGCCCAGCACAATTTGCTCCTATGCAATATGCCGCACCTGCTCCCGCACTTGCACCTGCCGTCGCTGCTCCAACAGCAGAAGCCGCACCCGTTATAGCAGAACCTGCTGGTCACAAAGTTCTTTCTCCAATGGTCGGCACTTTCTATCGCTCTCCAAGCCCAGAAGCAAAATCATTTGTTGAAGTGGGCCAAACTGTTTCTGCTGGCGATACTATTGGTATCGTAGAAGCAATGAAAATGATGAACCAAATTGAATCTGATAAATCTGGTGTTGTAACTGCAATTCTAATCGAAGACGGTGCAACAGTAGAATTCGATCAACCACTTGTTGTTATCGAATAATAGAGGCGATTCACTATGCTGGACAAATTAGTCATCGCGAACCGAGGTGAAATTGCACTTCGTATACTTCGCGCTTGTAAAGAAATAGGTATCAAAACAGTGGCGGTCCACTCCACCGCTGACCGAGACCTAAAACACGTATTATTGGCCGATGAATCTATTTGCATCGGTCCTGCTCGTGGTATTGATAGCTACCTGAATATTCCTCGCATTATTTCAGCCGCGGAAGTTACTGGCGCAGTTGCTATTCATCCGGGTTACGGTTTCTTGTCTGAAAACGCAGATTTTGCAGAGCAAGTTGAACGTAGCGGCTTTATTTTTGTCGGCCCTAAAGCAGAAACTATCCGCATAATGGGTGACAAGGTATCGGCGATTAGTGCAATGAAGAAAGCAGGTGTGCCATGTGTACCTGGTTCTGACGGCCCTCTAGATGACGACGCAAGCCTTAACAAAGCCCACGCAAAGCGTATTGGCTATCCGGTCATTATCAAAGCCTCTGGTGGCGGTGGTGGCCGTGGCATGCGTGTTGTTCGTGGTGAAGCCGATCTCGTTGAAGCCATCGCAATGACACGTGCAGAAGCAAAAGCGGCATTCAATAACGACGTGGTTTACATGGAGAAATACCTTGAAAACCCTCGTCACGTTGAAGTACAAATTATTGCCGATGGTCAAGGTGGTGCAATTCATCTTGGTGAGCGTGATTGTTCAATGCAACGTCGCCATCAAAAAGTAGTGGAAGAAGCGCCTGCTCCAGGTATCACTGCCGAAATGCGTAAGTTCATCGGCGAACGTTGTACCCGTGCATGTATTGAAATTAACTATCGTGGTGCAGGTACCTTTGAGTTCTTGTATGAGAATGGTGAATTCTACTTTATCGAAATGAATACTCGTATTCAGGTAGAGCATCCGGTCACTGAAATGGTAACAGGTGTTGATCTAATTAAAGAACAGCTTCGTGTTGCAGCAGGTCAACCACTGTCGTTTACTCAAGACGATATAAAGCTAAGCGGGCACTCAATCGAATGTCGAATCAACGCTGAAGATCCTGTGCGCTTCTTACCTTGCCCGGGCACGATCAACCGATTCCACGCACCAGGTGGTATGGGGGTTCGTTGGGAATCGCATATCTATACTGGCTATACGGTTCCACCTCATTATGACTCGATGATAGGCAAGCTTATTACCTACGGAGAGAATCGTGATGTGGCCATTGCACGTATGAAAAATGCGTTAAGTGAAATGATCATCGAAGGCATCAAAACTAACATATCCTTGCAACAAGAAATAATGAATGATGAAAACTTCCAACATGGCGGTGCTAACATTCATTACCTTGAGAAAAAACTTGGTCTACAGTAAGTAAGCTAGAATTACTTCCATGCTTTGAAAGCACTCTCTTTAGAGTGCTTTTTTATTGGAGCTTAGTTCTAACTGCACCATACTATTGCCAAACTTAAAGACCTGTACAAATAGACAGTAAAGTGCTTGAATGTCAGGGCTAAGAACTAAAAAGTGAGTTTACTTATGTCACAGCTTTTATCCGCTATTCCAATCACATCATTAGTTGGTGTTGGAGCAAAGGTTGCCGAGAAGTTGATTAAAGTGGGCTTACATACCGTTCAAGACCTTCTGTTTCACCTACCTTTACGTTACGAAGACCGCACTAGAATTTACCCAATGGCGAAGGTTCATTCAGGTCTATGGGCTGCCGTGCAAGGAAAAGTAATGAGCGTCGATACTATCTTTGGCAGAAAAAAAATGCTCAGCGTAAAGATAAGCGACGGTAATGGTACATTGACCCTGCGCTTTTTTAATTTCACTGCGGGGATGAAAAACAACTTCTCAGAGGGCAAGCAGGTTCACGCTTATGGGGAAATAAAACGTGGTAATTATGGCTTGGAAATTGTACATCCAGATTATAAATTCTTTGCACCAGCAACCACCCCAGACATTGAGCAAAATCTAACACCGGTCTACCCAACAACAGAAGGGCTGAGACAAAACACCCTTAGAAATCTCAGTGAGCAAGCCTTATTGTTATTAGACAAATCAGCCGTTGAAGAGCTTCTTCCTAATGGTCTGTATAACAATCAACTCACATTGGCTCAGGCACTGCACACTATCCATCGCCCACCACCAGATACTAATATAGACGATTTTGATGAAGGAAAAACACCCGCTCAACAACGTCTTATTATTGAAGAACTAATCGCCCAAAATTTATCCATGCTCGCGATTCGAAATAAAGGCCAACAAGACACCGCATTACCTTTATCTGAAATAGGAAACTTTAAAGAAAAGCTTTTAGCTCAGCTACCTTTCTCCCCCACTAATGCACAAAACAGAGTGGTTGAAGAGATAGAAGCAGACTTAGTTAAACCTCACCCAATGATGCGTTTAGTACAAGGTGATGTAGGTTCAGGTAAAACATTGGTTGCTGCACTGGCGGCGGTTAGAGCAATATCACATGGGTACCAAGTCGCACTTATGGCACCTACCGAGTTGTTAGCAGAGCAGCACGCAATAAATTTCACGAATTGGTTAGAGCCTTTAGGGATTCAAGTCGCTTGGTTAGCAGGGAAATTGAAAGGTAAAACCAGACAAACAGAGTTAAATAAAATTGTCTCTGGCGACGCTAAAATGGTGGTTGGAACCCATGCCCTTTTCCAAGACCACGTCGAGTTCAACCAACTGGCGTTAGTCATTATTGATGAGCAGCATCGATTTGGTGTTCATCAACGATTAAAGTTACGAGAAAAAGGAGAAGCTCAAGGCTCTTTTCCTCATCAACTCATCATGACTGCAACCCCAATACCTCGAACCTTGGCAATGACCGCCTATGCCGATTTAGAAACATCAATCATTGACGAGTTACCACCAGGAAGAACACCCATTCAAACGGTGGCGATCCCAGATACAAAGCGAAGCATGATTATCGATAGAGTTCAAAATGCTTGCCTAAACGAAGGAAAGCAAGCCTATTGGGTCTGCACGCTTATCGATGAATCTGAAGTATTAGAAGCGCAAGCGGCTGCGGATACGGCAGAAGAGCTACAAAGGCAACTACCAGATCTAAAAATAGGTTTAGTGCATGGCCGAATGAAATCAGCAGAAAAACAGGCAGTAATGTTGCAGTTCAAAAACAATGAGTTGCATTTATTGGTTGCGACAACGGTTATAGAAGTAGGCGTTGATGTTCCCAATTCCAGTTTGATGATTATCGAAAACCCAGAACGTTTAGGGCTTGCTCAGCTTCACCAGCTTCGCGGTCGTGTCGGGCGCGGAACGATTGCGAGTCATTGTGTATTACTTTATCACTCTCCTTTATCTAAAACAGCGCAAAAACGTTTAAGTGTTTTACGTGAAAGTAATGATGGATTTGTTATCGCCCAACGTGACTTGGAAATTAGAGGCCCGGGAGAACTATTGGGGACAAAACAGACGGGTATCGCCGATTTAATGATTGCCGACTTAGTCAGAGATCAAAGGCTCATCCCTGAAATTCAACGAATGGCCAGATTCATACATGATCAGTACCCAGACAATGCAAAATCAATAATCGAGCGCTGGTTAGGCGAACGAGATATTTACTCAAACGCCTAGACATGTTGGCCACACACTCGCTTAAGGCTTAGGTTCTTTTTGTCCGTTTGTTAAGCCTATTTTGTCGAGAAGCCGTAGGAAAATTAAGCTGTACTCGTAACCCTCCCTCAGAACGGTTAATCACTGAAATAGTGCCACTATGCTGAGTGACAATTCGTTTTACGATAGCCAAGCCTAAACCCGTTCCTTCACTGCCTCTTGCTGAGTCACCTCGCGTAAAGGGTTCAAAAAGCTTATCTGACTGCTCTATATCGATTCCGGGCCCATTGTCTTCAACACTCACCCAGATAGTGTGCTTGTCTGCGGTTGTGCCCGTGGCTATTCGCACCCAACCGTTGCCATACCTTTCCGCATTCACCATTAAATTAGTTAACGATCGCTTTACTTCAATCTCACTACCTAACAGCAAGCAATCTTCCTGCGAAATATCGGTTTCTATATCAATGGATTCATCCTTGATAGCGACAGATACCGCCAATGCTAGATTATTAAGGTCAACATTATCAAAGCCTTCTTTGTTAACTGGTTTCAGGTAATCCATAAACTGACCAATAATCTCGTTGCATTCTTCGGTATCTTGAATAATACCCTCGGCCAGATAGCTGTCTTTTGGCGACATCATTTCTGTCGCTAATCGTATTCGAGTCAATGGAGTACGCAAATCATGGCTTATTCCTGCCATCAAAAACGCTCTATCCTCTTCAAGAACTTGGATATCCTTTGCCATCTGATTAAAGGCATGGGTTACGGCCCTTATTTCATTCGCACCTCTTTCCGCCAAAGGAGGTGGAAATTCACCTCTTCCCACCATTCTCGCGGCACCTTCTAATGCCATCAAAGGCCTATTTTGGATTCTTACAAAGATCCAACCCGCAAAGATAATAAGAACCGCCATTAACAGGCTATTTCGAAACAACGGTATGAAGTCTTCTTCTTGCAACTCCGAAAGCGGGATCCGTAATAAAACATTGGGTAATTGATCTATCTTTATCCACAAAATATAGCTTTCGCTATCCAGAGCTAATCTAACTTCGGCATCGCTGCCAAGCTCTTGGCTCATATGTTCACTCAAAAAATCAATGCTGGTCGCCGTATCGAACTCTTCACCAATCGGTTCATCTTTATGATGGGCTGTTACCCCCAATTTCTCTAATAGTTTTCTTCTCGATGGCGCTTCTAAATATACCCCGTTCTCAACCTCGACATAGTCGTCCAGCATTAAGCTTACTTCGTGGGCCAATATACGATTAAACTGTTGTAAGCTCGGCAACAGTGCATAGTTGAATATCGCAAAATAGGAATAAGCCTGACTCGCAAGCAGCACCAGAATAAAAAGCAAAACGGTTTGTGTACGTGAACTACGGATGAGCATAAATGCCTCGAAATAATAAAGCCCTTAAGAGAGCATCTTAAGGGCTTTTCAATAGAGAATTAAGCGTTTTTACCATCGGGAACAAATACATAACCTAATCCCCAGACCGTCTGAATATAACGTGGATGGCTTGGATCTTCTTCTAGCATTCTTCGTAATCTAGAGATCTGTACATCGATAGAGCGTTCCATTGCAGAATATTCTCTACCTCTTGCCATGTTCATCAGTTTGTCTCTCGACATAGGTTCTCGGGCATTATTTACCAGCGCTTTAAGCACGGCAAACTCACCAGACGTTAAAGGCATAAACTCATCACCTCGGAACATTTCTCTTGTTCCAAGGTTCAAGCGAAATTCACCAAATTCAATATTCGTTTCTTCCGAGCTTGGTGCTCCGGGGGCTTCAACAACTTGTCGACGCAATACCGCTTTAATACGTGCAAGTAACTCACGAGGATTAAAAGGCTTAGGTAGATAATCGTCCGCTCCAACTTCAAGCCCAACAATTCTGTCTATTTCATCACCCTTTGCCGTCAACATTAATATTGGGATCATATTTTCTGCCGTTCGTAGGCGACGACAAATCGAAAGGCCATCTTCACCCGGAAGCATAAGATCCAACACCACTAAATGAAAGGTCTCGCGCTTAAGCAACCTGTCCATCTGCTCCCCATTTGCGACGCCACGAACCTGAAAGCCTTGTTCAGATAAGTAGCGCTCTAGCAAAGATCGGAGACGAGCATCATCATCAACGACTAAGATTTTATGGTTCTCTTGCATTCAACTTCTTCCAATTAATGTATGGCTTATTATTAAGCGTAGATAATAATAACCTAATCGCATATCTATAGAGTAAATTGCACGTCAAAAATTGTTAGTAATCATGTCAGAATCAACAATAAGCTTATTTACTTAATTCATAGCAATCCGTGAATGACCCACTATTTCTCATACTCAATTGAATTGATAAACCACTCTTTGTCACCTTCTGGTGTCTTCACCGCGAACTCGTCGTCGACTTCTTTTTTAAGCAAGGAGCGCGCCATAGGTGAGTCGATAGAAATGTACCCTTTCGCATCACCGTAAATCTCTTCAGGGCCTACAATACGGAATTTCTTCGTTTCACCGGCTTCATTTTCAATTTCAATCCAAGCACCAAAAAAAACTTTGCCTTCCTGCTGGGGTGAATAATCAACAATAGTGACTTCTGGTAAAAACTTCCTCAAGAACCGAACGCGCCGGTCTATCTGCCGCAGTATACGCTTGTTAAACGTGTAATCAGCATTCTCTGAACGATCACCTAGCCCTGCAGCCCAAGTGACTATCTTGGTAATCTCAGGGCGTTTCTCATTCCAAAGGTGATCATGCTCTTGCTTAAGCTTGTTATAACCTTCTCGGGTGATCAGTTTTGTTTTCAATGCAACACTCTCAATTCAATCGAACCATTTAGAAATGGTTCGCTGTTCTAGATATTTAACCAGTATATCCACTAATTGTACATCCACAGAGCCTCATTACTCTAAACGCCACTAGATGAACCATTCGAATTCCAATGACTTTCTGCTAGACTCCCCCACAATTCAAACTGATCAAAAAGGTCGTTTTCATGCCTTGGATTCAAATAAAACTCAATGCGACAGCAAAAGATGCTTTGCAAATTGGTGATATGTTATCTGAAGAGACAGGCGCACTTTCCGTCACTTTTCTCGATGCGAAAGACACGCCGATTTTCGAACCTCTGCCGGGAGAAACTCGTTTATGGGGAGAAACGGATGTCGTTGCATTATACGATGCAGAAATCGATACCACATGGGTGATCCAACAAGTTACCCGTTCTGGTCTATTTCCTGACGACTTTGCATACAAAGTTGAACAACTGGAAGATAAGGACTGGGAACGTGAGTGGATGGATAATTTTCACCCAATGAAATTTGGCAAGCGATTGTGGATCTGCCCTAGTTGGCGTGATGTTCCCGATCCTAGCGCCATCAATGTCATGTTAGATCCCGGCCTAGCCTTTGGTACTGGCACCCACCCAACCACGTCTCTTTGTTTAGAATGGTTAGAAAGTATCGACCTTGAAGGTAAAACTGTCATCGATTTTGGTTGTGGCTCAGGAATTCTCGCGGTTGCCGCGATTAAACTTGGTGCAAAAAAAGTTATTGGAATCGATATAGACCCACAGGCTATCACCGCCTCAAAAGAGAACGCGAGGCGCAATGGGGTTGCCGATCAACTAGAGTTATTCTTACCGCAAGATCAACCTGAAGGTCTAATTGCAGACGTTGTTGTCGCCAATATTCTTGCGGCACCGCTACGTGAACTGTCGCCTGTGATTAAAGGCTTGATCAAATCGAAAGGTCTGTTAGCGATGTCGGGTGTATTAGACACACAAGCAGAAGATGTTGCTAACTACTACAGAGATGAGCTCGATATCGACCCAATTGCTGAAACTGAAGAGTGGTGTCGTATTTCAGGAATAAAAAAACGGTAATTGCATACGCCTAATTGATTGAATTTTAGGCAATTTGGAAAACAATTTGTAAATGCTCAAAAAATAGTCTTTTCACGCATCGAAAAAATGCGTAAAATGCGCGCCCTTGCTAGATTAGAACTGTGAAGACCTTTTGAGAATCGGAAATCATCAACTTAAGAACAATTTGATTGTTGCGCCTATGGCTGGCGTCACCGATCGACCCTTTCGAGAGTTATGCCTTCGATATGGAGCAGGAATGGCCGTCAGCGAAATGATGTCGTCTAATCCTAAGCTCTGGAAAACGGCTAAATCTAAGCAACGCATGGTACATAAAGGTGAATCGGGTATTCGCTCAGTACAGATTGCGGGTTCTGATCCTAAGTTAATGGCAGAAGCAGCTCAATATAGTGTTGAAAACGGTGCACAAATCATCGATATCAATATGGGTTGCCCAGCTAAAAAAGTGAATTCAAAGCTGGCGGGGTCAGCTCTGCTAAAACACCCAGAGATGATTGAGAAAATCTTAACTGAAGTGGTTAATGCAGTAGATGTACCAGTAACACTGAAAACCCGAACCGGTTGGGATACAGACAATAAAAACTGTATCGAAATCGCTAAAATGGCCGAAGGCTGCGGCATACAAGCTTTTGCTCTTCACGGAAGAACAAAAGCCTGCATGTACAAAGGCGAGGCAGAATATGACAGCATTAAAGCCGTCAAAGCGGCTATCTCTATACCCGTTATTGCCAATGGTGATATCGACAGTGCAGAGAAAGCCAAACAGGTTTTGGAATACACTGGAGCCGACGCTTTAATGATTGGTCGGCCTGCCCAAGGTCGTCCGTGGATTTTCCAGGAAATCTTACACTATTTGGAAAACGGCACCACTATGCCTGAACTTCCGACGAAGGAAGTGAAGGAGATTTTACTTGGACATGTTCAAGAGCTTCATCTCTTTTATGGTGAGTTTCTTGGCCCCCGCATTGCTCGTAAGCATGTGGGTTGGTATCTGAAAGAACATCAACAAGCTAGTGAGTTTCGCCGTACCTTCAACGCGATAGATGCTGCAAATCAGCAACTGGATGCACTCGAAGGTTACTTTGTACAATTTGTTTCATAAATTACTAGAAGAGCTAGACATAATATGTTCGAACAAAATTTAACTTCTGAACCACTAACAGTATCTACTGTAACTTCACAAGATCAAATCACTCAGAAACCACTACGTGACTCTGTAAAAGCATCTTTGAAAAATTATCTTGCTCAGTTAAATGGCCAGGACGTTGACGACCTGTACGAACTGGTATTGGCTGAAGTTGAACAACCACTACTAGACACCATCATGCAATACACTCGTGGCAACCAAACACGCGCAGCAAATATGATGGGTATCAACCGTGGTACTCTTCGTAAGAAACTAAAAAAATACGGCATGAACTAGAAATTAGTTTATAAACTATTGATTTAAAAGGCCAAGTAGAGAAATTTACTTGGCCTTTTCTTTTTGCATTTCGCACTACATTACACGCAAAAAGAAATGAAAACTTATCTAGAGTCCAATTTAAATATCTACGAGTATTATCATTAAAGCCCTCAAGTTTTGATTTACCAGGTGAACTTCAAATTCATTCGGGTTGAAAAATAGAGTTCTAATTAATCTAATATCCGTAAACTATTATATGGCCTGGTGTAGCGTTGCTTTTACACGATCCATTGCAATAATTGTTCTAAACCATTTCACGTTTTTATTATTATAAAATAGTTCTTTACTAACATTTTCATACGCTGCCATGGTTGGTACTCCAAGCACCAATATAAAGTCAGCCTCTCCCGTCACGTAATAACACTGCTGTATTGCTGGACCAGAAAAACTAGCTTTTAATGCCTCAATATCAGATGTATGGGCTCTTTCAATATGCACCTCAACAATAATCGTAATAAGCTGCCCCACCTTTTCTGGTGCAATGACAGCGGTATTCGCGCAAATAACACCATCATCCTCCATCTTTTTAATTCGTCGTTGTACTGACGCTGGCGATAAGCAAACTTTATCTGAAAGGATTCTAAGGGGAGTCTTATTATCCTGTTGTAGTGTGATTAGTATCTCTCTATCGAAATTATCGAGTGTATTTGGCACGTTCATTGGGAAATTTTCTCATTATCGTAGTTTATTGAGAGCGCTATTCTTATTCCAAAAGAGATATTATTTCAAGTGTTGATAGATAAATAAATAATTAATTAAGGAAATAATAATGCATTGGCAAACTAAGTTAGCCCAACCTCAAACGTTAGCTGCTTCGGGCTTCAAATCTTTAGTGACACCTACATACAGAGGTTCGACAGTATTATTTGAAACACAATCAAAAGTGGTTGATGGTTGGCAGCAAAAAGAAAATGGCTACAGTTATGGCTTATACGGCACACCAACCACTATTGAATTAACAGAGCGTATTGCTCAGCTAGAAAATGCTCACCACACTTTTGCGGTCCCAGGTGGCCAAGCAGCAATAGCATTGGTTTACTTTGCCTTATGTCATAGTGGAAGCCATGCATTAGTGCCGTACAGCGCTTACGGGCCAAATAAAGAAATGGCTCAGGGAATGCTTAAAGATTTAGGGATAGATGTTGAAGCATATGACCCTATGTTAGGCGCTGACATTGCCGGGCTTATAAAAGAAAATACGTCATTAATCTGGGTAGAAAGCCCAGGTTCAGTAACGATGGAAGTACAGGACATTCCTGCAATTTGTGCCGCTGCTCACGAAAAGGGCGTAATGGTTGCGTTAGATAACACTTACGCTGCTGGTGTGCATTTTGATGCATTTTCTCATGGTATTGATATCAGCATGCAGGCGCTGACTAAATACATTGGTGGACATAGTGACTTATTGTTAGGCACGGTTTCTGTTAACTCTGAAGAACTCAAAATGAAAGTGGGTTCTAGATATAAGCAATTAGGCTTAGCCGTTTCTCCAGACGACTGTAGCTTAGCGCTTCGCGGGTTACAAACACTTGCCGTTCGACTTGCCCACCTTGAAAAATCAACGTTAGAAGTAGCCAATTGGCTAGCAATACACCCCAACGTTGAACAAGTATTGCACCCTGCTTTACCTTCTTGCCCTGGTCACGAATTCTGGAAACGTGACTTTACCGGCTCTAGCAGTGTTTTCTCATTCGTATTTAAAGATGACTTAAGCGCTTCTCAAGTTGAAGCATTTATCGATTCCTTAGAACTATTTAAAATTGGAATGAGTTGGGGTGGAGTAACCAGCCTTGCATTAGTTTACCCAGCGATAGAAAGACCAAATAAAGATTATGAAGGTCGTTTAGTTCGATTGAATATCGGATTAGAAAGTACAGACGATCTAATTTCAGATTTACAACAAGCAATAACCAAAATTACTAATAAATAATAACACCAATAATAACACCAATAATAATAATGATTTAATTGAAACAGAAGAGGTATATATGAATAAACCTAATCGTGGTTTTACTCTACAAGAGTTTGAAGATAGAACATCTAGAGCGCAAAAAGTGATGCATGAACAAAATCTTGATGCGATGATTTTTACCACCGAACCTAATGTCCGTTATTTTACAGGATTCTTTTCCCAGTTTTGGCATAGCCCAACTCGCCCTTGGTTTGTTGTGGTTCCTGCGGAAGGGAAGCCTATAGCGGTTATTCCAGAGATCGGGGCCAAAGGAATGGCTGAAACATGGATCGATGATATTTTCACATGGTCATCACCAAGGCCAGAAGATGATGGTATTAGCTTATTGGCCAATACATTGAATACGCTCCCTCGTAAGCATGGACGAATCGGAGCCACTCTTGGTATTGAATCCCACCTTCGTATGCCAGTAAATAATTACCTTCAGCTAACGACACTAGTAAAGAGTGATTTTGTTGACGTTTCACTGGCTGTTCATGAACTGCGTCAAATTAAATCGCCAGCGGAGATAGCAAAAACTCGTGAGATCTGTCGTATTACCAATGAAGCTTTCGATAAAGTGCCTTCCTATGCTCAAACGGGTATGAGTGAGCGGGATATCTGTAAGCAGTTTAGTTTAGATCTAAGAATGGAAGGCGCAGATGAAACGCCTTTTGTTATTGCTGGATCTGGCCCTGATGGTTACTACGATATTCTGATGGGTCCAACCGACCGCATTATAGAGCCAGGCGATGTTTTGCTAATAGATACTGGTGCTGTATGGGATGGATACTTTTCTGACTTTGACCGTAACTGGGCGTTTGGAAGTGCTAGCGAAGAGATTAAATCGGCTTATCGCGCAACTTATGATGCGACCACTAAGGGCTTTGAAGCAGCATGCCGTGCTGGAGCAACAACGACTGATATCTACAATGCAATGTGGCAAGTATTAGAAGAAAACGGGGCTCTTGGTAATGATATTGGCCGCGTAGGCCATGGTTTGGGCATGGAATTAACAGAAAGACCGTCAAACACGTCAACCGATAATACACCTCTTAAACCGGGCATGATCATGACTCTAGAACCAGGCATGACATATGCGCCAAATAAAATGATGCTACATGAAGAGAATATTGTCATTACTGAAGATGGTGCTGAATGGCTATCAAGACGAGCAGATCCTGAACTGATCATCATCGAATAATCGCACCGAGAGATAAGCCTTAGTTTATCAAATTAAGGCTATACAGAGGATAGTAATATGAATTTTCAACAATATAAGAAAATTACGTGTTTAACGGGATATCCACAAAGCACTTATAAGGGAGCAAACTAAAATGTCAAAATCAGGAGATGTGGGTCATAGTGTTCTTGGAAAATGGACATTATTGGCTATGGGTATCGGTATCACTGTCGGTGCCGGGCTATTTTCACTCGTTGGGGCTGGTATAGGCCTTACTGGACATGCCTTGTGGTTAGCTTTTGGTATCGCCATTGTGTTCGGGATTTTTTATAACATACCTATGTTATTTGCCAGCGGTTCACTTGTTTTGGATGGTGGTCCTTACGCTCTAATCAGCAGGATACTCGGGAAAAAATATGCAGGTATGTATGTTGTAAGCTTCTTCTTGTATTTCCCTACTGTCGCCATTTATGCTTTGGCGCTAGGGTTCTATATAAACTCTTTGCTTCCAACGGTCACTCCTTCTGCAGGTGCGATAGCTGGTTTAACGGTGTTCTATGTTATAAATTTGTTCGGGCTAGATACCTTGTCTCGATTCCAAAACATGATGACAACGTTGCTTATGGTTGGTATCGCAACATTTATCTTGATTGGATTCGGCCAAGTTGATTTTGCCCTTCTTACACCAAGTACTAATCCAGATTTTGCATCACAGGGCAATATGGGTATTTTCAAAGCGGCTTGTTTGCTCTCTTTTGCAACATACTGCCAATACTATCTGATGTACTTCAGTAAATACGCCAAGAACCCTAAGAAAGATATTCCATTTGGGATGATAGGCACGACCATTACAATTGTCTTTATTTATATTGGAGTTTCAGTCGTTGCTTCTGGTGTTCTACCGATTGATGAAGTGGCTAATCAACCTTTGACACTTGTTGCTCGAGAAGTTCTTTCCGCTCCAATATTCGTGTTCTTTATGATTTGTGGACCATTTATGGCGCTATCAACGACCATTAATAGTGTTTACGCCTCTTACGTACAACCTATTCAGGCTGCGACGCATGATGGATGGTTCCCGAAAAGCTTTGCGGTTACCAACAAACGAGGCACTCCTTGGAAGATATTAACGCTTTGTTGGCTAGCTTCTATGTTACCCATTCTTCTTGGCTGGAACATAAGCACCATAGCAAATACTTACATCCTTACTGATATTTGTATTGGTATCTTTATGATGGTAGCCATTGCGATGCTACCTAAAAAATTCCCAAGTGCTTGGGCAACACGAGAGTTTGGTAAAAATGTTCCTTTATGGGGATTCTATACACTGGTAGGTCTTGCTGGTGTAGTACAAGGCATACTTATATATAACTCAATTACTTCCATTAAATTATACATTGTCGTTGTGACTGCAATAGCCTTTATTGTCGGTATTGCTTATGCAATTAAAAAGGACAAGGAAATTAACGTAATTGATTCCAATGAAGAACCGGTTCTTGAACCTGCTACCAATTCGTAGTTAATACTTTCGGTAGACGCTAATTAAACGCCTACCGATTATTAACACAAATAATACCAAACTAAAAATGAACATGGCGATAATATTTCTATATCTGGCATAAGCCTCTTCCGTATAAGGAAAACAATGTCGAATAAGAAGAACATTGTTATCACAGAAATAAAAGGATATTACTATGAATTTTGAACAATTTAATGAATTTGAAGTTAAGCTTAAATTTGAACCAGCTCCTCGTCCAAATAAAGTTCATATTGGACTTGTACAACTAGCAAATGATCATACTCTCGAAACCGACTGGTCTCATTTACTTGGTGAACAGGCGGCACTGTTTAGTAATCGCGTCTTTAAAGAAAATGGAATGACTCCGGAAGCATTGGATAACGTTGCTACGAGTATTGGTCAATCCGCTCTTTTAGTCGCTGACGGCCTCCCAATGGATGTGATGGCGTTTGCCTGCACTTCTGCATCATTTGTTATTGGTGAAGAAAAGGTATCTGCCTTGTTAACAGAAGGCCGAGGTGATATCCCAACGACAAATCCGTGGAGTGCTGCTAAAGCGGCATTTAAACATCTTAACGCAAAAAAAATCGCCGTATTTTCTCCTTATCCAACCGATGTAAATATACAACTTAAGGAGCAATTAGAGGGCTCTGGTTTTGAATTGGTTGCTATAACTTCATTAGGTATTATGGATGATAATATGATTCATAAAGCACCACTAAGTAGTTTTGAAGAAGGTATTGAAGTATTAATCAAAGATACTGGGGCAGAGGTAATTTTTATGTCCTGTACAAGCCTACGTGCCGTAGAACACATTCAGTATCTTGAAGAAAAATATGGTGTACCCGTTATTTCTAGTAATTCGGCACTATTTTGGCATTCAATGCATCTTTGTGGGAAAAAAGCAGTTTGTCCTGGCTATGGCAAGCTGTTGAATAGCGATATTTAATATTCATTACACAGGTAAAGGAAGAAGTAGTTCATTATTTTCCTTTACCTCATTACTTGGGCTTATCCTATGAATTTAGAAAAAAAAGTTATTGAATGGCGACATTTCTTTCATCAGAATCCAGAATTTGGATTTGAAGAAACATTAACTTCTGATTTTGTTGCAAATACACTCGAGAGTTTTGGCATTGAAGTCCATAGAAATATTGGGAAAACAGGCTTAGTTGGAATACTGAAGAAAGGAGACAGTAAAAAATCCATTGGATTGAGAGCGGATTTTGATGCGCTAAAATTACAAGAAGCGAATGCGTTTGAACACTGTTCAAAGACTGACAATATGATGCACGGTTGTGGTCATGATGGGCACTCAGCAATGCTTCTTGGTGCAGCGTTTCAACTATCACAGCATTGTGATTTTGATGGTACCGTTTACTTTATATTCCAACCTGCAGAAGAACAAGGTACCGGTGCAAAAGCAATGATTGACGATGGGCTATTCACACGTTGGTCAATAAATTCAGTCTACGCAATGCACAATATGCCGGGAGTTGAATTAGAAACCTTTCTAATCAGTCCAAATTCAATAATGGCAGCAGAGAATCATTTTAGAATTGAAGTTCTGGGTGAAGGTGGCCATGCGGCACTACCACATTTAGGCAATGACCCTCTCATTGCAGCATGTCATATAGGTACGGCGTTACAAACGATAATTACTCGAGACTTAGATTCTATACACGAACCTGCAGTGTTGTCGGTTACGAATATAGAAACAAACGGTGGAGCTAATGTTATCCCTACCGTTGTGACTCTATCTGGAGACACCCGCTGTTTTTCTGATGAAACACAGGAGAAAATCAAGGTCAAAATGGAACGTGTCATTTCAGGTCAGTGTGCCTCCGCAGGACTAAAATATAATTTTGAGTTTTCTAATTGTGTTTTGTCTACGGTTAATGACCCTGAAAAAGCTAAAATTGCAGCCCGAATAGCAGGAAGCATTGTTGGAAACGAGAAAGTAGATATTACTTGTAAGCCATACTGTACTTCTGAGGATTTTTCTTTTATGCAAAGAGAAGTACCAAGTTGCTATATTCTGATTGGGAACGGTGCGAGAGGAGAGAAAGGGGGAGTGGCGTTACACCTTCCTACGTACGACTTTAATGATGATTTATTAATGACTGGTGTTCAATTTTGGGTGGAATTGGTTCGAGACCAGCTTTAAATATTCACTAAAACCACATTAATTTAAGTCATATTTGGCAACTAATATAGTCATTAGAAACTGTATTTAAATTTCACATATTAAGTAGACTATAATTAGGCGCCGTTATTTTTATGTGTCACATTATAAATAAAACCCGCAAGGTAGATACTTAACATAAAGCAAATAAGTAACTATTCTATTTGCAAAAAAACTTAAGCATGTAGTAAGTCAGTCTATTTTATAATGATGTTTTACTTACATAAATAATCGTATATATAACGGAGAAAAAATGAAGCATATAATCAACTCAAATAACGCCCCTCAAGCTATTGGCCCGTATTCTCACGGGACTACTTTTGACCAATTAATATTTACTTCAGGTCAATTGCCTATTGATGCAAATACTGGCCAAGTAGTTGATGGCGGAATTTTGGAACAAGGCATTCAATCTCTTAAAAATTTAACCTCCGTTATCGAAGAAGGAGGAGGTTCTACAGATACAGTACTAAAGACGACTTGCTATCTTGCCAATATCGAAGATTTCCAAATGTTCAATTCGATCTATGCAAAACTGTTTGGTACCAATAGTCCTGCAAGGAGTTGTTTTGCAGTTAAATCGTTACCTTTAGGTGTATTAGTCGAGGTAGAGGCAATCGCGCACAAAATATAAGAAGTAATAATACCGTCCTTTTATAGGGTGAGCGCCTCATAAACCTATGGGGCGTTTTGGTGTGGGGAAATTCATGGCGCAATTACATGCTATTAAATTCAAATAGCCAATTTGAAAAACTCTAATCCCGTTGCTGCATTTCTTGCTTAAGTTCAATAGAACTCTAGCTCACCAATGTTTATGACGATCGTCAATTTTTTACTGTGTTTGTTTTGTTAAGGTACTGGTACCATCTTCAGAATAAGGAAAGATCTTGTTTAAGAAAATCGCGTTAAGCACCCTACTTGCAATAGCCTCGTCAAGCGTATTTTCGGCGCCTATTGAATTTCAAAAAATACCTGAAATCATGCAACAATTTGATAACGCTGAGATTTTCGTTAAGAAATCAGTAACATTGGGACGGTAACCAATAGCCGCAGAGATTGGCACTCAGTTCGCTACCTATGTTTCAGATGGAAAGGGAGGAGTAACACTAGAAACCCAAAATATCATGTCTGACGATGTCGTTATTGCCAGTATGCCCAAGCCTATTGTTGAAAATATTTATAATCAGTGGTTGATACCTAAAGCTAAATGGGTAGATACCTACGGCCCATTACCGACATCTAGCGAATTTAAACCCTTTAAACGCATCAAAACCATAAAAGCGATTAAGATAGATGACAGAATGTTGAGTCTATTGGAAAGTAAAGATGGTGAAACAGCGACGATACAAGTCAGCTGGGATAAAAATGGGATGGTGGTCTATAAGGATGGATACCTAGCGAACTATGAATATGGTATTGCACCAGATGAAATGAAAGCCAACTATGAAAAGGTTGATAAGTAATTAATATCACATAAAGACAATAGCAACCAAAGCTCAAATATAGAAAAAGCCAACAGACCGAAATCTGTTGGCTTTCTAAATTCTAAAACAACGTGAATTTAATCTTTGCTGTTTACGCGAGCGTCGAAATGATAATCAACATTCACGATAGCACGGTAAGAAATTTCACCACGAGCTTTAGAGAACTCTTCAATCGTCACAATCGAGTCGTCTAACTGGATATTGGAAACGGAATGTTCACCAATGGGCGCTAGTTTGAATTTTAATTCAGAACTGCTCGCGGTTTCCAATGCATCAACGTAGTCAAAACCCGCTTCGTACGCGGCCGCTTTAGAAGCGAAACCAGCTGTTGATAAATTTGTTTCACTATAAACCGATTGAGTACCTGCAAATGCCGTTGCGCTCATGAGTATCGTTGCGGCTAGAACGGTTAATTTTTTCATTTTATTTACCCTTAAAGTGTCTGTTTGAAATGAGTGACGACTTGTTGGGGTAACTGCCCCTCTCACTCGATGGAGCAATTATTCATTATTTTCATGTGATATACATCACACTAAAATACCATTCATTATGGGTAATTTAGCATCAATAATATGAAAGCTCCTGGCACGACGATTCACAGCATCAAAGAGATCACGCTTACTCAGTGATGATCAGCTTTAAGTGCCGTCACTGATTCGCGCTTTATTAGTAAAGGATGAAACGCGCGTGAAACAGTGCTGTTTATACCTTCTAAAGAAATACGTGCCGCATTGATTGCCATACTTTCGATAGGACTACGGATAGTAGTTAATTTTGGTGAGAAATAGCACTGTGGTAATACATCATCGAATCCGACGATGGACAACTGTTCTGGCACCAATATTCCGTGTTCTTTGAATACTTGAATAGCCGCTGCTGCATAGAAATCATTAAACGCTACTAAAGCCGTCATGGGTAACCCTTTATTTAAAAAATTGGTTGCCGCCAGTGCCCCTCCTTGCTCTCCAAATGGAACCTCTTCAACCCAGTCTGGGTTAAACTCAATGCCTGCATCATCGAGCGCACGACGGTACCCATCAAAACGAAGGAACTTATCATCAACTTCAATTTCACATGACAAATACGCTATGCGTCGATGTCCTTGTTCAATGAGATAACTGGTAGCTTGATAAGTGCCTTCACTATTATCCAGCCATACACACTGATCTTCGATTGTTGGCACACGCCGATTGATGACAACAAACCCAGGAATTTGCTTCGCATATTGAATCAATGCTTGATCACTCATTGTTTTGCTATGGATGACAATATTTTTGCACCCTTTACTTAGCATGAATTTGATCGCATCTTCTTCGCAGTCAGAGTCATAATTACCACTCGCGACGATCATTTTTTTTTCATATTGCTTCGCAATTTTCTCTACACCTTGACTCAATAATCCATAAAATGGCGAGTTAAAACGGCTAACGATCAATCCAATCGCATTCAACCCTTGGTTGATAGTAAGGCGTTGATTCCCTTTTATTTTGTATCCAACCTGAATCATGGCACTTTCAACCAGTTGTACGGTTTCTGGTGACACACTCAGTGATTGATTAATGACACGAGATACCGTTGCAGTCGATACCCCTGCTGCCTGTGCAACATCGTTAATTGTAGCCACTATTAAACTTCCTTTTAAATCAAATGTAATTTACATGCAAAATGATAATAATTACATTATTGACGTCCATCACAGATCCCGTAAAAGAGAAGATATATGCTAATACTGTGATTAAAACGATTATAAACCTTAATATGTACTTTCTACATATAATAACTTGGATGTAATTTACATGAAAAGCAAAACTATATCTACCCCAACTGTTGGATTGGCGTTACTGCCGATACTAACAATGCTCACTTTCTTGATTGTGGGCTATGGCGTATTTGGTTTACCCATCGAAAGCTTATTATTAGGATCGGCCGTTGTCGCTTCTGGAGTCGCCTGGAAATTAGGCTATGGCTGGGACGATATCCAAAGCGCAATTACTGAACGTCTTGCTAAAGCTTTGCCTGCTGTATTTATATTGGTACTTGTCGGCGGTTTGATTGGCAGTTGGATGATTGGTGGCACCATTCCAATGCTTGTCTATTACGGCCTTAAAGTCATTAGCCCTGAATATTTAATTTTTACAGCATTCTTAGTCACTAGCTTTGTTTCCTTGTGTACCGGAACCTCTTGGGGTTCTGCGGGAACCGTTGGTGTTGCGCTAATGGGTGTAGCCACAGGCATGGATGCGAATCTTGCTGCCGTTGCTGGTGCAGTAGTTTCTGGCGCTTACTTTGGCGACAAAATTTCGCCACTTTCTGATTCCACAAACTTCGCTCCTGTTGTTGCAGGGACGGACCTTTACTCCCACATACAGCATATGTTGTGGACAACAATTCCTGCCTTTTTGTTGGCTTCAATTGTATTTTTCTTTGCTGGAAACAGTGACGTTTCGGCGGAAACACCTGAAAAAATAATTGCCATTTTGGCAAACCTTAACGAATTATTCTCACTAAATATTTTCTTGTTATTACCACCAGTTCTTATTTTATGGGGTGCCATACGCAAACTTCCAACGATTCCACTCATGGTCGCCGCCATTGCTATAGCCATTGCTAATGCCATGATTTTCCAAGGTTTCGACCTAAACACCGCACTTACTTCCATGTTGGGTGGTTTTAATGCTTCCATGTTTACGAGCTCAGGACTTGGTGATGTTGTCGTTCTTAGTGACGTTTTAACGTTAGTAAATCGCGGTGGCATGACTTCTATGATGGGTGTTGTCCTTCTTGTTTTCTGCGCGTTCTCATTTGCTGGCACACTAGCACTCACTGGTAGCCTAAACGTATTAGTGAGATTGCTTACAAAGGGGATCAAAGGAACAGCAAGCTTGATTGGAGCAACCATTGCTACCACTTTCATTGTTGTATCCACAACATCAGATGGGAAGCTTGCACTTTTAATTCCTTCTGAAATATTCCGTGATATGTATAAGCGTATGCAGCTCGACGCGAAAAATTTATCTCGTACGATTGAAGATGCAGGGACAGTTATTGAGCCATTGATTCCTTGGACCAATGCTGGCGTATTTATGGCGGCTACGCTAGGCGTTTCAACCCTTGATTACCTACCGTGGGCAATTCAAAACTATTCTGGTGTCATTTTTGCGATGATCTGGGCGTATAGCGGCATCGGGATCGCTAAACTCAAAACAGAAAAAAATGCCGACGAGATACAAATACAAGATAAAGCGGCAAATACTGCAACCAGTTAGTTTAAACACGACGAACCTTCAGGAAGCACGATTCAGTGCTTCCTGTTTTTGACGAGGACATTATGCAACACGAATTAGATACCGTTATCAATCGCTACGATACAGACTGCCTAAAATGGGACTACATGGAAAAGTGGCTCGGTGTTCCAAAAGGAAAGGCATTACCAAGCTGGGTATCTGACTGGGATTTTAAAGCTCCCGACTTCATTACTACACCACTTAAAGAACGAATTGAACATGGGATATTTGGCTATTCTGAGCGTGGCGATGAGTATTTTAACTCCGTCATCGATTGGTGGTCGGAGAATCACAAGGTTGAGCTAAAGAAGGAGTGGTTCCATACCACTCCGGGAAGCCTACCCGCTATCGCGATGCTGGTTGAACGTTGGAGCAACCCTGGCGAACGAGTTCTTGTTTTTAGCCCTGTCTACCACGCGTTCTATCGAACGATTGAAAATACAAATCGGGAGCTTGCTGTTTCTCCACTTGAAAACAACAACGGCTACTACACCATTAACTTTGATGACCTAGAAAATCAATTAAAGTCTGGCATAAAAATCCTCATGTTCTGCAACCCACACAATCCCGGTGGACGCGTTTGGACAGAAGAGGAAGTGACTAAGGTTTGTGCACTTTGCCACCTATACGACACATATATTATTTCAGACGAAATTTGGGCCGACATCGTATTTAACGGATATACATTCTTTAGCTGTTTACGAGTCAATCCGGATTATCTGAACAAAATGGCCGTATGCATCGCTGGCACAAAGTCATTTGGCTTACCATCGATGCGCTTAACTAATACTATGATTCCAAATGAACATGAAGCAAAAGCGCTGAAGTCCAAATTGCTCGCCTATGGAATGGATGTGTACAGTTCGTTGAGCTTATTGGCAAATCAAGCCGCGTATCGCCATGGGAGAGAATGGCTTGATGAAACACTTTGTTATCTAGAAAACAATAATCGAGTGCTTGCTGACTTCGTTAACACGGAGCTGACCAAGGTGACTTATCTCCCACAAGAATCTACCTATCTTGCATGGTTGGATTGCAGGGCACTAGAACTGAGCGATAACGAACTCGAAGAACAACTTCATCTCGCCGGAGTCATTCCGACGATGGGTTATAGTTTTGGCGAGCAAGGAAAAGGATTTATTCGTCTAAACCTTGGTTGTCCAACCTCTATATTGAAAGAAAAAATCGTTCGTTTACGCACTGTATTCAAGTAACACCGAACTCTGATTCCATTTCGAACAACAAATAGAGTAGCAAGCCTATAATTTTCTGCTCTATTTCCTTCTTATTTTACCCACGAGAAGTCACAACAATGAATACGATAAGATTTGGCCTTGATATTGGCGGTACAAAAATTGAGTAGCAAAGAATAATGCTGATATAGCCCAAACATTTCTATTCACTTGCTCTATAGCGACTTCTAGGCTGAGTACCGGTTCTCCATAACAGGCTATCTTTCATCATTACTTTAGCGCCTCTAAAATGGAACAATGACTTGCGTTGTCATTACTGTGTCCGCAACAAGCATCGTTAATTTTCTTCAGAGCGTTTCGAATTTTGGTTAGCTCCTTAATTTTCTCATCAATAAGGAGTAGTTTTGTTGACGTAATGCCTTTTACTTCCGCGCAGCTATGTTGAGTGGCTTCAAGGCGAATCTCTAACAACTCTCTAATCTCATCGAGACTTAATCCAAGTCGCTTAGAGTTTAAAATGAACTGGACTTGCTCAAGGCTATTTTCAGAATAAATACGATAACCAGAATCACTGCGCCCGACGGGTTGAATAAGGCCGTTTTTTTCATAAAATCGAAGCGTATCAGTCGTCACGCCACCTTTTTTTGCCAGTTCTCCAATCAGGTACATATTTATTCCTTATCTTTTTTGTCTAAAAAATAGACTGATTTTAATTATTTATGTGAAGCCAATCGATTGCGCGAGCATTTTAGGTGCAAATTGGGTAGAATACGCGCCATCATTTTTAACAAATTTATACCCGTGTGCTTACTTGTTAAAACGTAGCATCTGGCAATAAACGTATCTCTTATACAATAATTTCTGTGAATTCAAGGAAAATGGAAGCAATGAATAACGCCCGCCCAATCCGTCGCGCTCTTATCAGCGTATCAGACAAAACTGGTATTGTTGAGTTCGCTCAGGCTCTTTCTGATCGAGGTATCGATATTTTATCTACTGGTGGTACTGCTCGCCTGCTTGCAGAACAAGGTATCTCTGTTACTGAAGTTTCTGATTATACCGGCTTTCCAGAGATGATGGATGGTCGAGTGAAGACCCTGCACCCTAAAGTTCATGGCGGTGTACTTGGCCGTCGAGGTCAAGATGATGCGGTTATGGCACTGCACGGTATCGACCCTATTGATATGGTTGTCGTTAACCTGTACCCATTTGCAGAAACCGTGGCGAAAGACGGTTGCACATTGGCTGATGCTGTTGAAAATATAGACATCGGTGGGCCTACGATGGTTCGCAGTGCCGCGAAAAATCATAAAGATGTGGCTATTGTCGTTAACGCCTCTGATTACTCCCGCGTCATCGCTGAAATGGATACAAATGAGAAATCACTTACATTAGACACTCGTTTTGATCTTGCTATCGCTGCCTTCGAACATACCGCCGCCTACGACGGTATGATTGCCAACTATTTTGGTACTATGGTCCCTTCCTATGGCGACAATAAAGAAGGTGACGAGGAGTCAACGTTCCCTCGCACGTTTAACCAGCAGTTCAAGAAGAAACAAGATATGCGCTACGGTGAGAACAGCCACCAAGCAGCGGCTTTTTATGTCGAAGAAAACCCTGAAGAAGCCTCGGTTTCAACGGCTCGTCAAATTCAAGGCAAAGCGCTTTCATACAACAACATAGCGGATACCGATGCTGCTTTAGAGTGCGTTAAAGAATTTTCTGAACCCGCTTGCGTTATCGTTAAGCACGCAAACCCATGTGGTGTCGCTCTTGGTAAAGATATCCTTGAAGCCTATAACCGTGCATATCAAACCGATCCTACGTCGGCGTTTGGCGGCATTATCGCCTTCAACCAAGAGTTGGATGCAGCGACCGCACAAGCGATTGTTGAACGTCAGTTTGTTGAGGTTATCATTGCACCTAGCATATCGACTGAAGCGATTGAAATAGTCGCAGCGAAGAAAAACCTTCGTCTACTTGAGTGTGGTGAATGGACAACAAAAACGACGGGCTTCGATGTTAAACGAGTGAATGGGGGCCTACTTGTTCAAGACCGCGATCAAGGTATGGTGACGCACGATGATCTAACCGTTGTATCCAAACGCCAACCAACAGAAGAAGAACTCAAAGACGCGCTGTTCTGCTGGAAAGTCGCAAAATATGTAAAATCTAATGCCATTGTCTATGCGAAAGGCGATATGACCATTGGTGTTGGTGCTGGCCAAATGAGCCGAGTATACTCTGCCAAAATTGCAGGTATTAAGGCCGCAGATGAAGGGCTTGAAGTACCTGGTAGCGTAATGGCATCTGACGCTTTCTTCCCGTTCCGTGATGGCATAGATGCCGCAGCAGAAGCAGGAATAAAATGTGTTATTCAGCCTGGGGGTTCTATGCGCGATAATGAAGTAATTGAAGCCGCTGACGAACACGGCATGGCGATGATCTTCACTGGCATGCGTCACTTCCGCCATTAATAAGAAACTCAGATTCAAGCTATAAATACATAACTTGGTGAATTGAATATTTTATCCCTATTCAGTTTTTAAAATGAATTATTCATTTTAGAGCAAAGCCATTTTTTCTAATTCAAGGAAAGCGCGCGGAGTTTATAAGCATAAATGAGCACGCTTGACACGGAAGTTGAAAAAATGGCGCAGCTATTAAAGGAAATAAAAATGGATGTATTAATCATAGGTGCAGGCGGTCGAGAGCATGCGCTTGGCTGGAAAGCGGCACAAAACCCAGATGTTGAAACCGTTTATGTCGCACCGGGCAATGCGGGTACGGCACTCGAACCAAAGCTATCGAATATTGCTATCGATGTAGAAGATATTGATGCCTTAGTGGCTTTTGCAAAAGAAAAAGCCATCGATCTAACGATTGTAGGTCCGGAAGTACCTTTGGTACTTGGTGTCGTTGACGCATTCCGCGAAGCAAGCCTACCTATTTTTGGACCAACAAAAGCCGCCGCACAGCTAGAAGGTTCAAAAGCATTCACTAAAGACTTTTTAGCTCGCCATGATATTCCGACGGGTTGGTACGCGAACTTTACCGAGATTACACCCGCAATCGAATACGTTCGTGAGAAGGGTGCACCAATCGTTATTAAAGCCGATGGCTTAGCCGCTGGTAAAGGTGTCATCGTCGCAATGACACTGCAAGAAGCCGAAGATGCTATCAGAGATATGCTTGCGGGGAATGCTTTTGGAGACGCAGGTAGCCGAGTCGTTATCGAAGAGTTTCTTGAAGGCGAAGAGGCAAGCTTTATAGTCATGGTCGATGGTAAGAGTGTCTTACCAATGGCCACCAGCCAAGATCACAAACGCGTCGGCGACAAAGATACGGGTCCAAATACTGGTGGTATGGGCGCTTACTCTCCAGCACCTGTAGTCACACCAGAAATACATGCACGAATACTGGAAGAGGTGATCTACCCAACGGTTCGCGGCATGGATGCAGAGGGCGCTCCCTATACTGGATTTCTTTATGCAGGTTTGATGATTGATGCTGATGGTACACCTAAAGTCATCGAATATAATTGTCGATTTGGTGATCCGGAAACACAACCAATCATGATGCGCATGGAATCTGATCTTGTCGACTTATGTTTAGACGCGCTTGATGAGAACCTTGAAAACGCTGAATCACATTGGGATCCACGCGCTTCTATTGGTGTCGTACTTGCTGCTGGTGGTTACCCTGCTGATTACGCAAAAGGTGACGTTATCTCAGGGCTCCCGACTGATGAAGTAGAAGGTGAAAAAGCGTTTCATGCTGGTACAAGTTATAGAGACGGCGATGTTGTGACTAATGGTGGACGGGTACTTTGTGCAACAGCACTTGGGGATACTGTGTCAGAAGCTCAGCAGCGTGCCTATGAGCTTACAAAGCGCATTAGTTGGAAAGGCATGTTCCATCGCAATGATATCGGTTACAGAGCGATAGAGAGAGAAAACAAGAAATAATCTTTCTCGATGTTCTGACATAAAAAAGGCGCTCAATGCGCCTTTTTTCAATTGTGTCACAGGACTGAATCCGTCATCTAGTCGAACTCACTTCCTATCCGGCTTCACTATACTCATTCATCTTCTATAAAAACGGGTCTTTCTACACAATCAAAACTTTCATCTTCTAGCATCAATAGATCTTTAACGACCAATTTACCCGGCGAAGAAGAACTAACAAACGCGGCATAACTGTCTAGACTCGCAAGGCGATTTATAACAAAGGTTGGCAATGTCTGATTAAATTCTATGCTTTTGAATGTTTCAGCATCACAGCTATTAAACACCTTCCCATCCCAATACCCTTGCATCAAGCTAGAACCGTTCTTATCTTGCTGTTCAGTGACGGTTTTAATAGATTCAGCTTCATTCAAAAGCATCTGAATCTGCTGTGTTGTCAAAGGAAGCACCTTACCATCAAGCCGATATTGTTGGTAAACCGCCTCGCCATTATTATCAAAACGTAATTGAATTCTATACGGCACCGGCTCATATGACGCTTGTCGTTGCATCCCTTCTCTGACGATTTCTCTGACGACGCTTTTTCTCCAACGATAGTCAGACTTATACCAACCATAATCACCTGAAGCGACATAATCGGAAGCGGAATAAGGAAGGTCTAATCGCTCTGTATACCAATAAAAACTCGTTGCATCACCAGCAGATTGGCCACCAGTCATCGTATTGAATATTTCAGTGTTGCTTGTCGTTGGGCTAGATGAGCAGCCCAAAAGAAATGAGGATAAGAGAAGAGGTATAAAATACTTTTTCATAAAGAGTATGACACCGAGCACTTGGCTCGGTGTCAATTATATTACTTCACTGATTCTTTCAGTGCTTTACCTGCGACAAATGCAGGTACATTAGCTGCAGAAATTTGAATCTCTTCGCCAGTCTTTGGGTTACGACCAATACGAGCTGCACGGTGATTTACTTTGAATGTACCAAAACCAATTAGTTGAACTTGGTCACCCTCTTTTAGTGTATCAGAAACACTACTTAGAGTTGCTTCAAGTGCAGATTTTGCTTGAGCTTTAGATAGATCCGCTTTTTCAGCGATAAAGTCGATTAATTGGGTCTTGTTCATTAGGTTTCCCTTTTTATGTGTTATCGAATCCGAACCACTGTAATGCATAAAGGCCCCGTCTGGCAAAGGTTTGTCTGGGAAGTTACCTTAAAAATACGTAAGTTTAGGTTGAATATGAGTAATATCTCACAATTTGATACAGTTTTCTGTGCCGTAGTGGTTGCTTATCATGTCGTAACACGAGTAAATACAGTATCTAAGCGCTATATATCTCACATAAATACTTTTAATTTATTGATACTTTACACAGGAATGTCTTAAAAAATTCATGTTTTTATTAACTTTATATATAACCGTAGCCATCGGTATTTCATTTTTTTGTTCAGTACTTGAAGCTATTTTGCTCAGCATTACGCCAAGCTACTTAGCTCAATTAAGGCAACAAAAACATCCTTCGGCTCCGAAATTAAGTCAACTAAAAGGAAATATTGATCGCCCTTTAGCATCGATACTGACTCTTAATACCATTGCCCATACGATTGGAGCGGCTGGTGCAGGTGCGCAAGCAGCATCGGTATTTGGTAGCCAGTGGTTAGGTTTGTTCTCTGCTGTTTTGACATTGGGGATATTACTGCTTTCAGAAATAGTTCCAAAGACCATAGGTGCAACCTATTGGAGACAATTAGCTCCAGTCGCTGCAAACCTGCTTGGTTGGATGGTATGGGCGTTAACCCCATTTGTTTGGCTTTCAGAGCAGATAACCAAGCGTTTGGCTCGTGGGCATACCCCTCCAAAACTACGCGACGAAATTTCTGCGATGGCAATGCTTGCCAAAGAGAGCGGCGAATTCAATGAAGGTGAATCTAAGATACTACACAACCTGCTAACGTTACCTGATGTCCCAATAACACAAATCATGACACCTAGGCCCGTCGTCTTTAGAGTAGAAGCCGAACTCACCATTAACGAGTTTATAGAGCAACATAAGGATATTCCTTTTTCCCGGCCGCTAATATACAGCCAACAAAAAGACAATATTTTAGGATTTGTGCATCGATTAGAACTGTTCAAGATGCAGCAATTAGGCAGCGGTGAACAGCAATTGGGTGCCGTAATGCGACCCATTAATGTTTTGCTTAACAACACTGTGTTACCTAAAGCGTTTGACCATATGATGAGCAATCGACTTCAATTAATATTGGTTGTAGATGAATATGGCACAATTCAAGGCATTGTTACCCTTGAAGACATGTTTGAACATCTGATAGGTGAAGAGATTGTCGATGAGGCGGATAAAACAACAGACATGCAGGAATTGGCTTATCAAAGATGGGAAACGTGGAAAAAATTGCATGATGTAAAAGATAGCAGCGATTAAAGTCTTTTCTTCTTGAAACTTGAAGCGAACGTTGTTCTTTTAAACAAACGGAATTCGCTTCAAGATTCCAGGTTCAAATTAAGCTGAAATACCTAAGTTACTCACGCCTTCATCTTTGATTTCTTGGCGTAGATCTTTAATCAGATCAATATCTCGCCTCACTGCATCCTTGAGTGGTTTGTATATTGCCCATTGAACATCCCATTCAGTACAAACCGCTTCGTTTTCTTTTTGATTTTCATTAGTGATCTCATCGCAGCCTTGAGCTTCTTCTAGCTGGGCAACCGTCATCACTGACAACTCACTCACCGACAACATGTTCTCAAACAAATAGTCTCTATCAAGTAGGCCGTGAATCAGCGTAGATAAACCTTTACACGCATCGATTGCAGGGTAGACACCATAGAAATCAAAATCTTCGGATGAAGGGATCAACTCTTCCAATTTTTCTAGCTGACGCTCGAAATTTATTTTTGCACTTTTTACTGTCATCAACTCCCAGATGCTATCTAGGATATCTCGATATATACGCGATTCTGCAAATTCTGTATTCTCGCAAAAAACAACATAGTTCGGATACATACGCTCACACAAACAAGCCATGAAGGTTATTTGTTGCCATGGTTCAAACTTCTCAAGTCGTACTTGCAGTGGATTCTGTAACATAACAGCTCTATGGTTTATAAATAATCAGCGGCAGTGTACTTGATAAAGTAAAGGGAAAAAAGAAAGCAGATGGATAATTTTAAAAACAAAGTCAGAATCATTACTGAATATAACGACGAATACATCGAAATGCTTAATCAAGCAGAATTACCTGACCTAATTATTACCGACAATAATAACGACGCGAATATCATTTTAGGATCGCCTCCATTAATCGCCCCCATTGTCGATGAGTTCTGTCAACTTGAATGGATGCAATCCGCTTATGCCGGTGTTGATGCGTTAATAAGCTCTGAGCTTCGACAAGATTATCAACTCAGCAATGTGAAAGGAATCTTTGGTGAGCAAATATCTGAATATGTTTTGGCTTACACTATCTCCCACTTTAGACATTTCAACACATACCGAACTCAACAATCTGAGAAGCTTTGGCTACCTCATCGGTACCGGACCGTTTCAGGCAAAAAAATGTTGATTTTAGGTACAGGTGCGATAGGTAATTACTTGGCTAAATCTGCTTCATCTTTTGGGTTACATACCATCGGCGTCAACCGTACTGGGATTCCACCAAAGGATTCAGCTTTTACAGACATTGTTCACATTGAGCAGGTACATGATGTTTTGGCTGAAATGGACGTCATTGTGTCGACATTACCTAACACCGTACATACTGTTGGTATATTCGACCAAACGTTTTTTTCTCATTGCCAACAAGCCCTGTTTTTCAACGTAGGTAGAGGCCATTCAGTTCATACTGAAAGCCTGTTATTGGCCCTTGAAAACGACAATATTCGTCATGCCTTCTTAGATGTATTTATCAATGAACCAATTTCTCAAGCTTGTCCTTATTGGCTCAATTCAAAAGTCACCGTAACCCCTCACATTGCGGCGTGCAGCTTCCCTGAGCAAGTATTTGAGATTTTCAAAGAGAATTATCTTCTATGGCATAGTGGCTTCAGCCTGCTAAACACTATCGATTTTGAAAAGGGCTACTAATGAATATTAGTGACCTACTTACAGAGATAAAGGCATGTAAGCTCTGTGAATCAGAACTTGAACTCGGTGCCAATCCGGTTATACAGGCAGATGAAGACGCTAAGATTTTAATTATAGGCCAAGCTCCCGGGGTTAAAGTACATAGAACGTCTATACCTTGGAATGACCCGAGTGGTGATAGGCTTCGAGGCTGGCTAAATATTGATAAGAATTGTTTTTATGACCCTAAAAACATAGCCATCATGCCTATGGGTTTTTGCTATCCGGGAAAAGGCAAAAATGGCGACCTTCCTCCTAGGAAAGAGTGTGCCCCACTTTGGCATAGAAGCGTGTTATCTCTACTGCCAAAGATAGAGTTAACGTTACTGATTGGCCAATACTCTCAACATTATTATTTGCCAGACAAACCAAAAACGCTCACAGAGACCGTTCATCAGTGGCACAGATGGTCACCAAGCGTTATGCCTCTTCCACATCCGTCTCCGAGAAATACATTATGGCTTAGAAAGAACCCGTGGTTTGAAGAAGATATTGTTAAGCACTTAGCTGAAAAAGTGGAGAAAATACTTTCTCGAAAAGAATATTGAGCTCTCACGAAGCCCGAGTCTAGAACCTAGAAGCGAACGAAGTGAGTGCCCAAGTTACAAAGTATCTGATCTATTTATGGTATGGCTTAGATAGCTCGTGTACCGCTTCTACAAACACGCCAGCATTTTCAGGTGGCACGTCTAAGTGAATACCATGACCTAAGTTAAATACATGGCCTGTACCTGTATCACCAAAGCCTTTTAGAATAGTCGCTACTTCTTCTTGAATTCGTGGGGCAGGTGCATAAAGGACAGACGGGTCCATATTGCCTTGTAAAGCCACTTTATCTCCAACGCGTGCTTTCGCATTTTCGATGTCGATAGTCCAATCTAGACCTATTGCATCACAACCTGTTGCGGCGATCTGTTCAAGCCACATGCCACCATTTTTAGTAAAC
This sequence comes from Vibrio frigidus, assembly GCF_042465995.1. NCBI lineage: Bacteria > Pseudomonadati > Pseudomonadota > Gammaproteobacteria > Vibrionales > Vibrionaceae > Vibrio > Vibrio frigidus. The sequence goes on along the minus strand of NZ_JBCDMC010000011.1, from coordinate 22,245 downwards.
AGAGTAACCGGAACACGACGGCCTTCATTTTCACGAATCAAGCCATCAACTATTTTTTGCATGTATTGAAGAGAGAATAGATTGTAATCACGCGGAGTAAGTACACCACCCCAAGTGTCAAATACCATCACAGATTGTGCGCCCGCTTTAATCTGAGCATTAAGATATTCGATCACACTGTCAGCCAGTTTATCTAACAATAGGTGCAAGGTTGCTGGTTCGGCATACATCATCTTTTTAATCTTAGTGAATGCTTTAGACGTTCCACCTTCGACCATATAGGTAGCTAGAGTCCAAGGACTACCAGAAAAACCAATTAATGGCACTTCACCTTGCAGATCTTTGCGAATTTGACGTACAGCATTCATTACATATTGAAGTTCACCTTCAGGGTCTGGTAAACCTATTTTATCAACATCAGCTTTACAAGTAATAGGATGATCAAACTTAGGGCCTTCACCTGTATCAAAGTGTAAACCTAACCCCATAGCATCAGGGATTGTTAAAATATCAGAAAACAGAATGGCGGCATCTAATGGAAAGCGGCGCAAAGGTTGAATGGTCACTTCCGATGCCAACTCTGCATTACGGCAAAGTGACATAAAATCACCAGCTTCTGCACGTGTTGCTTTGTATTCAGGTAAATAACGACCTGCTTGACGCATCATCCATACAGGGGTGTAATCCACAGGTTCTTTCAGTAGAGCGCGTAAATAGCGATCGTTTTTTAATTCGGTCATTCCGTCATTCCAATTTGAATTTAATTTTTTCAAAAGCTTATTCTAACACTCTTTAAATATGCTGCTATACGAGCTTTGAGCCCTAGATCATGTTATTACGTTTTTAATCAACTATTCTTTTGCGTCTTATTTCCGAGCATGGTACTAATCCTTCCGCTAGCGAAAACAATAATAATATTAGGTAGCTAAAAATACCTAAACATCTCATAACGACATCTTACTTACCCCCTCCGTTTACGGAGGGTTTTTTTTATCCTAAATTTATGAATTCAACCGTCTTATCAATGAGAGCACGAGCAATAGTGCCTTTTGGCGCCACGACTGGCATCTCTTCCGGAGTAAACCATTTAACATCGGCGAGCTCAGTATAATCCGGTTGAATATCACCCGAATCATAATCCGCTAAAAAACCTATCATCATGTTGGTTGGAAATGCCCACGGTTGGCTACCAAAATAACGAATATTCTTTATATTAACACCCGTTTCTTCTTTTACTTCTCTTGCAACACACTGCTCTAACGTCTCCCCGACTTCCACAAAGCCAGCAATAACCGTATACATTCCCCCTTTATGTTGAGGATGTTGTGCTAACAATATTTTGCCCTTATCACGAACCGCAACGATGATGCACGGAAAAATACGTGGATAGTGTATTGTGCGACACTCACCACATTGCATTGCAATTTCATTATGATTCAGAAAGTTTCTACCGCCACACTGCGCACAAAATCTTTGTGTCTGTGTCATATGTCCATACTGGACGGCTTTGCTCGCCAATAAAAACAACGCTTGTGGCATAAGTAAATGATCTCGAAGAGAGACTAGCTCGACTATCTGATCGACATCTGCTTCATTTACCCACATTACTGGCTTAGCTAAATACTCACCGATTTGAATTGCTTTATCTAAAGGCAAATTCAATGCTTTAGCTGTTCCTGACGGCATTTCATTTTCATTTAGCCAGATATCACTGCCATTCACTACAATCCAATAAGCGTCGACATCACCATTATTAACACTTTTTTTTAACATCCTTTGACCTCACCGCTTGAAGTTCATCCATTTTACTGGCAATCTGAATTCATACCAGAATTAGTCGTCATGTAATAATATATACACATTACTTTTGGTATCAAGAAGATAAACATTTGTATTAAGTGCCTCAGTTTATGGGGTTTTCGGTTGACGCTATGTGCGCAATCTGATCATGAGGGACATGGTCATGTTAAATAAATTAAAAAAAACACAAGAACAATGGGGTGGTTCCAGTGAAGTTATCGATCACTGGCTTGATACCAGACAAACCGTTATCGTCGAATACTGTCATCTCGCAGCATTGAAGCCGAACACCTATAAGAAAGCTATGGGAAAACTACCGACGCCTGATGAACTGCAGAAATATTGTCAGCACCTTGTCGATTACATTTCAGAAGGTCATTTTAAGATCTATGAGATGGTTATGGATAAATGGAAATCAACGGGTTTTTCTCCCACTGACGAAATTAACCAGACCTACGGTAAAATAGTACTGACAACTGATCCTCTATTAAATTTCACCGACAAGTATGCCAATGTTGGTAAAGATGATCCTCTAGAAGATTTGGATAATGATTTATCGCTCATTGGAGAGATTATTGAGACACGCTTCGAGGTTGAAGACCAACTCATCCAAATGATCGCAGACAGTTTAGCGGTACCTCCAGGCGCATAGTATTCACACAGAATACATTGCCTATGCTATACCTATAATAAGCACGATTCACATATGTGATTGGTGCTTTTTTTATTTCTCCTCCAAGCTGACCTCTTATACATCTCTGTATAACTAATATCATTGCAATAATAATAAGATCATGTGTTTACCTAACGCATTATTCACATTACATAGGTATATTACAGACACAAAAAAAGCACCCGAAGGTGCTTTTTAATAAGGCTTTGTTAATACTTACTCTTCTGAAGAAAAGCCTGCATTAAGAAGTGCCGCTAGATTGTCTGTTGCTTGTTCAGCAGATGGTGCTTCTGGACCACCGCCTGCACGTAGCTTTTGACGCTCTTGGTGATACGCAAAACCAGTACCAGCTGGAATCAAACGACCAACAATAACATTCTCTTTCAGACCACGTAACTCATCACGTTTACCAGAAACCGCAGCTTCTGTTAGTACGCGAGTCGTTTCCTGGAACGAAGCTGCAGAGATGAATGATTCAGTTGCTAGTGATGCTTTCGTAATACCTAGTAGCTCACGTTCAAAACGTGCAGGTTCTTTACCTTCAGCTTCTAGAGCACGGTTAGCAATCTTAACATTAGCAAATTCAACCTGCTCGCCAACAAGGAACTCAGAGTCACCCTTGAATGTGATAGTACATTTGCGAAGCATTTGACGAACGATAGTTTCAATGTGCTTATCGTTAATCTTAACCCCTTGCAGACGATATACTTCTTGTACTTCGTTTGCGATGTAAGAAGTTACTGCTCGGATACCACGTAAACGTAAGATATCATGCGGTGTTTCTGGACCATCTGCGATAACATCACCGCGTTCGATCTTCTCACCTTCAAATACGTTCAACTGACGATGCTTGGCTATCATCTCTTCGTAATGTTCACCACCATCTCTAGTGATAATCAAACGACGCTTACCTTTTGTCTCTTTACCAAACGACACAGTACCTGTGTGCTCAGCAAGAATCGCAGGCTCTTTAGGCTTACGAGCTTCAAATAGGTCAGCAACGCGAGGAAGACCACCGGTGATATCTTTGTTTCCACTCGATTTCTGAGGGATACGAGATAACGTGTCACCGATACCAACTTCTGCACCATCTTCGATTTGTACAATCGCTTTACCTGGTAAGAAGTAGTGAGCTGGCATATCAGTACCAGGAATCATTACATCTTTACCTTTCGCATCAACAAGTTTGATAGCTGGACGCATATCTTTACCTGCTGTAGAGCGAGCGGCAGGGTCAGTTACTTCGCTTGAAGAAAGACCGGTTAGATCATCAGTTTGACGAGTAACAGTCACACCATCAATCATATCCACATATTGGATACGACCGGCCACTTCAGTGATGATTGGCATTGTGTGCGCTTCCCAGTTAGCGACGATGTCACCAGCTGTAACGTCTTGATCGTTCTTCTTACTTAGCATAGAACCATAAGGAAGTTTGTGCTTCTCTTTCGTACGGCCAAACTCATCAATAATTGTAAGTTCAGATGCACGAGAGGTAATAACCAATTTATCATCTTTATTGATAACAAATTTAGCGTTATGAAGCTTCACTACACCCGTAGTCTTAGCCTGAATGCTGTTCTCTGCTGCTGCTGTTGATGCAGCACCACCAATGTGGAACGTACGCATTGTAAGCTGTGTACCCGGCTCACCGATAGACTGAGCAGCAATAACACCTACTGCCTCGCCTTGGTTCACTAGGTGACCACGTGCTAGGTCACGACCATAACACTGTGCACAACAACCGAAGTCTGCATCACAGGTAACTACTGAGCGCACTTTCATGCTATCTACAGAGTTTTCTTCCATGATTTGACACCACTTCTCATCAATCAGAGTATTACGTGGGATCAGTACATCATCAGTACCTGGTTTTTGTACATCTTCAGCAACAACACGACCAAGAGCCAACTCAGAAAGTGCAACTTTAACGTCACCACCTTCAATGTGAGGCATCATGTCGATACCTTCGTGAGTGCCACAATCGTGGTCATGAACAACAACATCTTGCGCAACATCGACTAAACGACGAGTCAAGTAACCGGAGTTTGCTGTTTTCAATGCCGTATCCGCTAGACCCTTACGAGCCCCGTGCGTTGAGATAAAGTACTGAAGTACGTTCAAGCCTTCTTTAAAGTTTGCGGTGATTGGCGTTTCGATGATTGAACCATCTGGACGAGCCATCAAACCACGCATACCCGCAAGCTGACGAATCTGTGCAGCAGAACCACGAGCACCGGAGTCAGCCATCATATAGATGCTGTTAAACGATTCTTGTTGCTCTTCTTCGCCGTCACTATTAATCACTGTTTCAAAAGAAAGGTTATCCATCATTGCTTTCGCAACGCGATCATTGGTAGATGCCCAAATATCGATAACTTTGTTGTAACGCTCACCAGCAGTAACAAGACCTGATTGGAACTGTTCCTGAATTTCGCGAACTTCTTCTTCCGCAGCAGAGATTTCAGTGTACTTAGCCGCTGGAACGACCATGTCGTCGATACCAACAGAAACACCAGAAAGTGCAGCGTATGCAAAACCTGTGTACATAATTTGGTCAGCAAAGATTACTGTATCTTTAAGACCAAGCTTACGATATGCCTCGTTCAAAAGGGTAGAAATTTGTTTCTTACCAAGCTTTTGGTTAACAAGACTGAATGGTAGACCAGTAGGAACGATGTTCCATAGCATTGCACGACCAACCGTCGTATCAACCATGCTAGTGTTCGTCGTTCTGTCACCATCTTCATCTACAACCGTTTCAGTGATGCGAACTTTAACGCGAGCGTGCAGTTCAGCAGACTTAGTACGGTATGCTTTCTCAGCTTCAGCTGGTCCAGCAAGGTACATGCCCTCACCTTTAACGTTGATCTTGTCACGAGTCATGTAATAAAGACCCAATACCACATCCTGAGAAGGTACGATAATAGGATCACCTGACGCTGGCGACAGAATGTTATTCGTCGACATCATCAGTGTACGTGCTTCAAGTTGAGCTTCCAGAGTTAGAGGTACGTGTACCGCCATCTGGTCACCATCGAAGTCAGCGTTATATGCCGCACACACAAGTGGGTGTAGCTGAATCGCTTTACCTTCGATTAGTACTGGTTCAAACGCTTGAATACCTAGACGGTGAAGTGTCGGTGCGCGGTTTAGCAATACTGGGTGTTCACGAATAACGTCATCTAGGATATCCCAAACGATCGCTTCTTCGCGCTCTACCATTTTCTTAGCTGCTTTGATCGTCGTTGCCATGCCACGAGTTTCTAGCTTGCTGTAGATAAACGGTTTAAATAACTCAAGTGCCATCTTCTTAGGAAGACCACACTGGTGCAGACGTAAATATGGACCAACTGTGATTACAGAACGTCCAGAATAGTCAACACGTTTACCTAGAAGGTTCTGACGGAAACGACCTTGCTTACCCTTGATCATATCAGCAAGAGATTTCAGAGGACGTTTATTAGAACCTGTAATTGCACGACCACGACGGCCGTTATCTAGAAGTGCATCGACAGACTCTTGCAGCATACGTTTTTCGTTACGTACGATGATGTCCGGAGCAGCTAGCTCTAGTAGACGCTTCAAGCGGTTGTTACGGTTAATCACACGACGGTATAGGTCGTTAAGATCAGACGTTGCAAAGCGACCGCCATCTAGTGGTACTAGAGGACGTAGATCTGGTGGCAATACTGGAAGAACGGTTAAGATCATCCATTGCGGGTTGTTACCAGACGTGATAAATGCTTCAACAAGCTTCAGGCGCTTAGTGATTTTTTTACGCTTAGTTTCTGAGTTAGTCGTCTCAAGTTCTTCGCGCATTTGTTCTGTTTCAGCGTGCAGGTCCATAGTTGAAAGCAGATCTTTGATCGCTTCCGCACCCATCTTCGCTGTGAACTCATCACCCCACTCTTCTAGACGATCAAGATACTCATCTTCTGTGAGCATTTGACCTTTTTCTAGATCAGTCATACCAGGTTCTGTCACTACGTACATTTCAAAATAAAGTACGCGTTCGATATCACGCAGTGGGATATCCATTAACAGACCGATACGAGACGGCAGTGATTTTAGGAACCAGATATGTGCAACTGGAGACGCAAGTTCAATGTGGCCCATACGGTCACGACGAACTTTAGTTTGTGTAACTTCAACGCCACACTTCTCACAGATAACACCACGGTGTTTTAGACGCTTATATTTGCCACAAAGACATTCGTAGTCTTTAACTGGTCCAAATATACGCGCACAGAAAAGACCATCACGTTCTGGTTTGAACGTACGATAGTTGATCGTTTCAGGTTTCTTAACTTCACCAAAAGACCATGAACGAATCATGTCCGGTGAAGATAGACCGATTTTGATAGCATCAAATTCTTCGGTCTTATGCTGTGCTTTTAGAAAGTTTAATAAGTCTTTCACAATCAGCTCCTGTAAGGAGTTAAAAGGAACTCGCTAGATGGATTAACCATTCAATAACGAGAACCTTTCTACCGATAATCCTGTTCCATCCCTATAAAGAGTTTTTATAGGGAAACGGGATTACTCTTCGTCTTCTAGCTCGATGTTGATACCTAGTGAGCGAATCTCTTTCAACAATACGTTGAACGATTCTGGCATACCAGGTTCCATGCTATGGTTTCCGTCTACGATGTTCTTATACATCTTAGTACGACCATTCACGTCATCGGACTTAACAGTCAACATTTCTTGTAGAGTGTAAGCAGCACCGTATGCTTCTAGTGCCCATACTTCCATCTCACCGAAACGCTGTCCACCGAACTGAGCTTTACCACCAAGTGGTTGCTGAGTTACGAGGCTGTAAGATCCAGTAGAACGTGCGTGCATCTTGTCATCAACAAGGTGGTTCAGTTTGAGCATGTACATGTAACCTACGGTTACAGGACGCTCAAATTCATCACCAGTGCGGCCATCAAATAAACGCAACTGACCAGATTCTGGTAAGTCACCCAATTTCAACAGCTCTTTGATTGAAGATTCTGGAGCACCATCAAATACCGGAGTCGCAATAGGTAAACCACCACGTAGGTTTTGTACCAATGTACGAACTTCATCATCAGATAGAGCCGCAATGTCTACTGTCTGACGCGTTTCACCAAGATCATAAACCTTCTGCAGGAAGTTGCGGAACTGATGTAGTTCTTGTTGTTCCTTAAGCATTTGGTTGATCTTGTCACCGATACCTTTCGCAGCTAGACCCATATGAACTTCTAAGATCTGACCAATGTTCATACGAGACGGTACACCTAGTGGGTTAAGTACGATGTCAACAGGCTGACCTTTTTCATCGTAAGGCATGTCTTCAACAGGGTTAATCTTAGAGATTACACCTTTGTTACCGTGACGACCTGCCATCTTATCACCAGGTTGGATACGACGCTTAACCGCTAGATAAACTTTAACAATCTTAAGAACACCAGGTGCTAAATCATCACCTTGTGTAATCTTACGACGTTTGTTTTCAAACTTCTTATCGAAGTCTGCTTTAAGCTCATCCCACTGCTCAGCAAGTTGCTCAAGCAATGATTGAAGCTCATCGTCTTCTAGTGTTTGTTCTAGCCACTGTTTACGGTGAATAGAATCTAGCTTAGCTTCAGAGTAACCGCCTGAAACAAGTACAGCTCTAACACGAGCAAGTAGGCCACCTTCAAGAATTTCAAACTCTTCAGTAAGGTCTTTCTTCGCTTCTTTAAGCTGCATTTGTTCAATTTCTAGTGCACGCTTATCTTTTTCAACGCCGTCACGAGTGAAGACTTGAACATCGATAATCGTACCTGAAACAGAGTTTGGTACACGTAGTGATGTATCTTTAACATCGGATGCTTTTTCACCAAAGATAGCTCGTAAGAGTTTCTCTTCAGGCGTTAGCTGAGTTTCACCTTTAGGTGTCACTTTACCAACTAGGATGTCACCACCCTTCACTTCAGCACCAATATAAACGATACCTGACTCGTCTAATTTAGACAGAGCAGACTCACCTACGTTTGGAATATCCGCAGTGATCTCTTCAGATCCCAGCTTAGTATCACGCGCCACACAAGATAGTTCTTGAATGTGGATAGTCGTGAAACGGTCTTCCTGAACGACACGTTCAGAAACGAGGATTGAATCCTCAAAGTTGTAACCGTTCCAAGGCATGAATGCCAAGCGAATATTTTGACCAAGCGCCAATTCACCAAGGTCTGTTGAAGGACCATCAGCAATAACATCACCTTTTGCTACTGGTTCACCAGGTAGCACGGTTGGGCGTTGGTTAATACATGTATTCTGGTTAGAACGCGTGTATTTAGTTAGGTTATAAATGTCGATACCGGCTTCGCCAGGTACCAATTCAATTTCATTAACCTTAACCACGATACGAGATGCATCTACTGACTGAACCGTACCGCCACGTTTTGCTACCGCAGTAACACCGGAGTCGACCGCTACATTACGCTCGATACCAGTACCTACAAGAGGCTTATCTGCGCGTAATGTTGGAACCGCCTGGCGTTGCATGTTCGCACCCATAAGGGCACGGTTCGCATCATCGTGTTCTAGGAACGGGATAAGCGATGCAGCGACAGATACAACCTGGTTGGTTGCAACGTCCATGTAGTTAACTTGGTCACGTGGATGAAGACCAGATTCACCTTTCTGACGCGCCGTAACTAATTCTTCTCCGAAGGCATTAGTTTCAGTTAGCGTAGAGTTCGCCTGAGCGATGATGAATTGCCCTTCTTCAATAGCTGACAAATAATCAACATCGGAAGTCACAATACCATCAACAACGCGACGGTAAGGGGTTTCTAGGAAACCAAAATCGTTACAGCGTGCAAACGCAGACAACGAGTTAATAAGACCGATGTTTGGGCCTTCAGGCGTTTCGATCGGGCATAAGCGACCGTAGTGAGTTACGTGAACATCACGTACTTCAAAACCTGCGCGTTCACGAGTAAGACCACCAGGACCCAATGCAGAGATACGACGCTTGTGCGTTACTTCTGATAACGGGTTGTTTTGATCCATAAACTGTGAAAGCTGTGAAGAACCAAAGAATTCTTTAACAGCTGCAGAAATAGGCTTAGCGTTGATAAGATCTTGAGGCATGATTGCATCAAGGTCACCAAGGCTTAAACGCTCTTTCACTGCACGCTCAACACGCACTAAACCAACACGGAATTGGTTTTCAGCCATTTCGCCTACGCTTCGTATACGACGGTTTCCTAAGTGGTCGATATCGTCCACTACACCTTTACCGTTACGAATGCCAATAAGCTTCTTCATTACTTCGATGATGTCGGTTTCGTCAAGGATACCTTGTTCACCAGCATCTTCACGACCGATAGAACTGTTAAATTTCATACGACCAACAGTCGATAGATCATAACGTTCTACAGCGAAGAATAAGCTCTGGAATAACGCTTCTGCCGCATCTTTTGTTGGTGGCTCACCAGGACGCATCATACGATAGATTTCAACTAACGCAGAAATACGGTCAACCGTGCTATCGACACGTAATGTGTCGGACATGAATGGACCGTGGTCTAGATCATTAGTGAACAGAACCTGTAAATTTTTGTGACCAGCTTGAGAAAGGTTTGCCAACGCTTCTAAGCTAATTTCTTGGTTCGCCGCAACGATAATTTCGCCAGTATCTTCATTGATATAATCTTTTGATGATACTTTACCAACGATGTACTCAACTGGTACTTCGATGGAGTCAACGCCATCTTTTTCAAGATTGCGGATGTGACGAGCCGTAACACGACGACCAGTTTCGATGTAAGTCTTACCATTCGCTTCTATATCAAAGTTTGCCGTCTCGCCACGCAGGCGTTCAGGGACCAAATCCATCATAAGGGTTTGGTCTTTCACTTCGAAGTTCACTTTGTCGAAGAAGATATCAAGGATCTCTTCTGTCGTCTTTTGCAGTGCACGAAGAATGATAGAAGCAGGCAGTTTACGACGACGGTCGATACGTACGTATAAATTATCCTTAGGATCGAACTCAAAGTCTAACCATGAGCCACGGTAAGGAATAACACGCGCGTTATATAAAACTTTACCTGATGAGTGGGTTTTACCCTTATCGCTATCGAAGAACACACCTGGGCTTCGATGCAGCTGGGATACGATAACCCTCTCAGTACCATTAATTACAAAGGTACCATTATCAGTCATTAATGGGATCTCACCCATGTAAACTTCTTGTTCTTTAATGTCTTTTACGGTACCTGCTGGTGCATCTCTATCAAACACAACAAGACGCAATTTTACGCGCAATGGTTTTGAATAAGTTACACCACGAATTTGACATTCTTTAACATCAAAAACTGGTTCACCAAGACGGTAGCTAACGTATTGCAGCTCAGAATTGCCGTTATAGCTCTGAATAGGAAATACAGAACGAAAAGCGGCTTCAAGACCGTGTTGTCCTTCAGGATCCTGTTCGATAAATTTATCGAAGGAATCAAGCTGGATTGATAGCAAATATGGAATGTCCAAAACTTGTGGACGAGTACCAAAATCCTTACGGATGCGCTTTTTCTCGGTATAAGAGTAAACCATGGGGTTCCTCAGCTCGCTGATAAGTGACCCAATCTACCCAATCATTTTCTAAACGAAAAGAGCGGGGCAGTACTAGCAACTGTTTACTGTAGACCCTATGCAAGCTGACTTACATAGCGGTTTTTTGCTTGGATATTGGTATCTAAACAGCAGGAAAATTCACCAATACCCTACAGCGCAAAAAGGCCGGTGGTTATAAAACCACCAGCCATCAGCCTTTCGGCTAAGCTAAGTAATTATTATTACTTAACTTCAACAGTTGCACCAGCTTCTTCTAGAGTAGCTTTCAGTGTTTCTGCTTCTTCTTTAGATACAGCTTCTTTAACAGCAGCAGGAGCGCTATCAACTAGGCCCTTAGCTTCTTTAAGGCCTAGACCTGTAGCAGCACGAACTGCTTTGATTACAGATACTTTATTTCCGCCAATAGCAGTAAGCATCACATCAAATTCAGTTTGCTCTTCTGCAACTTCAGCAGCAGCGCCACCAGCAACAACAGCTGCTGCAGCAGAAACGCCGAATTTTTCTTCCATAGCTTCGATAAGCTCTACAACTTGCATTACAGACATTTCTGCAACTGCATCTAGGATTTGCTCGTTAGTAATAGACATAACAATTCTCTTTTAAGTCAACAATTAGTTTATTTTGCAATCAGTACAAAGTGAGGCTTATGCCGCAACTTCTTCTTTCTGATCGCGAACAGCAGCGATTGTACGTACCAGCTTGCCAGCTGAAGCTTCTTTCATGCACATCATTAGGCGTGCGATAGCTTCGTCGTAAGTTGGTAGTGTCGCCAATACATTAGCGTCAGTAACTACGCCTTCAAATGCAGCAGCTTTGATCTCAAATTCTTTATTCTCTTTCGCGAAATCTTTAAAGATACGCGCAGCAGCACCTGGGTGCTCGTTAGAGAATGCGATCAAAGTTGGACCTACGAATACGTCTTGTAGACATTCGTAAGCTGTGCCTTCTACAGCGCGACGTGCTAGTGTGTTGCGAACAACTCTCATGTAAACACCCGCTTCACGAGCTTGTTTACGTAGAGTAGTCATCGCGCCAACAGTAACGCCACGAGAGTCAGCTACAACTGCAGAAAGTGCATCACCGGCTGCTTCGTTGACTTCAGCAACAATTGCTTTTTTGTCTTGAAGGTTTAAAGCCATCTTGGATTTACTCCTGGTTGTCGTTACACCACCCAATATTCATAAATAGATATCGGGAGTTAATACGGTGCATTCCCAGATAAAAGCCAATTGAAATAAATTTGACTTTCTTCGGTTCGGGCACCGTCTACGTAGGTAGACATTAAGTCTCAAATATTAAATTCGAAACGCCTACGGTCTTGGACGGAGACTGCAATAGCGAGGCATTTCAACGTTTCTCTCAAACAAATAATGAAATTTGTTCAATAAAACCACTAAAATAACCTTTAAAAACGCAGTCCCAACCACAAATTAAATAGGCGCGGAATTATACATGAATTCCGCGTCTATGCAAATTAGCTTGCTACAGTGTTCAGGCTAGTTTGATCAACAGCAACACCAGCACCCATCGTTGTAGAGATGCTAATCTTCTGTAGGAAAACACCTTTCGCTGAAGATGGTTTCGCTTTCTTAAGTGCAACTAGAAGAGCTTCTAAGTTCTCTTGTAGGTGAGCTGTTTCGAAAGAGGCTTTACCAATAGTAGTATGGATAATGCCGTTCTTATCGTTACGATAGCGAACCTGACCTGCTTTAGCATTTTTAACTGCTTGTGCAACGTTAGGAGTTACAGTACCAACCTTAGGGTTTGGCATAAGACCACGTGGACCTAGGATAGTACCTAGTTGTCCAACAACGCGCATTGCATCCGGAGAAGCGACAACAACGTCAAAGTCCATAACACCTTTTTTAACTTGCTCAGCAAGATCTTCCATACCTACGATATCTGCGCCAGCTTCTTTAGCTGCTTCAGCGTTAGCACCTTGAGTGAACACTGCAACGCGAATGTCACGGCCAGTACCGTGCGGTAGCACAGTTGCGCCACGTACGTTTTGGTCAGATTTACGAGCGTCAATACCAAGATTAACTGCTACGTCAACACTTTCTACAAATTTAGCTGTCGCTAATTCTTTAAGAAGAGCGATTGCTTCGTTGATTTCGTATTGCTTAGTTACATCAACTTTGTCGCGTATTACGCGCATGCGTTTAGTTAGTTTTGCCATAATCTTAACCCTCTACCACTAGGCCCATTGAACGAGCAGTACCTGCGATAGAACGTTTCATTGCTTCAACGTCAGCGCCAGTCATATCTGCAGCTTTTGTTTCTGCAATTTCTTGCAGCTGAGCGTCAGTTACAGTACCAACTTTCTCAGTATTTGGACGACCAGAACCAGACTTAACGCCTGCTGCTTTCTTAAGAAGAACAGCTGCCGGTGGAGTCTTAGTTTCGAACGTGAAAGAACGGTCGCTGTATACAGAGATAACAACTGGGATCGGTAGACCTTTCTCAACAGATTCTGTTTTTGCGTTAAACGCTTTACAGAATTCCATGATGTTCACACCGTGTTGTCCTAGAGCAGGACCTACTGGTGGACTTGGGTTCGCCATACCTGCTGCAACTTGCAGCTTGATATAAGCTTCAACTTTCTTAGCCATGATATTTCCTAATGCTTGGGTTCAAACGCTAATCTTTTGATCAGCTCCCCGCTTTTTTAATAATAACCTGTAAAAAGGCGCGAAATTATAATCAGATTTCGCGCCTTACACAAGTATAAAAAGATGTTTTTTTAATCAAGTTTCTCAACTTGACCAAATTCGAGCTCAACTGGTGTTGCACGACCAAAGATCGAAACAGACACTTTAATGCGGCTCTTCTCGTAATCTGCTTCTTCAACGGTACCGTTAAAGTCTGCAAATGGACCATCATTAACACGTACCACTTCACCAGGTTCAAACATCGTCTTAGGACGAGGAGCTTCGCTCGCTTGTTCTAGACGGTTCAAAATGGCGTCAGCTTCTTTGTCTGTGATAGGAGCTGGACGGTCAGAAGTACCACCAATGAAGCCCATTACACGTGGAACGCTACGTACAAGGTGCCATGATTCATCGTTCATCAACATCTGAACGAGAACATAACCTGGGAAGAATTTGCGTTCACTTTTGCGGCGTTGGCCAGCACGCATTTCAACCACTTCTTCTGTAGGAACAAGAATTTCGCCAAAGTAATCTTCCATCGTGTGCATTTTTATATACTCACGAAGAGATTGAGCAACACGACCTTCATAGCCTGAAAAAGCCTGAACCACATACCAACGTTTTTTTGGAGCTTCACTCATGAATTAAAACCCTCATGCACCAGTAACTAAGGCAACTAGACGAACCATAATGCCGTCAATTCCCCAAAGTATTAAAGCCATAATAATACATACGACCAAAACGATTAGTGTTGTTTGCATAGTTTCTTGGCGTGTAGGCCAAACTACCTTACGAACTTCCATACGAGATTCGCGTGCAAAACTAATCGCTGTTTTACCTTTTGCTGTAGTTGCAGACACACCAAGAGCTGCTGCGATTAAAACAACGACCCCTGCTACGCGTAATACAACCGACATTTCACCATACAGGTAATTACCCACTACAGCAGCGGCTAGCAGAGCAAAAGCGATAATCCACTTAAATGTATCTGCTGCACTTGAGCTATTAGGAGTTTCAGCATTTGCGTTCATAAAACCAACCTGTTACAAGTCTTAACTATAGACGACAACAACCCCGCTGCTGCAGGGCTCATTCTTAATACATCAAAAATACTAATGCACCGATCAGCCAAGATACACATCTTGACTCGAAAATTCTTTGTTTTTCAACAAGATCGACATAAAAACAGCCAACCCTTTTTTCATGTGCTTAAAAAGGGCATCAAATGATGCCCTTTTTACTAGCCGTTCGTCAAATCTTATTCGAAGATTTTAGCAACAACACCAGCACCAACAGTACGACCACCTTCACGAATCGCGAAGCGTAGACCGTCATCCATTGCGATTGGAGCAATTAGCTCAACCGTCATTTGGATGTTGTCGCCTGGCATTACCATCTCTACACCTTCCGGTAAAGTGATGTCGCCTGTTACGTCCGTTGTACGGAAGTAAAACTGTGGACGGTAACCTTTGAAGAATGGAGTATGACGACCACCTTCATCTTTAGAAAGAACGTAAACTTCTGATTCAAACTTCGTATGAGGAGTGATTGAATTTGGAGCCGCCAATACTTGACCGCGCTCTACGTCTTCACGTTTAGTACCACGTAGTAAAGCACCAACGTTCTCGCCTGCACGACCTTCGTCAAGCAATTTACGGAACATTTCAACACCAGTACAAGTCGTAGTAGTTGTCTCTTTGATACCAACGATAACAACTTCGTCACCAACTTTTAGGATACCACGTTCGATACGACCCGTTACTACTGTACCACGACCTTGAATTGAGAATACATCCTCAATTGGTAGTAGGAACGGTAGATCCACTGCACGCTCTGGCATTGGGATATAGTTGTCTAGCGCTTCTGCTAGCTCAATGATCTTATCTTCCCACTCTTTCTCACCGTTAAGTGCGCCTAGAGCTGAACCTTGGATTACTGGAAGATCGTCACCTGGGTATTCGTACTCAGAAAGAAGTTCACGAACTTCCATCTCTACTAGTTCTAGTAGTTCTTCATCATCAACCATGTCACATTTGTTCATGAATACGATGATGTAAGGAATACCAACCTGACGTCCAAGTAGGATGTGCTCACGAGTTTGTGGCATAGGGCCATCTGTCGCAGCTACTACTAGGATACCGCCGTCCATTTGCGCAGCACCAGTGATCATGTTTTTAACATAATCGGCGTGTCCTGGGCAATCTACGTGTGCGTAGTGACGTGCTGGTGTATCGTACTCAACGTGAGACGTTGCGATAGTGATACCGCGCTCACGCTCTTCTGGAGCGTTATCGATTGATGCGAAGTCTTTCGCTACGCCGCCGTATACTTTTGCAAGAGTAGTACAGATAGCTGCAGTTAGAGTTGTTTTACCGTGGTCAACGTGGCCAATAGTACCAACGTTTACGTGCGGTTTCGTACGTTCAAATTTTTCTTTAGACATGAGTTGTCCCTCTAGGTACGGATTTAGGTGGCTTTGATGACCACGCAACCAAAAAATATTGGTAATTAAACTTTCTTAATAACTAATAATATATCAAAAGGAAATACTTGCTTCAAAGCTGGTGCTGATACCCATTTTTAATTGGGTATCTCACCCTTACCAAAGGTGCGCTTTTATCGACTGAGCTATAACAGCACTCAAATAGATGGAGCGTGCAGCGGGAATCGAACCCGCATCATCAGCTTGGAAGGCTGAGGTAATAGCCATTATACGATGCACGCACAAGTGACTCTGAGAGCTATTTCCTTAAGAATATGGTGGAGGGGGACGGATTCGAACCATCGAAGGCGGAGCCGGCAGATTTACAGTCTGCTCCCTTTGGCCACTCGGGAACCCCTCCAAAATTTCTCTTTCTTTAAAAGAAAGTGGTGCCGACTACCGGAATCGAACTGGTGACCTACTGATTACAAGTCAGTTGCTCTACCTACTGAGCTAAGTCGGCACATAAGTGGAGCGCATTTTATGGGATGATCTTTTCTCTTGCAATAGGAAATTTAAAATAAATGTGCTTTTCCTAAACTTTCTAGTTTTTAGACCACTTTTTACGCAGTTCAAAGTGAATAATCATCGATATGCAAGCTAAGTCGCTTGAATTCATTCTTAGTTGATGTATTTTCCTCTCTTCATTATCTGTTTATATCGAGTTTTTATGAGTCCTTTCATGTCTTTTGATCGCAACCATTGGGCAGAGCTGAGAAATTCAGTACCCATGACATTGTCTGAAGCAGACCTTAGAGAGCTGCAAGGCATTAATGAAAATCTAACTATGCAAGAAGCGGTCGAGATTTATCTGCCTCTAACTCGACTACTCAATCTTTATATATCTGCTAGGCAAAGTAGAAATTCAGTTCTGAATCATTTTCTAAATAAAAAAGAACACTCTCCCCCGTTCGTTATTGGGATAGCAGGTAGTGTTGCCGTCGGAAAAAGCACTACAGCACGTTTATTAAAAGCCCTTTTATCCAGGTGGGAGATGCATCCAAGAGTAGAACTTATTACTACCGATGGATTTTTACTACCAAACAAAGTGCTAAACGAGCGCGAGATAATGACCAGAAAAGGGTTCCCGGAATCCTATGATATGAAGGGCCTTGTTCAGTTTGTTTCAGATATTAAGGCGTGTAAGAGACATGTAGTTGCTCCGGTATACTCCCATATAACGTATGATATTACCGACGAGAAGAAGATCGTTGATCTTCCTGACGTACTAATTATTGAAGGACTTAATGTGCTGCAAAGCGGAATGGACTACCCCCATGACCCACATCGAGTCTTTGTTTCTGACTTTGTAGATTTTTCTATCTTTGTAGACGCAGAAGTTCATCAAATTAAGACGTGGTATGTAGAAAGATTTATGGAGTTTAGAAGAAGTGCGTTTAAAAAACCTGGTTCTTATTTTTCTCATTATACTTCTTTAACTGAGCAAGAGTCAGTCAATAAAGCAATGAGTATTTGGGACAGCATAAACGGAAAAAACTTGGCACAAAATATACTACCTACCAGAGAACGCGCTCATTTGATTCTTAAGAAAGGTGGCAATCACATGGTTGAAGAAATTTTACTACGAAAATAGTCATTAAAACTAGCGTTTCTCGATAACGTTTAAACGCTAGTTAATTGGTTATTTTCTCAATGAAATTTCGCCACCTATATAACTCTCTATCCCATTTTCGGTTTCAAGAAGTATGGCACCTTGATCATTGATACCTCTAACCGTCCCGTGTATTACTCTATTGCCCATAATCAACCTAGCTGGGCGGCCAATGAAGTTGTCTAGACGATTCCATCTCTCAGTGATCCCATTCATTCCTTCGAATTCATAATTTTCTAATGTCGTCTTCCAGGTATTGATAAGAGTTGCGGCAAGTAGGTTTCGATCGGGTTGTTCATCAGTGACCTGTGATAACGATGTCCATGGTTGATCAATACCTTCTATTGCTTCAGGCATATCTATATTCATCCCCATCCCAATAACTAGGTTCGCAGCGCCTCCGGCTTGTCCATTCATCTCAACCAAAATACCGGCCAATTTCTTATCTTGATAATAGAGGTCATTTGGCCATTTCAACTTGATGCCATGTATTCCTATTGATTCCAAAGCTTCTACTATCGCGACTCCGACAACGAGACTAAGTCCCACAGATGCAGCCATTCCGGCTTCTAAGCGCCAATACATCGACAAATAGATGTTGCTACCAAATGGAGACACCCACTGGCGACCTCGCCTGCCACGGCCATTAGATTGATATTCAGCAATACACACCGAGCCACTCTCAATAATCTCTGTGTTATCGAGTAGGTATTGATTAGTTGATTCGATCACCGGAATGAGTTCGACTTTTTTAGATGTTAAATGTTCTATTGTATTTTTATCTAAAAGTTGAATCGGTTTGGATAATCGGTAGCCTTTTCCTTGGACGCTATAGATGTCGAGCCCCCAGGACAAAATACCTTTTATCTGTTTGCCAATAGCAGCCCGAGAAATACCCAGCTCAGCCCCTAGTAATTCACCCGATACAAACTCTCCAAAAGAAAGAAGTTTTATTATTCTTAATTTTACACTGTGATCTTTCATCTATTCGCTAACCATTCTTTGTAAATAGGTTTCTTTTTTGGAATTATAAAATCGCACTTCATGCTCAAGTGTTATTTGGTATTTATCTAAAACTTTACTACGAACTTTCGATGCCAGTTCAATAAGATTGGCGGCTGTTGCATCACCTAAATTGATCAAGACTAAAGCTTGTTCATCATGAACTTGAGCACCTCCGATACGGAGCCCTTTTAGCCCACTCTGGTCGATCAACCACCCAGCAGCGACTTTCATACCAGCGCCACTTGGGTACGCAACTAGTTCTGGAAATTGAAGGGATAACTGGTCAAATTCCGGTTGACTTATCACTGGATTTTTGAAGAAACTACCTGCATTTCCCACCACATTAGGATCGGGTAATTTACTCATCCTCATGTTACACACTTCATCGAAGATTCGCTTAGCTGTTAAGCTAGCCTCAGGTAATAATCTTAAATTTCCGTAAGTTACAACAGGGCACCACTGCTTGAGTAATTTAATACCAACAGACACTATGATGACTTTTTCGTATAACTCTTTTTTAAATATCGAATCTCTATATCCAAATTTACACTCGGTATTATTTAATCGAGTGATCTCAAAAGAGCTCAGATCGAGCACATCAACATATTCGCAAACATCTTTGAATTCTACGCCATATGCTCCAATATTTTGAATAGGTGCGGAGCCAGCACAACCAGGTATTAAGGCAAGATTTTCGAGACCGTAATACCCTTGTTCAATTGACCACTCCACGAGGTTAGGCCAGTCTTCTCCACCATTTACATGTAGTTTCCAAGCGTTTTCTGTCTCTGACACGTCTATACCAGACAAACGATTAATGATAACTACACCTTCAAAATGACAGGTAAATAGGACATTACTTCCTTTGCCTAACAATAGTTTCGGCAACCCATTCCACTCTCTATTTTGATACACAGAAAGGAGTTCCTCTTGGGACTCGACAATAACCAGTACGTCGCATGTAACGTCCACACTAAAGGTATGGAATGATTTAAGGTTGGCTTTTTTATGTATCTGCATGGTATTCGGAGATAAACTAGTAATAATAATATTCTACCCTATTGGCTCAATAAGCGCAGTTTTGAA
Organism: Vibrio frigidus; assembly: GCF_042465995.1. Classification (NCBI taxonomy): domain Bacteria; kingdom Pseudomonadati; phylum Pseudomonadota; class Gammaproteobacteria; order Vibrionales; family Vibrionaceae; genus Vibrio; species Vibrio frigidus. The sequence continues at coordinate 2,344 of NZ_JBCDMC010000011.1, read as the reverse complement.
TGAATCGACTTGATATAAAAAAGCTAGATCCGTTATTGATACCACTTGTTCAGAAGTTGTATAAGAAGCATTACAAATCAGGAAAAGCAAAGAGTGATGAACTGATATACGTTGCTTACTGTCAATCCGATCTTTGTGGTGTCGTACGCCTTAGAACTATAAACGAATGCCGTTTGCTTACGGGGATGTTGGTTATCCCTGAATATCGTGAAATGGGTATAGCGCATCTCATAATGAAGCACTGTATTAATGAGACACTAAACTCAGCTGACTACTGTTTTGCCTATTCTAATTTGCAACCTTTTTACCAACAACACGGATTTGAATCTGTAGCAATTGAATCCTTACCCGCATCACTCAAACCACTGTTTATACGCTATTGTCAAAGTGGCAAAGATCTCATCCCTATGCGATTTTCTGCATAATCCTATTTTCAGTCTTGCTCGATGGACTCTTCAGCTGTTAAAAGTGCATCTAACCCCAATTTCTCACAGACAAGATAAAAAAGAGGTGTCCAATCTCAATAACTTTCAATATCATTAACGATCACTTACCAAATAATGCAGTAAATATTAACCACTTTATGGTTTCCTTTGGTAAAATCCGACCCTGATACTTTTTGATTTCTGAGGCAATTCACACTATATGATGGCGTTAAATAATCCGTTCAAACAGATGCCAACAATCGCTTTGGACCCAGAGCAGTTTGACGTACTACATACAGCAAAAGCATTTAGGGAGTGTTTGTTAAAACATATCCGTAATGCTCAAAAGCGAATCTATATCGCGGCGCTGTATCTCGAAGATGATGACGCTGGTAGAGAGGTACTAACCGCTATCTATCAAGCTAAACAAAATACTCCTGAGTTAGATATTGCTATATGTGTCGATTGGCACCGAGCACAAAGAGGATTAATCGGCGCTGAACAATCTGAAGGGAATGCTAGTTTTTACAAAGAATTTTCGGAAAAATATGAACAGAAAGTCCCTGTCTACGGCGTCCCCGTTCGTGGACGAGAAGTATTTGGGGTTTTGCATCTAAAAGGTTTCATCATTGATGACACCGTCATATACAGTGGTGCTAGCCTAAACAACATTTACCTCAATTTTAACGATAGGTATCGCTTTGATCGATACCATGTAATTAGAAACCAGTCTTTAGCGAATTCGATGGTCACCTTTATTCAAGATGACATGTTGTCTCATCCAGCAGTAAATAAACTCTGTAGCGACGATAAACCCAAGACAAAAGACATAAAACTAGCAATTAGGCAGTTCCGCTCTACCCTTGCACAATCAAAGTATCAATTTCAGAACGAAGCCGTAAATAGTGATCAAGTGGCCATTACGCCCCTAGTCGGCATAGGCAAGCGTCGTAATAGACTGAATCTAAGGGTAAACCAGCTCATTGCATCTGCTAAAGAAGAAGTGTTGATCTGTACGCCTTATTTCAATTTTCCTAAAAGTGTTGCTAAAGAAGTAAAGAAGGCACTCAAGCGTGGCGTAAAAGTTACTATAGTTATTGGTGACAAAACAGCGAATGATTTTTATATCCCACCAGAAGAAACGTTTAAAACCATCGCAGGCTTACCATATCTGTATGAGATGAACCTTAGGCGATTTGCGAAAACTAACGAAGCAAATATGGCAAGTAGAAAACTATCTATACAGCTTTGGAAGCATGATAAAAATAGCTACCACCTAAAAGGGATTTGGGTTGATAAAACCCAGATGCTATTGACCGGTAACAATCTCAATCCAAGAGCTTGGAGTCTCGATCTGGAAAACGCACTGTTGATTCAGGACAAGCATCATCTTTTGACAGCGAAATTTGAAGAAGAATTTCAAAATATCCTAAAACATGCTGATTTAATCGGCAGCTACAAGCAATTGGAAAAACTTGATACTTACCCAATAGAGGTTCAAAAGCTCATTAGGAAAGTGACACGAGTTAAAGCTGACAGGGTACTTAAGAAAATTCTATAGATTTTAATAGAGAGCCTTCACTACGCTCTCTATCAAATATCGATACCTATATTATCAGTTAATAAGAAACACATGCACCCGAGCTTACTGAGGGATTATTGTCCTATAAAATACTCATTAATCCGACAACGGTTCCTTCATGTCGCTAGAAGCCTCAGCATTTCTGCTGAGGCTTCTGCATTTTTCTTGTAATACCAATTAAAGTAAAAATATGATCTAATTGAGGCTACTTGAAACAAACTTATTATCACTATGGAAAACCTCAATAATATCGACTTCAAAAAGCTTGCTAGTCAGCAAAAATCTATGCAGATGAAAATGCGTTTTTTGGCCTTGGCACACTTCAAAGACGGCGCTT
>NZ_JBCDMC010000010.1:0-172695 GCF_042465995.1 Vibrio frigidus | reverse complement strand
CATGTAGAAGATTCCCGTTTTCACGGGAATGACGGTGGCTTCATTTTGCGTTTTCAGCCTTGGATATGAGGCTAACTCACTCATTCCCGTCCTTTCGCCATTTCACAGTCCTTCACTCATTCCCATTCTTTCGTCATTCCCGTGAAAACGGGAATCTTGAGGGTATTAGATCCCCATTTTCATGGGGATGACGTTGGTTTGGCACTGATCACCAACATGGGTAACAGATCTGACCGGGCACATGGGTAACATGTAGAAGATTCCCGTTTTCACGGGAATGACGGTGGCTTCATTTTGCGTTTTCAGCCTTGGATATGAGGCTAACTCACTCATTCCCGTCCTTTCGCCATTTCACAGTCCTTCACTCATTCCCATTCTTTCGTCATTCCCGTGAAAACGGGAATCTTGAGGGTATTAGATCCCCCATTTTCATGGGGATGACGTTGGTTTGGCACTGATCACCAACATGGGTAACAGATCTGACCGGGCACATGGGTAACATGTAGAAGATTCCCGTTTTCACGGGAATGACGGTGGCTTCATTTTGCGTTTTCTATTTCTTTACACCAGAAAACAAAAAACCCAGCTACAAGAGCTGGGTTTTTATTGAAACTGTCAATCAATTACTTGATTTTTGCTTCTTTGTACATAACGTGCTTACGAACAACTGGATCAAATTTCTTGATCTCAAATTTGCCCGGCATGTTACGTTTGTTCTTATCAGTGGTATAGAAGTGTCCTGTACCAGCTGAAGAAACTAGCTTAATTTTCTCACGAATGCCTTTAGCCATCGTTCAATTCCTCTTAAACTTTTTCGCCAGAAGCTCGTACATCAACAAGAACAGCATCAATGCCTTTCTTATCAATAATACGCATACCTTTAGCAGTTAGACGTAGTTTAACAAAGCGTTTTTCGCTCTCTACCCAGAAACGATGAGTTTGTAGGTTCGGCAGAAAACGACGCTTAGTAGCATTTCGTGCGTGTGAACGGTTATTACCCGCTACTGGACGCTTACCAGTTACTTGGCATACTCGGGACATTTAAGTCTCTCCAAAATCGTTTCAGCTCGATATCAACCTTGGTGGCCGAACCTCTCTACATCTACTATATAAGTAAAGAATTGAGGTTAAAAACCGCTATGGAAATCCATACAAGGCTATCAAAGGTCGCGCATTATACTAACTTGACGTACATTGCTCAAGACCTGAATAGATCCTTTTGCAGGATTTCGTGATCTTTTTTTGAGCAGAGCTGATTTGTGTTCAAAAAATAGTGCGCGAATCATAGCAGAAAATTTAAAAAAGATAAGTGTTTTTTTGATTTTAGAGAAATAAGCTAAATATCGTCACTGCAACTGACGCAAACTGATTCAAAAAACTATTAACAATCTGAGTTATCGATGACATTGAATCGAGCACAGATAAGTGAAAAACTAAGGGACGAGTAAAAGATAAGTATTACCGCTCAAAAGTTTAGCGTGGTTTAGGCTTATGCTAAACTCCATCCCAGTATTAATATTTGGAAACGTGTATGAAACCTATTTTGCCTGAATATAGCCAATCGAATGTTTTAGTTATTGGTGATGTAATGCTTGACCGTTATTGGAATGGTCCAACTGGACGTATTTCACCAGAAGCGCCAGTACCCGTTGTCAAAGTAGAGAATAATGAAGAACGGCCCGGTGGCGCTGCGAACGTTGCAATGAATATTGCTTCTCTACGCGGTCATGTCCATATCATCGGCTTAACCGGTGATGATGAGCCAGCAAGAGTTTTACACGACACGTTAAATGGCTTAAAGATTGACTGCGACTTTGTAAAATTGCCCGAATACCCAACCATTACCAAACTGCGCGTCATTAGTCGTGGGCAACAGTTGATTCGTTTAGATTTTGAAGAAAAATTTAAACATGTCGATCCTGAATTAATCTTATCTCGCATGGACGCTGTACTTCCTACAATAAATGCCGTCATTTTGTCAGATTATGCGAAAGGCGCCTTAGAACACGCTCAACTGATGATTCAAAAAGCGCGTGCGGCTAACGTACCGGTGTTTATTGACCCTAAAGATGTTGATTTTGAACGCTATCGCGGTGCCACTCTCTTAACGCCTAATATGGCTGAGTTTGAATTGAAAGTCGGCAAAATCGAATCAGAAGAAGAGCTCGTAGCAAAAGGGTTAGGACTAATTGAAGAGTTTGACTTAGAGGCTCTACTCGTAACTCGTGGCGAACATGGCATGACTTTATTACGAAAAGGCATGGCTGCATTTAATCTTCCCACTCAGGCTCAGGAAGTGTATGACGTAACAGGCGCTGGCGATACGGTTATTTCCGTATTGGCCGCTTCCGTCGCGGCGGGAAAACCGTTGGATCAAGCCTGTGCGTTAGCCAATGCTGCTGCCGGTATTGTCGTCGGTAAGCTAGGTACTTCGACGGTATCTGAAATTGAACTTGCAGAAGCCATTCATGGTAGCCAAGACTCCGACTTTGGCGTCATAGGTGAAGAAGCCCTCGTTGAAGCCGTGAAGAAAGCAAAATCAAAAGGTGAAACGGTTGTCATGACCAATGGTTGTTTTGATATTCTTCATGCCGGTCACGTTTCTTACCTGAATCAAGCGGCAAAATTGGGTGAACGACTCATTGTTGCGGTCAATACTGATGAGTCAGTAAGAGAACTGAAAGGGCCAGGTCGACCCGTCAATCCAACCAACCGTCGCATGGCCGTACTGGCTGGTTTAGGTGCGGTTGATTGGGTCGTTCCGTTTAGTGAAGAAACACCACAACGATTGATCTCTAAGGTACTACCGTCATTGCTTGTTAAAGGTGGCGATTACAAACCAGAAGAGATTGCTGGAGGAACAGAGGTTATTGCCGCCGGTGGTGAGGTTCGCGTACTTAATTTTGAAATTGGTTGTTCGACGACAGAAATCATTGAAGCGATCAAGTCTGGTAGCTAATAACACGTTATATGATGCCAATGCTGTCGGGTTAACGTTATCGAAACTCGTCATCCCGACAAAACCCGTCATTCTCTCGCCCCTGTCGTCGTTCCCTCGAAGAAATAACGCTGTTCGGTTAGTGCTAAATACTTCGTCATTCCCGTGAAAACGGGAATCTTGGTGAAATCAGATCCCCACTTTCGTGAGGATGACGGAGAGTGGGGATGACGTTAGTTTTCGTGGAAGTAGATCAATTTTCGTCGGGATGATAAGTTTAAATAACCTTAACCGAACAGCATTACTCGAAAGACGGAAGCTAATGCGACAAGGTCGCTGACCACCCACACGGAAATGACGAATGAATGCAGGAATGACGGAATAGAGACGAGGATGAAAAAAGAGAGGCCGATACAACGGCGCATGTCATCGCCAACAGATCGGCCTGTATAAGCAACAAACATGGCCAGTTCAAGGGCAATACGTATTGATGTATAAGCTACAATAAACCTCTCTCTGCGAAAGACATCACGTCTCCATCACCAACGATGAAATGATCCAACAATCTAATGTCGACTAAGGCAAGCGCATCGATAATACGGTCCGTAATTCTTTTATCTGAAGAACTGGGTTCAGCAATTCCTGACGGATGATTATGAGCGACAATAATAGAGGCTGCATTGTGATAAAGCGCTCTCTTAACCACCTCTCTAGGATAAACACTCGCCGCATTAATAGTACCTTCAAACAAGATTTCATCCATAATGACGTGGTGTTGGCTATCTAGATAAAGGATCAAAAACGCTTCCCTGTCTCTGTGCCTTAAGCGACTAGACAGATACATCCTTGTATTGCTCGGTGCAGTGAGTATGTCACCTTTGCTGATTGTTTCCGCAAGATACCTGTTGGTCATCTCCAGTACCGCTTGTAGTTGCGCATATTTCGCCTCACCTAACCCTTTATGCCGACAAAATTCCTCTTTGCTACAACTGAATAGCTTTCTAAGCGAACCAAATTCAGAGATAAGAAAATCAGAAAGCACAACAACATTCATCCCTTTTATGCCAGTTCTTAAAAATATCGCCAACAGTTCAGCGTCTGATAAAGCCTGAGCCCCACGCAACAGAAGTTTTTCTCGTGGTTGAGATTCAAGTGGGAGCTTTTTGATAGTCATGACATATCCTTAATAAAAAAGGATATGTAACAAATAAGAAGCAAGATTAAAAAGCTTAGCGATGACTATGCGACTTAAACGGGTGAAGCTAATACTTAAAATAGTCGTGATGATGAAAATTAAAAACGTTGTCGCCTATATTTACACCAACTTTCTGTTTCATCTCTATACAGGTGATTTTTCATAATTTTGTGATATGGTTTGCTCATAAAATGGAGAATCAACATGCAATCTTTAACCGGGAAAAAAATCCTTTTAGGTATCAGTGGTGGTATTGCCGCATACAAATGTGCTGAGCTAACCAGACGCTTAACTGAAAGAGGCGCGCAGGTACACGTCGTAATGACTAAAGCTGCTAAAGAGTTTATTACGCCTTTAACCATGCAAGCCGTATCTGGCAATCCAGTTTCAGACAGCCTATTAGATCCTGCGGCAGAGGCCTCTATGGGGCACATTGAGTTAGGGAAGTGGGCCGATATTGTATTGTTGGCTCCGGCTACGGCCGACCTTATCGCTCGAATAACTGCCGGTATGGGAAATGACCTACTTTCAACCGTCATATTGGCGACAAATGCCCCAGTGGCCATCGCCCCAGCCATGAATCAACAGATGTATACAAATATCGCAACTCAAGAAAATATCGCCACGCTAACAAAACGCGGCTTTCACATTTGGGGCCCAGCAGCGGGTGAACAAGCGTGCGGTGATGTTGGATATGGCAGAATGTTAGAACCGATGCAGTTGGTCGAAAGGTGCGAAAGTTTTTTCCAGTCAGCCTTTAAACTGGATAAAATTCTGGACGGAAAATCCGTACTGATCACTGCAGGTCCTACCCGTGAAGCGATAGACCCGGTTAGATTCATTTCTAATCATAGCTCTGGAAAGATGGGATACGCACTCGCTCAGGCCGCTTCGAAGCTAGGTGCCAACGTAACCCTTATCAGTGGGCCTGTCGCACTCAACACACCCAAGAATGTACGTAGAATTGATGTAGAAAGTGCAAAAAACATGCATGCAGAAGTGATGGACAATGTAAGCGATAACCATATATTTATTGCCTGTGCTGCCGTCGCTGACTATCGTCCCGGATCCGTATCCGATCAAAAAATCAAAAAGAGAGAGGATTCTGACGAAATGTCTCTCACCATGATTAAGAATCCAGATATCGTTGCCAGTGTGGCGAACCTCGAAAAAAACAGACCCTTCACCGTTGGCTTTGCGGCTGAAACTCAAGATGTCGAAAAGTATGCCAGAGGAAAATTAACGAAGAAGAATCTAGACCTTATCTGCGCCAACGATGTATCAATTGAAGGGCAAGGGTTTAACTCAAACGACAATGCGCTAACGCTCTACTGGCATCAAGAGGAAGGGCAACAAAGCGAACAATCATTGCCACTTGACTCTAAAGAGGCACTTGCCTTACAAATAATGCAAAAAATAAATGCGCTTATGGAATAGAGTAAATAAAACTTAACCTTGTGTCTTAAATTGATATACCTATGCAAGTCAGGGGTAGATTTGGACACACAAGTAAGCAATAATCAGCAAAGAATCTATAGTAAGCACCAACTTCATTGATAATGGTGCTTCAACAAGTCTATTCAACTTAAGACTACTGCTGTAAAAGCATTTCAAAAAATGACATTACAGAACCGTCAGTTTGTAGTCACTCTATTTGTTGTAAAAGAGAATAAATACTCAATACGCAAGTAGAGATACGTAAAGGAATCGGAACCATGACCGGAACCAGAAAATCCAATCGCCGTGAAGAAATCCTTCAGGCCTTAGCTCATATGCTAGAGACTACCGATGGCGCATCTAGAATCACTACCGCCAAATTAGCCAAACAAGTTGGTGTCTCTGAAGCAGCACTTTATCGCCACTTTCCGAGCAAGGCTCGTATGTTTGAAGGCTTAATAGAGTTTATCGAAGACTCGCTTATGTCCCGAATCAACCGCATACTCGATGAAGAAAAAGACACGTTGCAGCGGATCCGATTGGTTCTTCAACTGATACTGGCTTTTGCAGAGAAAAACCCAGGGCTAACAAGGATTATGTCTGGTCACGCGTTGATGTTTGAAAACGAGCGATTACGCGGTCGAATTAATCAGCTCTTTGAAAGAATCGAAATGCAACTCAGACAAATTTTACGCGAACGTCAGTTACGTGAAGGTAAATCATTTCCTGTTGATGAATCTATTTTGGCGGCACAACTTCTCGGCCAAGTAGAGGGCAGTCTCAATCGATTTGTTCGTTCTGATTTCAAATATCAACCCACTGAAAATTTCGAAGAATATTGGGCTCTACTGAGTGCTCAAATTCAATAATATGTATAACGCCTCAAAGCGAGCCCATAATGAGTAGAAGCATTAAACCTAAGTTTACCTTATCTCTTCTCCACCCCAAATACTGGTTGGTTTGGTTGGGCTTTGGTTTTCTAGCACTGTTCGTCAATATATTGCCTTATAAGTTGCTTTATCTTGTCGGTAGAAAGCTTGGTCAAGTGAGTATGAAAATAGGTAAGAGCAGAGTAAAGGTTGCTAGACGTAATCTAGAACTCGCCTTTCCGGAAAGAACCGCGCAAGAGAACCAAGACTTTGTAGAAGAAAACTTTAAAAATACCGGACTTGCATTAATAGAAACCGCGATTACTTGGTTTTGGCCGACTTGGCGCTTTAAAAGGTTGTTAAACGCCGGAGATTTTTCTGAGATAACGAAATTCGAAAATGAAAAAAAAGGCATACTCTTTTGTTGCGCTCACGCACTTAATTTAGAGATAACCGGCCGAGCACTTGCTGTATTGGGCATTGGTGGTTTTGGCGTTTACCGCCCACATAATAACCCTGTCTATAATTTCATTCAGTATCGAGGTCGAGCCCACAATGGCAACCGACTGATAGACAGGAAAGATGTCAAAGGGATGATTCGCGCACTCAAAAGCGGAGATCGTATTCTTTACCTACCAGATCATGACTACGGCCGAAAAAAATCCGTGTTTGTTCCATTTTTTGCCGTTGAGGATGCCTGTACCACAACAGGTACCAGTATTTTGGCCTACACAAGCCATTGCGCCATTGTCACAGTATCTGGGTTTAGAAATCGGAATCTAAAATATGATATTCAAGTTGACTCATCGTTCCATCTCGATTACCCACAACGCGATGAAAAAGCAGCGGCTGCATTTATGAATAAACATATCGAAAATATTATTTTAAAAGCACCAGAACAATGGATGTGGCTACATAAACGTTTCAAAACAATGGAAGACGAATCCATTCCGCGCGGAATAAGATACAAATAATATGACCACTTCGCTTTAAGAAGCGAAGTGGTCATGATTCAAGGTTTCTTTTTAAACCCCAAACTCAGCTCGATAGGCTTTCACTTTCTCTAATTGATCAACGCTACCACCTTTCTCTTCGAGATAAGAGATAAGATCCGTAAGGCTAACAATAGAGACAATCTGACACTGGAAATCGCGTTCTACTTCTTGAATCGCAGAAAGCTCGCCTTTTCCTTTCTCTTGTCTATCAATAGCAACAAGAACACCAGCTAAGTCTGCGCCATTGGCTTGGATTATCTCCATAGATTCGCGGATAGCGGTACCAGCAGTAATAACATCGTCCACAAGCATGATACGCCCTTCTAGCGCGCTGCCGACAAGGTTGCCACCTTCACCATGATTTTTCGCTTCTTTGCGATTAAAGCAATAAGGTGCATCCACGTCATGGTGATCAGCTAAAGCAACCGCCGTCGTTGTTGCTATAGGAATGCCTTTATATGCAGGACCAAAGAGAACATCATATGAAATACCAGAATCGATGAGTGCAGCAGCATAGAATCGACCTAGTCGAGCGAGATCTCTTCCGGTATTAAACAAGCCAGCATTAAAAAAATAAGGGCTAATACGCCCGGACTTTAAAGTAAACTCACCGAACTTAAGAACCTCTTTTTCTAATGCGAATTCTATAAATTCACGCTGATATGCTTTCATTTCGTTTTCCCCTCAACACTTAAGGTGATTAAATTAGCCATCCACCAATAAGCTTGTTGGATTTATACTTCTCTGAACAATGAACCTAACACCTCGTCACACTCGTAAAAACAGGAAACTTGGTGGAATTAGATCCCCACTTTCGTGGGGATAACGTTGTGTTCCGTAAGGACGACAGGATTAGAACAACATTGCGAGACTAATCGACTAGCGCCGCTTTCTGCACCTCAATAATATCGGCAATACCCTGTTTAGCGAGCGCCAGTAAATCCATTAATTCGTCATGCGAGAAAGGTTCGCCTTCTGCAGTACCTTGGATTTCGATCATCTTACCTTCTTCTGTCATAACGACATTCATATCGGTATCTGCCGCAGAATCTTCAACATATTCTAGATCACACAACGCTTCACCATTAACGATTCCAACCGATACAGCAGCAACATGACCCTTCATAGGGTTTTGCTTAAGCTTACCTTCTGCAACCAAATGTTGGAACGCATCCGCCATTGCGACACTAGCACCAGAAATAGAGGCGGTTCTTGTTCCGCCGTCAGCTTGAATCACATCACAGTCAACAGTAACCATGAACTCACCCATCGCTTCAAGATCAACAACGGCACGCAAACTACGAGCGATAAGGCGTTGAATTTCCATCGTACGCCCACCCTGCTTTCCACTTGCGGCTTCACGGCGGTTACGAGTGTGTGTTGCTCTTGGTAACATGCCGTATTCCGCCGTTACCCAACCTTTTCCTTTCCCTTTTAGCCAACGAGGTACATTCTCTTCAACCGTTGCATTACATAACACTTTGGTGTTTCCAAACTCTACTAACACAGAACCTTCAGCATACGCTGTATAGTTACGAGTCATTTTAATTGGACGAACTTGTACCGCGCTTCTGTCGTTTGGACGCATGGGTATTTACCTATTATGTAATGGATTTCAATTGGGCGGGAATTATAGCGGAAAACATGAATGGTTCCTAGGTGCGCTATGGAGGCTTCGCCCCAACTTGTGCTACCATCTTTTACTTATTACTTACATTCAAAAAAACACGTATTTCGACTATCAAGGAAATATCCATGATCTACAGCATGACGGCATACTCTCGCAAAGAAGTGAAAGGCGATTGGGGTAGCGCAGTATGGGAAATTCGTAGCGTGAACCAACGCTATTTAGAAACTTACTTTCGCTTACCAGAACAATTTCGTGGTTTAGAGCCTATTTTGCGCGAGCGCTTTCGTAAACGTCTTGCTAGAGGCAAAGTAGAGTGCCATTTGCGCTTTGAAGCTAACCCTGATGCGAAGGGTGAGTTATCAATCAATGAAACACTGGCTAAACAAGTCATTAATGCGGCAAACCAAGTATCTAATCTTATTGGTGAAAGTAATCGAATCAATCCATTTCAAGTTATGCAATGGCCTGGCGTGATGGAAACACCAGAACAAGACATGGATACGATCAAAAAAGATTTATTAGCGGCGTTTGATGAAGGTGTAAGTGAATTCATTGAAGCTCGCGGCCGTGAAGGCACAAACATGAAAGATTTGATTACCACTCGCCTTGACGCGATTACGGATGAAGCCATCAAAGTTCGTGATCGTATGCCTGAAATTATTGAGTGGCAACGTGAAAGATTAATCAAGAAATTTGAAGAAGCTAAAATCGAACTTGACGCGACTCGTGTAGAGCAGGAACTCATTATGCTTGCTCAAAAAGTAGACGTAGCCGAAGAGATAGATCGTTTAGATTCTCACGTTAAAGAAACAAATAATATTCTGAAAAAAGGCGGGGCATGTGGCAGAAAGCTCGACTTTATGATGCAAGAATTCAATCGTGAAGCAAATACTCTGGCTTCTAAATCAATCAGTACAGATATCACCGCTTCAGGTGTTGAGCTGAAAGTATTGATTGAGCAGATGAGAGAACAGATCCAGAATATAGAGTAATTACGATTTATCTTACAAAAAAAAGCCCTCGTCAATAGAGGGCTCTTTTTTTCTCTGTGTACACTATCTTTTATAGAGATAAAGTTCCCACAACCACGTTGAGAATAGGTGATAACCTGTGCTACTCTTCGCCTCCATTTTTCCGACCTCTGGTTTATCCAATTAGAAGTCGTTATTATCTTGTTTTGGCTCGCCGTTCGATGGTTCACGAATCGGCGAAAAACATCAAATTAGTGTGGGGTAAAAAAGATGGCTCAAGGGACTCTTTATATAGTATCCGCTCCTAGCGGTGCAGGTAAATCTAGCTTAATTTCAGCGCTGCTGGAAACAAACCCGACTTACGCAATGAAAGTCTCTGTATCTCACACAACGCGTGACATGCGCTCTGGTGAAGAAGATGGTTTGCACTACCATTTTATTCCAAAAGAGAGCTTTGAAGCGCTAATCGAGAAAAACGAATTTCTCGAACATGCTGAAGTTTTCGGTAATTACTATGGAACTTCTCGTGTATGGATTGAAGATAACTTGAACAAAGGTATCGACGTTTTCCTCGATATTGATTGGCAAGGTGCTCGACAGATCCGTAAACAGATGCCACTTGCTAAGAGCGTTTTTATTATTCCACCGTCCAACGGTGAATTAGAACGTCGTCTCAATGCAAGAGGACAAGATAATGAAGCAGTCATAGCAAAGCGCATGAGTGAAGCTAAATCCGAAATGTCACATTTTGACGAATACGATTATCTTATTGTTAATGACGATTTCGATGCGTCATTGATGGACTTTAAGGCGATTATTCGTGCGGAGCGCTTAAAACAAGACAAACAAGCGGCGAAATATAATGGTATGCTCACAGCACTATTGGCAGAGTAAGCCTTTAGACTGTATACTTTCTCGTCATTCAGAATATTTAGTTAACCTATTGGAGTCCACATGGCACGCGTAACCGTTCAAGATGCAGTTGAAAAAGTTGGCAACCGCTTCGACCTAGTACTAATCTCGGCTCGCCGCGCTCGTCAGATGCAAACTGGCGGCAAAGATTCACTAGTGCCTGAAGAGAATGATAAGCCTACTGTTATCGCACTTCGTGAAATCGAAGAAGGCTTGATCACTAAGGACGTTCTTGATGCACGTGAACGTCAAGAGCAACAAGAACAAGAAGCGGCTGAACTTGCGGCTGTAAGTAGCATTACTCACACTCGTTAATTCTAGTGAATAATTTTAAGTAACCTTTCGGGCCTTTAATTTGTATCTATTCGATAGCCTAAAAGATGTTGCCCAAGAATACCTAACAGAGCCTCACCTAGAGGCTCTGCGTCAATCCTATGTGGTAGCAAAAGACGCCCATGAAGGGCAAACCCGCTCAAGCGGGGAACCTTATATCATTCACCCTGTTGCTGTAGCTCGTATCCTCGCAGAAATGCGTTTGGATCATGAAACCTTAATGGCTGCACTTTTACACGACGTGATAGAAGATACGGAAGTCTCTAAGGAAGAACTTGCTAATCAGTTTGGTGATACGGTTGCTGAACTCGTTGATGGGGTATCTAAGTTAGATAAACTTAAATTTAGAGATCGAAAAGAAGCACAAGCAGAGAACTTTCGTAAGATGGTTCTTGCTATGGTGCAAGACATTCGCGTCATCCTTATCAAGCTTGCTGACCGCACACACAACATGCGTACCCTTGGTGCACTTCGTCCAGACAAACGTCGTCGAATAGCAAAAGAAACACTCGAAATATACTCTCCCCTTGCCCATCGATTAGGCATCCACAATATTAAAACTGAGTTAGAAGAACTTGGTTTTGAAGCGCTCTATCCAAATCGCTACAAAGTCCTTAAGGAAGTAGTGAAGACCGCGCGTGGTAACCGAAAAGAGATGATTCAACGTATTCACTCAGAAATCGAAGGTCGTTTAGAGGAAGTAGGCTTAAAAGCCAGTGTGTTAGGACGAGAAAAAAATCTCTTTTCGATCTACAACAAAATGAAAACCAAAGAGCAAAAATTCCATACCATTATGGACATCTATGCTTTTCGAGTCATCGTAGATAGCCCCGATACATGTTATCGAGTATTAGGTCAGGTGCATAACCTTTATAAACCTCGCCCAGCTCGAATGAAAGATTATATTGCCGTCCCAAAAGCCAATGGCTATCAGTCGCTGCACACTTCAATGGTTGGCCCACACGGCGTACCTGTAGAAGTACAGATTCGTACCGATGACATGGATCAAATGGCGGACAAAGGTGTTGCTGCACATTGGTCATATAAAGCAGGTGGCGAACGCAAAGGCACTACCGCTCAGGTTAAAGCGCAGCGTTGGATGCAGAGCTTACTTGAGCTTCAACAAAGCGCAGGGAACTCCTTTGAGTTTATTGAAAACGTTAAGTCCGACCTTTTTCCTGACGAGATTTTCGTTTTCACACCTAAAGGCCGTATTGTTGAATTACCTGCTGGCGCGACTGCCGTCGATTTCGCCTATGCCGTCCACACTGATGTAGGTAATACCTGCGTAGGTGCTCGAGTTGACCGTCAACCTTATCCTCTGAGTAAATCACTTAAGAACGGTCAAGCAATCGAAATTATTAGTGCTCCTGGGGCTCGCCCTAATGCTGCATGGCTCAACTATGTGGTTACCTCCAGAGCAAGAACCAAGATACGCCAAGTGCTGAAAACCATGCGTCGTGAAGAATCGGTGGCATTGGGTCGCAGACTGCTAAACCATGCTTTAGGCCGACACACTATAGAGAGCGTTTACCCAACAAACATTGAACATGTTTTATCTGACCTTAAGGTCAAGTCCATGGACGATTTACTTGCGGCTATCGGTTTGGGTGAGCTCATGAGTATTGTTATTGCTCGCCGTTTGTTGGGCGATGCTGATGCACTGACTGAAACCAGTTCAGTAACGTCAACATCAAGCAAGAAACTATCTATTAAAGGTGCTGATGGCATTCTGCTTACCTATGCCAAGTGCTGTCATCCAATACCCGGCGACCATATCATTGCTCATGTTTCACCAGGACGTGGGTTAGTCGTACACCTTGAATCTTGTCCTAATATACGTGGTTATCAAAAAGAACCGGATAAATACATGTCTGTTGAATGGTCTGATGAACACGAACACGAGTTCATTTCTGAGTTGCAAATTGATATGCATAACAAACAAGGTGCGCTTGCAGAACTCACCAACGTTGTTTCGCGTACTGGCTCTAATATTCACGGCATTACAACGGAAGAAAAAGATGGTCGTTTATACACAGTCACTTTAGCGATCACTACAAAAAACCGCGTTCATTTAGCGGAAATAATGAAGAAAATCCGCGTTATACCACATGCATTGAAAGTTAGACGTAAAAGAACGTAGCCATACTATCCTGAGTCTTGAACCTAAAATGAAGAAAATAGGTGCTCAAGGCTCAAGATTCTACAACCCAACCAGTCATCGTTGAATTATCATGAACCTAGACCGCTATAACCGCATCCAAACTGTCCTTAAAGCTCGCCAAACCGACTTAACCCTTTGCCTTGAAGAGGTTCACAAACCAAACAACGTCTCTGCAATTATTCGTACCGCCGATGCGGCTGGTGTCCATAAAGTACATGCTGTTTGGCCCAACAAAAATATGCGAACCTTAAGCCACACCTCTGCTGGTGCGCGCAACTGGGTCGAAGTCGAGACTCACGAAACTATCGAAAGTGCCGTTAGCGAACTAAAAACCCAGAATATGCAGATCTTAGCAACTAACCTTTCCGACAAAGCTGTCGATTTCAGAGAAATCGATTACACCAAACCAACCGCAATCATTCTTGGCGGCGAAAAGTACGGTATCTCTAGTAAGGCATTAGAGTTTGCCGATCAAGACATTATCATTCCAATGGTCGGTATGGTTCAGTCTCTCAACGTTTCGGTTGCCAGTGCGCTCATTCTTTTCGAAGCACAAAGACAACGCCAACGTGCAGGAATGTATGACAGAGAAACCTCAGCATTAGCGAAAGAGGTCATACACAGAACGCTATTTGAGCGTGGCCATCCTGTTCTTGCTAAAGTCGCTAAACGTAAGAAACTCGAATACCCTCCCCTAGACGAAGAGGGCCAGATTGTCGCCGATGCGGCTTGGTGGGCAGAGATGCAGAGACGCTAACACCTGTTACCCATTTACCCCCTCTTATCGGTTACTTATGTGTCCGACCAGTCCGGGATCTTGCCAGAGTAAATCACACGCTCTTGAGAGTGACGGAACGTTGAAAACAACGAAGTTACGTTACCTTCTATTTACGTTTTAATGAGTAAACCAGGCCGCCACTTGCTCTACCTTCGGTACACTGCCTTTGTGTACCACCGTTTCATCTATAACCACAGCAGGTGTTTTCATTACGCCATAAGCCATAATGTCTTTAAGATCTTGAACCTTTATCAGCTCTATCTCTATATTATTTGATCTAGCCACTTCTTCGATGACCGATGCCGTTACCTGACAATTTTTACAACCAGAACCTAATATTTTGACTACTTTCATTACTTTCTCCTTGAATAAAAATGATTTTTAGAGCAGCGGTATGGCATTGAAAATCCAACCAACGAGCGTAAACGCGACTAATAAGACGGCGAATAGCACCATAAGTAACGGCCACTTCATCACCTGCTTTAAAAGAATGAATTCAGGAAAACTCGCGGCAACAGTACTCATACAAAAAGCCAACGTCGTACCAATTGGCAGCCCGTTCATGATCAAACTCTCCATAACCGGAATGACACCCGTCGCATTAGAATAGAGAGGTATCCCTAGGAGAACAGCCGCTGGTACAGACCACCATTGCCTATCGCCTAAATAGGCTTCAATCCACCCCTCGGGAACAAAACCGTGTAAAGCGGCACCTAAACCAACACCAATAAATACCCACTTCCAAACCCGTCCAAAGATCTCACTGGTTTCATCTT
The DNA here is from genome assembly GCF_042465995.1 of Vibrio frigidus. Classification (NCBI taxonomy): domain Bacteria; kingdom Pseudomonadati; phylum Pseudomonadota; class Gammaproteobacteria; order Vibrionales; family Vibrionaceae; genus Vibrio; species Vibrio frigidus. Next base: position 157,697 of record NZ_JBCDMC010000010.1, on the reverse strand, counting down.
TGGCAAACTGATGGCGCTCTTGTAGGGATAATTTTTTAGCCTCTTGAGTGCGAGTAGTGCTCTCTTTTTGATTGATTGACCCTTGCTTTAAAGCATCAGCAGCAAAAGAAACCAACCAACGTTCCGCTTTTATCACATCTAAAAATAAACCCCCTAACATACCAACGCTAATACCAATCAATACATACAAAACCGTAAACTTCCAACCTAACAAACTAACCAGTAGCAATACGGCTACTTCATTGATAAGCGGTGAAGTAATAAGAAATGCCATCGTAATACCAAGCGGTATACCCGCCGAGGTAAATCCGAGGAATACGGGAATGCTTGAACATGAGCAAAACGGGGTGATTGCACCAAAAATTGAGCCTAGTAAGTAACCAGTAAGACGATGCTTTCCCGCCAAGTAATCTCGAACACGTTCGATATCCAATGAAGCTCGGATGATAGCAATTAGGTAGATCATAATGATAAGAAGCGCGAAGATCTTAGTGGTATCTTCTACAAAAAAATGCAGTGCATCACCAAGCTTAGAATTGGGAGATAGATTAAGCAGATCAAACACCAACCATGATGCTAAATCAGTGAACATTTGAAACATATGAACCCTATAAAATAAAACTTCTTTGTCTTAAAGACGAAGCGGTTTTAAAAAGGATTCATAGAAAATGATATTTCTTTTAGTCTCGACGAGTAAAACAACAAACCTGTTGATTTTCGTCTAGCTTTACTTGACAAGAAAGTTCTATTTGTCGTTTCAATTTGTCTCTTGCACGACGAATTCGAGATTTCGTCGCCGCAAGGGTCAGCCCATGTTCAATGGCAAACTTTTGTTGACTGACGCCTTCTAAATCACACGCCACAATAATGGCTTGGTCCGCTTTATCAAGTTCAGAGATCACTCGAGGAAGACAACTTAAGGCAAGGAGATCAACGGGCGCTAAGTCTTCTTCTTCCTGTTCAATATCGTCACTTATCTGCTGAAACGTGCGCTTTCTTGTATGATCAATAAACAAGTTTTTAGCCACTCGAAACAGCCATGCTTTCGTATTGGTTACCTCACAAAACGTCGCTTGTTGATGCATGATTTTAATAAAAACGTCTTGCAGGATATCCTGAGCAAGTTGTCTGTCGTTGGTCTTTTTAAACAGCCACTGCAGCAGTGGCTGTTCATGTTGATGCCAAGCACGCATCGCACAAGGAAACGCGTCACCTAGGTTTTTGGATCGATTCTCTAACATCACTGTTTTATATCTTTTTCAGACCCACCCAGCAGAAACTTGCTATCACTGGTAACGACCACACCATGACGCAGAAAGTTTTCACCAAGGATCATACTGTAGCCAAATCGAGAACGGTCTTGTAGGTTAACTTTGACCTTCTTACGTATATCACCAATCTGTACATCCATCTTCACTACTGGTCTGTGATTGGCTTTTTCCCCTTCCTTCGCTTTAACGGTCATCATTCTCACGACCTGTCGGGTAAACGATTTTTTGTCGCCTTGTTTGTTCTCATACACAAAGTCGACCATGTCTTTACCTTCTTTTTGGTATAATTTGATCTCTTTGGCATTCATTGAACTGACATCCGCGCCAGTATCTAACTTCACCGGAAAACTTAACCCTTCGACCGTGGCGTTTTCAATGTAACCCGCCTTGACTAGGTCGTGAGACTCTAGCAATAGATCCGTCCGCGTATTAATTATCACACCACCTTTCTTTGTTTTCTGCCCTATTAGAAAAACCTGTTCCTCATTTTTATCTAGGGTTTCTAGCGCGATGTCATATTCAGTATATTTTCCGTCAGCCTCAAGTCTGACCTCAATCACGGGTCTTATTGAGTCACCCACTTTGATTTTTCGAAGAATAGATTTAACAAATTTCTTCTTATCACCTTCATCATCTTCTAAGAAATAGGTGACATGTTCGCCTTTGTCAGCGCTTGATATCTCAAAACTGGTTACCTTGAGCACTGGGGTTTTCACTCTAAGATCAGGTTTTGCGTTTACCTCTATGCCATCGACTAAAATTAACTCTTCTGGCGAGACCACAAGTGGGTTCTTATCTTTAACTCGCTGAGTAAATTTCTCTTTAGGCTTATCCAAAAGATTCTTTTCACTGGCACTAATGACAAAGTTTTTACTCAGCGCTTCTTTACCTAGTCTCAATTGGCTAGAACTGTTGGAGCGATCTTTTAAATAAACATGCAGATTAGTATCAAAGTGCTTTTCACCTTTTACTGGGATATAGACCTCTGGACGCTCAATATCACCAAATTTAATCATGCCTATCAGAGGGAGAGTGAATGACTTACTATTTCCCTCTTTGTCATTGGTATCAAAGCTGACTTTCTTTGCCTTTTTGTCTACCTTGATATTCGTAGCATGTAAAACGGACGATTTACTTTCCATTGAAATGCTGACATTCATCGAAAGACCATTCACCATCATTGTCTCTTCACGACCAATAAGGGTTGCTTTCGGCTGCTCTTGTAAATAATCATAACCTGCAAATACCCAAGCATTCTGTTTTAGAAATGTCTTACCAATCAAAATTGGGGTACTAAAATTACCTCTATCTGTCAGGCTTGCTTCTGTTTCAATTTCAACGTCACCTATCTTCATTTTAAGCTCTATAACAGGGCGATAAAGAGGTTCTTTACTGGTACGACTTCGAACTACACTCACTCTCGCTAAGCGCCTTTCAAACTCTAAAACGTCACCAGTGTAGGGGTTCGTCACATTGAACTTCACGTTAAGCTTTAGGTCTCTTTCTGGGGTATCAAACTCATCTAACCACCAATTACTTTGGGAACCACCATATTCATCCACGATATGCTTAAGCAATTCAGTATCCGAAAGGTTTTTATATTTAGGGTTACTACTCAAAATATGAATATTATCGGCGTGAATGGACGTAGTATCCGCTCCGGTATCTATCTTCCCATCGAATGGGATATGTTTGTATTTGTCTGTGCTCGTCAGATACACATTTTCTATACGACCAAATACGGATAAACCATCTAACTCATAGGCTGGATTCTGTGTTGTGTAACTGTTTTCGCTGGCGATAGCGCTAGCGCTAAATAACATTATTATTAATAACGAGATGGGCATTTTTTTCATTCTTATAATCCGTAACATGCAGATATTCCTTTTATTTATTCTAGTCAATGTAACCAATAACAACAGCAATTCATGTCAAAGTTACGCAAAAGAAAATTAAAGATTGCGATAACCAACGACAACCTAGTAATTCTCCGTTTTGCCCCCATTTATGAAACAATGCAAAAAATTGATTAAAGAGATCTACGGATGAGCCAAACTCCTTCTCAGCAACAAAGAGACTCACAACACTTAAGCCAGCAGATTGCGAAAGAGCTTAACGTTCGAACCGAGCAGGTTGCTGCAACGATTCGTCTTATCGATGAAGGAAGTACCATCCCTTTCATTGCCCGATATCGTAAAGAGGTAACGGGTGGCTTGGACGATACCCAACTGAGAACCCTTGATTCGCGCTTGAGTTATCTTCGAGAGCTGAATGAACGTCGAGTGACGATTCTTAAATCCATCAATGATCAAGAAAAACTAACGCCTAAATTAGAGCACGATATTAATCAAGCAGAGAGCAAAACTCGACTTGAAGATCTTTACCTTCCCTATAAACCCAAAAGAAGAACCAAGGGACAGATTGCTATCGAGGCAGGGCTAGAACCATTGGCATTGAAGCTATGGAAAGAAGCACAAGGCGATCCTGAATTAGAAGCCCTACATTATATAAACGCTGAAAAAGGAATTAATGACACTAAAGCGGCACTGGATGGCGCTCGTTTTATTATCATGGAGCAGATTGCTGAAAATGCCGATTTGATAAGTAAACTTAGACAATACCTCACTACTCAAGCTGAGATCGTGTCTCGAGTTATTAGCGGAAAAGAACAAGAGGGACAGAAGTTCAAAGATTATTTCGAACATAATGAAAAGCTAAGTAAAGCACCGTCTCACCGTGCATTAGCGATGCTTCGTGGCCGAAATGAAGGTTTTTTGCAGCTATCTATGAACGCTGATCCAAACCAAGACGAAAGCATTCGCCGCTCATATTGCGAAGATATCATCACCAACCATTACGGACTTCATCTCAGTGACACGCCAGCAAATAAATGGCGCACTCAGGTAATAAGCTGGGCGTGGCGAATCAAAATTTCGACCCATATGGAAACTGAATTGATGGGCGCGATGAAGGAACGCAGCGAGGTGGATGCAATAGACGTGTTTGCTTCTAATCTAAAAGACCTATTGATGGCAGCCCCTGCGGGCCCTAAAGCAACACTTGGTTTAGACCCTGGGCTTCGAACTGGTTCTAAAATTGCTGTCGTAGATGCCACAGGTAAAGTGCTTGATACCGACACTATTTACCCTAACCAGCCTCACAAACAGATCGATAAGTCAGCCCATGTAATTGAAAAGCTGATCAGAAAACATAACGTCGACCTGATTGCGATTGGAAATGGCACCGCTTCCCGTGAAACTGACGACTTTGTCGTAAATACATTAAAAAAGGCCAATTTAAGTACACAAAATATTATTGTGAGTGAGGCAGGCGCATCGGTTTATTCTGCATCCGAGCTCGCCGCTAACGAGTTCCCTAACATGGATGTCTCTTTACGTGGTGCCGTTTCTATCGCCAGACGCTTGCAAGATCCTCTGGCTGAGTTAGTTAAGATCGATCCTAAATCTATCGGCGTTGGCCAATACCAACATGACGTAGGTCAAAATGCATTGGCAAAACGATTAAATGCCGTAGTAGAAGATTGTGTCAACGCTGTTGGCGTTGACGTTAATACGGCATCAACAGCACTTCTTACTCGTGTTGCCGGACTTTCTAACACTATTGCAGAAAACATTGTCAAATATCGAGATGAAAATGGTCGCTTTGAAACTCGAGCAACCTTAAAAAAAGTTGCTCGTTTGGGGCCTAAAGCCTTTGAACAGTGTGCTGGTTTCCTTCGTATCATGGATGGTAAAAATCCATTAGATGCGTCTTCTGTTCACCCTGAAGCCTATCCTTTGGTTAAAGCCGTCGCAGAGAAAAATAACAAACCAATAAAGGCCCTTATTGGTGACACACTATTTTTGCGTTCTCTCAATGCGATAGATTATACCGACAGTACCTTTGGGGTTCCTACGGTGACCGATATTATCAAGGAGCTTGATAAGCCGGGTCGAGACCCTAGACCAGAATTTAAAACCGCAACTTTCGCCGACGGAATTAATGCTATCTCAGATCTTGAGCCGGGAATGATTCTTGAAGGGGTGGTCTCTAACGTGGCAAACTTTGGTGCATTTGTCGATATTGGCGTTCATCAAGATGGCTTAGTCCATATCTCTGCTTTGACTGACCGTTATGTCTCTGACCCTCGCGAAATCGTTAAAGCTGGTGATATTGTTAAGGTCAAAGTGATTGAGGTTGACGTTCAGCGCAAGCGAATTGCGTTGACTATGCGTCTAACCGACGAACCTGGCCAAACAAATAAACCACAGACGAATCGAAATACGCCGCCAGAACGTAAGAACAAACCCAAAAGCCAAGGTTCTCAAAAGCAGCCAATGGGAAACAGTGCGTTTGCTGATGCGTTCAAGAAAGCAGGGCGGTGATGACAGGTTAACAAGGGAAAAATAAGTTATAGATCCTAGAACATTCTAGAATCTATAACTCTATTCAGAGTTGTCAAAGCACCGCAATAACCTCAGAAGGGCAGTTTGGTGCTACAGCATGACCGTAGTGATATTTAATCACAGTACGTCTCCGCTCCATTTTTCCCGAAGTAATCGCTGCATCAATGATTTTTTTAGGCAAACGAAAGCGAATCGTGTAACCCAACCCCTGTTTCTCCGAATAGGTCTGAAGTGCAAGCAGTTCAAACAACCGGCTTAAGGTATCTTTGGGTTCTTCACTCTTCGCTGACTTAGTGTTTGTCTCACTGTCCAGTTCATAATCCGGATGGTCCGACGCGTCCCAAGCAGGTCGTTTCCGGCGCTTATCTTCTGCCTTAATGCGCCTTTCTGCATTGGATTTTGCCAGTTCTACTGGCGGCGTAACAGGTTCACGAACTTTGTTATCTCTCGCCGCTTGTTCAGTTTGAACATTGACCGAAGGAGCGATTAGTGGCACGTTCACATTGGTCGGCGACACAATCATAACAAACCTCCTTCTAATACAACCCATTGCTTCATAGCGAATATTAGTTACCTATCTTCCTAGGTAACACTTTCTCCTAGGTAGATAAGACGCTATTTGTAATTGGTTACATATCTTATCGGCCAAACTGTTCAATTATTTACCACTAAATTGTATTAATTGTGTGCAAAACTCATCGAGCTCAGTCATAAATGGAGCATGAGAGGATTGGTTAAATATGTAATGGTCTGAATTTGATAGTAATTCTTGTAAGTCATTCGCGACTTTTATCGGTACTAAACCATCAAGTCGGCCATAAAAACGCAAAAATGGCATACTGATCTGATTCAACTGTCCACGTAAATCTACATTTCCTAGCATATTTAAGCCAACCAACAAGGACTCTGGAGTAGGAAGAGGGCGTGACAACACGGCCTTTTTTAGTAATTTTACATCCTGTCTTGCGGTTGGGCTTCCCATCGCTTGCAACGCCATAAACCGTTCAATAGTTGGATGAAAATCTTCTACTAACTGTTCAGTAAAGGTAGACAATACGGCGGGTTTAATACCTCTCCAACGCTTCTCCGCAGCGAATTTAGGTGAGCTGGCAACAGTGACGAGTTTCGATACTCGATTTGGGGTGTTTAACGCGATATGGGTAGCGATTAACCCTCCTAATGACCAACCCACCCAAATAGCTTGCTCCGGTGCATGTTCCAGAACCATCTTAGCTGCGCTATCGATATCATCTGCATGTCGTTCTGAACTGTGGCCATAGCCCGGCAAATCGACCACATGAACCGTAAAGTGTGCGGAAAGTCGCTCAACCGTTTGTTGCCAAACCGCGCCATTCATTCCCCATCCATGGATTAAGACCAAGTCTTTACCATTTCCTTCTCTATGCCAAAACAAAGGTGGGGGAGTTGTCATCTTCTGTGCTACTTCAATCATGAATTATCTCTTCGCGTATTCTTTATTATTTAATCTGAACTCAAATCCAGTGATGCCCCTAAATACCAACTACTGAGATTCTAATGTGGAAAAAAGAAATCCGTCGTATTATTACCCAATATTCTAACCCAATTTGCCATTTATGTGGCCTTAGTAAGGGTAGAAAATCTGGTGATCTCATTTGGTGCCAGAGTTGTTTATTATTCTTCTTAGCCAAACCTAGATGCTGTCAATGTGGATTAGAGACACTATTATCTGTTGCCAAATGTGGTGCTTGTTTATCCGAGCCACCACTCTGGGACAGGCTTTTTTGTGTCGGTGATTATAAAGCGCCATTATCTAACTATATCCACAACTTAAAGTATTCAGGCCAATTGCAATACGCCTACGATCTGACCTATTTATTGTCACAAAGGATAGATAATCCTGCTCCGCTCATCGTGAGTATGCCACTTCATTGGCGACGTTTCGTGCATCGAGGTTACAACCAGAGTGATATTCTCGGGCACTACCTAATGGCTCATTTACAAGGAAAGAGTACCTTCGATCAAACGCTCTTTAAAAGGGTTAAATCTACCCCTAGCCAACAGGGGTTAGATAAGCAACAAAGGATGAAAAACTTGACCCACGCATTCACCCTCAATTGGTTACCTAATCAAACACATATCGCAATTATTGACGACGTAGTTACCACAGGAAGTTCAGTCCGACAATTATGCCAATTACTGCTTGATGTTGGAGTGAAAAAAATTGATATTTATTGCATCTGCAGAACAGGAACATAATGCCTAATAACTCGACGTTATTGAAGCAAACAACAAAGTATCAATTTTCATTTGGCATCCTGTAATCGCAAGAGTAGAATAGAATCAAATAACCTACAAAAACAGTCAGGTATTAGTCGTGTCAATTATTATTACTGAAAGTGCTCAAGCACACTTTGCTAAACTGCTAGAACAGCAACCAGAAAATACCAATATACGTGTATTTGTCGTTAACCCAGGAACACCAAATGCAGAGTGTGGTGTCTCTTATTGTCCACCAGAAGCGGTAGAAGCAAGCGATACCGAGATGAAATTAGAGCCCTTTTCAGCCTTTGTTGATGAGCTAAGCTTACCTTTTCTCGAAGATGCTGAAATCGACTACATAACGGACAAAATGGGATCGCAGCTTACCTTGAAAGCACCTAACGCAAAAATGCGTAAGGTTTCTGACGATGCCTCTTTGATGGAACGCCTTGAATATGCAATTCAAACGCAGGTAAATCCACAGCTTGCTGGCCACGGTGGTCACGTAAGCCTGGTAGAAATCACAGAAGACGGAATTGCCCTAGTTCAATTTGGTGGCGGCTGTAATGGCTGTTCGATGGTTGACGTAACGCTGAAAGAAGGCATAGAGAAAGAGCTAGTACAGCAATTTGAAGGTGAATTGACTGCGGTTCGCGATGCAACAGAACACGCTCGCGGCGAGCACTCATATTACTAACTGGTTACCGTTTGTTTCCTATTTACATGGAGCGTCGCTTCAGTGAATAACGAAATAATCTGTATTCTAGAAAGCAAAAAGGACAGCGATTAACTGTAATGCCGTTCATTTAAGAAAACGTATTCATCGTCATTCCCGTGAAAACGGGAATCTGGGTGGGTTTAGATCCCCACTTTCGTGAGGATGATGGAGTTTGATGTCTTAAGTAAACAGCATTAGCGATTCGCCGTCCTTTTTTAATGTTTGTTAATCTTTTATTTGTAATATTTCATCCCAAGGCAGATTTTCATCTCCTAACACGATAAAATTAGGGTTCTCAAAGGTTTCTCTTTCATTGTAAGAAAGAGGTTCCAGCTTAGTACTCAATATCCTGCCTCCGGCTTCTTGGACAATACATTGAGTCGCCGCGGTATCCCATTCTCCTGTTGGCCCAAGCCTTAGATAACAATCAACTGCGCCTTCTGCAACCAAGCATGCTTTTAACGCCGCCGATCCTAATGGAATAAGATCATAATTCCATGCCGGCGACATTCTGTTGGTGATTCTATTGATATCCTGACGGCGGCTGATCGCGATCGCGATGGTTTGCTGTCCAACCTCATGCGTGAGTGTTTTTATACGAACACTTTTATGCATATCTGGAATCTTCCAAGCACCCTTGCCTTCGTAGGCATAATACGTTACGCCAGAAACAGGTCCGTATACCACCCCCATCACTGGTCTGTTATTTTCTATCAAAGCAATGACTGTCGCAAAGTCGCCACTTCGAGCGATAAATTCTTGAGTACCATCCAATGGGTCCACAAGCCAATAGCGACTCCAGTGAGCACGCTGTTCAAGTGTTATATCTGCGGCTTCTTCGGATAATACTGGGATATCAGGTGTTAGCTCAGATAATTTCTCTTCGATGAATTTGTGCGCAGCTAAGTCGGCAGTGGTTACAGGCGTCGAGTCCGATTTGGTGAATTCTTCATACTCTTTTTTCTCATAAATATCTAAAATGAGTTGTCCTGCTGCTCTAGCAACGTCAATGACCGACGGTAGTAGGTTAGATAGATCTTTGTTAAAGGTTGCCATGTCAGTTCCTAGTTCGTCTTATTCAGTGACGCTTCTTTCGCTAAGTAACGCTGAGCCAGCATGAGCGCTGCAATACTTCTGGCTTCACTAAAATCCAAATGGGACAGTAATTCATCCGCTTGATTTAAAGGCCAACGTACCAATTCTAAGGGTTCTGGCTCATCCCCTTCTAACGTTTCAGGATATAAACCTTCGACTAGAAAAAGCGTCATTTCACTTGAAAAATAAGAAGGTGCTAAGACCACTTTTTTAAGTGGTGTAAAAACAGTGCCACCCAAGCCTATTTCTTCTTTTAATTCTCGATTCGCTGCCTCTTGCGGTGTTTCACCTAAATCAACAAGTCCTTTTGGAAAACCAAGTTCATATTCTTCGGTACCTGCGGCATACTCCCTAACGAGTAATAGATCACCATTTTCCGTTATGGGCACCATCATGACCGCTTCACGACCACTGCGGCGCATTCGCTCATAAGTGCGCTTTACCCCATTAGAAAATTCAAGGTCAAGAGATTCAATAGTAAATAACTTCGATTTAGCGGCTGTCTCAACGGCTAATATTTTCGGCTTTTGAATTTTCGCCATCCCTTGCTCCTTGTTTGTTCGATAACTTAATATTAACGGTAATATTCATTCTAGCAATAACAATGCATCTCAAACACTTCTACTACAAGCTAGATTAGTTTAATTTGCCTGCATAAGTAAATGAGTATTCACCTTTGTTGTTAGGACTTCCAAGCCATTTAAGCTGAGATGTCATAGCCGTCGGAAATTCCGCATTAGGTTTGAACCAAGCATCCACGTTATAACGTAGGTTCGGTTGTAATTCGGCTTGTAGTGAACCCGCTAACTGATTGTTATTGTGCTCACCCGTTGCACTTAGCTTGCTTTCTTGGCACTGTAAATCCGTTATAACGCTACCTAAATCTAACCCACCTAAAGGTGACCCAATTTTACTTCCAGCCCACACTAGTGTACCCGTTGCCGACTGGCACCATGGTTGCGCATATTGATAGTCATTAATAGATAACTCTAGGTTTCCTTTTACAGTAATCGGAACAGGTATAGATAGTCGCTGCAATACATTTACAGCGGGCATGGAGATAATCACGTTATCGGCAAATAAACCTGATAAACCAACACCTACATTTCCTTTACCCATTAGTTTTACATCGCTCCCTCGACCAAAACGCAACGAGTAATTGGCTTTACCTTGAAGCAGTTTTAGTGGTTTAAACTGCCAATTCACCTGACCAAGGTTATCATTTTTCCAACGAACATTTTGGGCTTCACCTGCCCAAATAGTGCCACTTGGCGACTCAATTTTTAAGTTCGGCACCTCTGGCATCGCTTTTAAAGCAAAGGAGACTGGCATGTGAATAAAGGCACTAATACACAGTACTGATATAAAACAAATGACGAGAAGAATTATACGTTTCAAATTATCCTCCCCGCTTTAGCTGCAAGCGTTTCACTTCAATAATCCCTTTAGAATCACTGCTCGAAATTTCCATAAATTCAACCTGAACCGCTTGTTTTTGTTGTAAATAAGCAAGCCAATGTACAAATTGGTCAAAGGCAACGGGTTTAACCCAAACTTGTAGCATTTCATCACGTGGCTGAATTCTAACTAATTCAATTTTGTAGCTTTTGGCTGATGTGGAAATGACCTGATTAAACGGCTCATTCGAGACAGACACTCCACCGTTCCCTCTAAGTTCGATGATTCGGTCGGCACGATCAGATACCCATTGAAGCAACGCTTTCTCACTATTTATTCTTACTTTCGCCGTATTCGCTCTTTCGGATAGAGGTTGAATCAACCCCCAATAAAAACCACCAACTATCATTAATATTGAGCAAGCAATAACCATACGCTGCTCTCTTAAAGAAATACTTCTCCACCAAGAGAAAATGGACTCTTTTAAAGTACTCATTACTTTCTCCTCAAAACGAAACTGCCTGACACTCGATTCTCTTTTCGATCAAGAGGTCCTTGAGTCACGCTAAACTTCTCAGCCAATTTAGTTCTTACCTGCTCAAAGGTTTGAAAGTCCTTCATTGAGGCATCAAGACGGACCTCACCGCGATTCGCGTCATACCGAATATTGCTTATTTCAACGGAGGTGTGCCCTTTTAGCGCGTCAGGTAACAGTGCTAACCAACCTAATACGGAAGTCTCGTCATGACCACGTGAGAGTGCGCTCTCTTCGTCTGACATTTGGCGCTTTAAGTAGCTGACTGTAGGTATCTTGTTTTTATTTGGAAATATAGTGCGGAAAATTCGTTCACTTTCAGAACGGTAAGCGAAGGCTTGAGCTTCATATTGATTGACTTGAAGAACCCGTTGAGTGGTCAATACTAATAGGAAAAGACACGCTGCGAATACAACATTCTTCCAAACTTTCAAGTGCTTAAATATTGAGGACTGGGGTTTAAACATTCCTGTTAATAGGTTGGTTGGTGAATGGATTGCACCTTTAGTAAGGAGTGCCATAACCAATTCAGGTTCCGCCTGCTTCCAATCTGTATTACTGGTTACAGAATCAGGTATCGTGCTATAGCTTAATATTTTGTAACCTTCACTTTGACTAGCGCACCAATCAGATTCAATGAAGAGAGGTAACCACTGTTCATCTATTGATGTGGACTGATTTTGAGACTTTCTAAACAGCCATTGCGAATCCATTTGAACCGCTGACACTGTATTATCCATTAGTGGTAATGTCTGTGCATCAGGCACAATTTTACTTATCGCAATCCCAACCGCCGTAAAAGCTTGAATCCACTCAGATAAATACGCTTTATCAATGGCAGCAACGTCGACTTTGTTTGCATTTTTTTTCAGAATCGTAAAGTGCAACTCGTCAACATCCTGAGCAATATCATCTTCAAGCAAATATGGCAGCATCGTATCAACTTGCCGAACTGCGCCTGCCGGAATTTCTGCTTCCATTAGCAATATGTCACGGCTATCCAATAACAACAAAGTTGTACGTTGGTCCGCGTAAATAAAAAGCTCACCTAGCTGCTCTTTGCTGCTAAGTTCTCCGCTCGCAATAATTTCATTCTGACTAGTAGACCAAACCAACCACCGTATAGGGGCCTGCTTGTCTCTACTTAGTCGAACTGTCAGAAACTCGCTCAATGACTCCTCCAAAACGCCGTCGTATAACTGAAACGTCCTTCTTGTCTTTACTAAAGAGTAGGCTTCTTATCCTAACTCTTGATTCATTTACCATAACCTGAGCATCAAGCTCAAAGTAATGGCTATCTGTCGTTAAATAACCATTGGCTTTATCTTTTATCGTCGCATCTATTGTCGCGATCTGTCTTTCGGCTAAGAAGTCATCCACAGATGCCCAGCCATCATAAGGTCTGTTTTCTATCAATGAGGAAGCGTCACTTGCACTCAACAGTGGTGAAAACATTGCCACCAATATAACCGAACCCGCCTCATTAATCGTATTCACATTTAAACGCCAATCGTCCCAAGGTAACGCACACACTACCGGGCCAATCTTCTCCATCACTCCACTATCCATTTGATGAACCGCCCTTAGCTCCGTGTTATCAGAGATCATCCCGTTAGGGGTGATATAGGCGGGGTGCAGTGCTTCATAAAAGCTATCTTCGACACCATAATTGGTCGATGATGTAGTATTTTTATCTAAAAATTCCCATGTGGAATCGGCTATAACCTCAGCTTGATAATTTTCTATCTCAAGCTCTTCGAGCATACGCTGAAAAACAGCCACCAAATAGGGCTTTGATGTACTATTGGCCTGCTGCTTTTCTTTCCCTAATGCGTTGATATTAAAACACGCTTGCTTGTCTATTATTTTTCCAGATGCCGTACCATAATCGAGCGGAAAAACTTGTTCTTTCAACGCCCAAGGTTGACTAGTGTTGATCGTATCACCATCTTCATAGCTCTGCTGAATACCATATTTGGCTAACGCTTCAATGCCAATGCTGTACCAGTACGCCTGTTGGTGACTGATCCGATTCTCGGCACGTGTATAGTTAACAAACAGCCTCTCAGTCATTGTGGCGGCAATTGAAACCATCACTGCAAGAATCAGTAATACAACAATTAAAGCCGCACCCGCATTCTTTTTAACGGATCTATTAAATGGCCTGTTAGTCATTGCTAACACCTTCGGTGGCGACTTGCAAACGCTCTCCAGCCGTCAAATAAACTCGTTCTATATTGCCATAATCTTGTAGCGTAAATGTAATTGAAAGTGCCTTGGGTAAAGCTAATGCCTCATCCCAGCTTTCACTCCATCCACCCTCTTTATAAAATTGCATATCAATCTTTTCAACATCGTTGAGTAGATTGGTGATCACGCCTTCCTGTCCCACCGGTGTGTCTGGATATCGCCACCAAACCCGTTCAAGCCGATTTGCGACAATTCGATAACCAACCTTGGTAATCTCCCCACGAGGAAACACCTGCTGTGGGTTTTGCCATCCTAACCGAGTAAACAGTACAGCCTTGTCATCTGAATCGAGTAACCCATCGCCCCAAAAGAGAATATTTTCTGCTGCTTCTTCTCCATTGGTTCTGAATCTTCTTAACGCTATCTGTCTAAAGTCATTATCGATAATCACCATCGCTCGTTGAATCTCTTTCAACCTTTCTGTCTTTTCAAGCGATACTTGATTGCTACGCTGTACCTGATTTAATACCATGTAAGCCGACACACTTAGAGACGCAAAAATAGCAATCGCGACAAGCACTTCTATTAAGGTAAAACCCCGCTGTAGTTTGCGATAAGACACCTTATTTTTCGACATAACTTCTCACCGTCAATATTGGGCTTTTTGCGTTTTCATTCAATGATACGCTAACATCAAATGCAGCAATAAAACCAACGGCGGTTTCAACAGGCGTTACTTTCCAATACCACTGTTTACCCACCATTTCTGTTTTGCCCGACTTGGTACTTTTAGGTGCACCAGATAATATTACTCGGCTAATTTGATTGTCTATAACAAATGATGCGAACGTTTTTTCTTCCAGATAAGACAGCGTATTTAGGTGTTGAGTAACAGATCGCATTACACTGATCGCAGCAGTAGCAAATATAGCTAGCGCAACCAATACTTCAAGCAATGTCATACCACGAGTACGCTGATTCATCGAATACCCGTCTCATCTTGTGTGTCTTTTGCATGAATAAGGTCGATAGAACCGGATTCTTTTACATCGACAACCCAACCATTATATTTGTCTTCCTTTGAAAATATGGAGAGACGAAAAGGGGTCATCTCGCCACTGGACAACACAAACAACTGGGGTGGTTTGATTTTTTTTTCTTTATCAAACTCAGTAAACATATCTTCATCAAATAAACTTTCTTGTTTAAATAGGCTTTCATTCTGCGACCATGCATCACTACCTAACTCCAATGAAAGTAATACACCGTCTTGCAGTTGTGTTTCGACGTACGTTTTATTTTCAAAAACTTGCCACCCGTTACTCTCTAGCTGTAGGTAACAGTAGGTGCCTTTTTTTTCATCTACTCTTATACCCAAATCTTTACCATTTAAAATGGCATGCTCATTAAGAAGTTGTATTCGATAGTAAAAACGCTGTGCTTGTTCTTTCGCAATATCTTGCTTTGAATCAGGCAAATTAATGACCACGGCCACGGCACTAAGCGACATCAAGACTAATACCAGCATGATCTCAATTAGGGTAAAACCTGTATTTTTCTTATTCATTACTGCCACAAGTCGCGCCTACTATATGGACATGGTTAGGTCTATTGATAATTAGAAATCTTGAATATTCCAATTGCCAATATCCGCAGCACTGCCTTCTCCACCCTCTTGTCCATCTGAACCCAGGCTAAAGATATCGATCGTTCCTTTGTCACCAGGGCTTAGATATTGATAATCGTATCCCCAAGGGTCTTGTGGTAGTCGCCTTATGTAACCACCGTCTCGGTAGTTTCTTGGCTCAGGGCTGCCACTTGGGTTTGTAACGAGTGCTTCTAAACCTTGATCTGTCGATGGGTATACACTGTTGTCTAACTTATACATATCGAACGCTTGCTCTAATCCAGAGATGTCAGATACGGCCTTTTGTTGATCCGCTTTTTCTTTGTTTCCTAACAAATTAGGCACAACAACGCTGGCCAAAATACCTAAAATCACAACAACAACCATAATCTCAAGTAAGGTAAAACCATTTTGTTTTCTTTGTTTCATTTTCATCTCCTAACAAACTCAATCCTTCTGCTCAGGTCGGCGGAACACCAAATCATTAAGCAGAAATCAAATTATTCATCTCTAAAATAGGCATCAACGTTGCCATTACAATGAACAAAACCACACCAGCCATCACAGCAACAAGTGCAGGTGTAAATAGCCCTAAGGCAATATTAACCGTGGATTCGAAATCCCTATCTTGATTATCTGCTGCTCTAGTAAGCATCTGCTCTAACTCACCACTTTGCTCACCACTTGCAATCATATGTAACATCATGGGCGGGAATAATTTAGTTTGTTCTAAAGCACGCCTTAAACTGCCCCCTTCTCTTACTTTTTCGCAGGCCTCCAAAACGTGTTGCTCCATATATCGATTGCTTATTACGTCTGTCGCAACTTTCATGCCTTCCAATAATGGAATAGCACTCGAGGTACAGATAGATAACGTTCGAGCAAAGCGAGACGTGTTGATCCCTTTTGTTATTTTTCCTATCAAAGGAATACTCAGCAACTTCTTATCCCAAGACATCCTTGTATTCGAATTCTTTAAGGCTATTTTTAAACCATAGTAAGAACAGATAACACCAACTAACAGATAAATTCCCCAGTTTTGTACAAAACCACTGGCATCTAAAAGAAATTGAGTTGAGCCGGGTAGCTCCTGTCCCATTTGAACAAACTGATCAACGATTTTTGGCACAACACTGGCTAATAGAAAACTAACAACCGCAAATGCGAATACGGTTAACACCACAGGATAAATCATCGCCTGTTGCAGTTTAGAACGCATTAACTGGCGATTTTCAGCGTAATCAGCGAGTCGATTTAACACGCTATCCAAATGACCGGAACGTTCACCAGCGGCCACCATAGAGCGGAAAAGATCATCAAATACATTCGGGTAATCGGCAAGGCTATCGGCAAGCGTATACCCTTCTACCACTCGAGAGCGGACCCCCATTAGCATATTGGTGATACGTGGCTTCTCCGATTGCTCTGCAACCGCTCTTAAACATTCTTCTAAAGGCATGCTTGCTTGAACTAATGTTGAAAGCTGACGTGTTAATAACGCGAGATCATTGGTGCTAATACTTCGATTAAATGATGTAGACGATTTTTCGGCACTGTTTTTTACTTTGGTTTCAATGACCTCAACAGGAATCAAGCCCTGTTCTTTCAATCGTTGTCGAACTTGGCGTGCATTATCTCCCTCAATGACACCTTTTTTCTGCCTACCTTTGTCATTCAGTGCTTTGTATTCAAATGCAGCCATTAGACTTCCTTGGTTACTCGCATAACTTCTTCAAGAGTAGTGATTCCTTGACGAACTTTTTTCAATCCATCAGCTCGGATACTTGGCGTATAGGCACGGACTTCTTTCTCTATGCTCATTTCTCCCGCTTCTGAATGAATGAGTTCTTGAACGTTATCGTCAACAAGAAGCAGCTCATGTATTCCAGTTCGTCCTCTGTACCCCTTGAAATTGCACGCCTCACATCCATTCGCACGATAAAGTGTTAAGGGCTCTTGCTCCGTTAACTTAAACACTTTCTTCTGTTCTCTGTCAGCTTCAAAGCCTTGCTTACAATCAGGGCACAAGGTCCTTATCAGACGTTGAGATAGCACTCCTAACAAAGAGGATGAAATAAGGAAAGGTTCAATGCCCATATCCCTTAGTCGAGTTATTGCCCCTATTGCTGTATTAGTATGCAAGGTAGACATAACTAAGTGACCCGTTAACGAAGCTTGCACACCTATTTGTGCCGTTTCAAGATCACGTATTTCACCGACCATAACGACATCTGGATCTTGGCGCAAAATGGCACGTAAACCACGGGCGAAGGTCATATCAACTTTAGGGTTAACCTGTGTTTGACCTATTCCGTCAATATCAAACTCGATAGGATCTTCTACCGTTAAAATATTCCGTTCCGTACTATTCAGCTCTTGTAACGCGGCATATAAGGTTGTTGATTTACCTGAACCTGTTGGTCCGGTAACCAAAATGATGCCATGCGGCCTAGCGATCAATTTTCTTATTACTTCGTGGTTTTCTTCCGTCATCCCTAGGCTGTGTAAATCAAGGCGGGTAGCGTTTTTATCCAGTAAGCGCATTACAACGCGTTCACCATGCGAAGAGGGCATTGTAGAGACACGGACATCAACCGCACGACCACCAATTCTCAATGAGATTCTTCCATCTTGAGGAACACGTTTTTCAGCGATATCGAGTTTTGCCATAACCTTAACTCGTGAGACGAGAAGTGGTGCTAGCTTGCGGCTTGGTTCTAATACCTCACGTAATACTCCATCAACGCGAAATCGAATAGACAAACTCTGTTCAAAGGTTTCAATGTGAATATCCGAAGCACCTTCTTTAATTGCTTCGCCTAGCATCGCGTTGATCAACTTAATGATAGGGGCGTCATCTTCTGTTTCTAATAGATCTTCATTTTGAGGTAACTCTTCAGCCAATGAGAAAAAATCATCATTATCTGCGCCAATATCTTCCATTAACTGTCGTGCTTCTGACGAATCTCGTTGATAGATCTCTGTCAGTTTCTTCTCAAAGCTATCTTTATCGGTCGAAACCAATGCAAACGGCACCTTAATGACTCGTTGTACTTCCGCTAAAATTGATATTGCAATAGGTTCGACATAATACAACTGAGGCAGTTCTGTTCGTTGCGGACCATTGTCTAAAACCACATGGTGACGCCTAGCAAAACCAAATGGTAAACGCCCAACAAAGCTGGCCAACTGTGTCATCAATCTAACTCCAACTGGTCAATAAAGGCCTGTACTTCTGCCGGATAACGTGGCGAATCGCCTTTAAATTCTGCAAGGACAGGAATGAGGTCATCCGATAGCAGTTTCAGGCCTTCTTCGGCTTTAAATAGCTGCTCAGCACGAATGTAGTTATATTTACGTTGGGTAATGCCATCTGCGGTCACACCATCACGAATAATGGTCGGCTTGATGAACACCATCAGGTTTTTCTTTTCAACGGAACTGCTTGTTGATTTAAAAAGATGACCAATGACTGGAATATCGCCTAAGAATGGGACTTTAGATTCACTCTCCATGACCCGTTCATCGATCAATCCACCTAGAACCAACATCTGACCATCTTGGATCATAACCTGCGTATTAAGTTGTCGTTTAGCAAAACGCACATCGACTGCGCCACTGGCACCAAGTACGTTTGAAACTTCCTGCTCTATCGTTAATTGAACAGAGTCGCCTTCATTTATTTGAGGAATAACTTTAAGCTTAATCCCGACTTCTTTGCGCTCTACGGTCTGAAATGGGTTGCTGTTGTTTGCCCCTGCCGTGGAACCTGTTAACACTGGAACCTCTTCGCCAACGATAAAGGATGCTTCTCCGTTGTCCATCACGGTAATACTAGGAGAAGAGAGAATATTAGAATTGGAATCGGTAGATACGGCGCTGATCAGAGCAGTCCAGTCTCCCAGAACTAAACTCATTGCTGCTCCGTTCACCCCACTTAATGCGGAAGCTAGTGAGGAATAGTCACCGGATTCAGTGGTGGTTTCATTTCTCAAGAAACTTCCATCGTCATCATATACGGCGGTTGTGGTAGTGGTATCTTTTGCCTCTTCAAGGCCCACCATTACACCACCAATTGATGCACCTGTATTGCCATATTGAATAACGGCACCAGTATCCAAGTTACCCCATTGCACGCCCAAATTAATGCCATCACCTTCAGACATTTCAACAATAAGCGCCTCTATAAGAACCTGAGCACGACGAATGTCCAACTGAGCAATAACATCCATAAGGGCGTTCATAATATCTGGTGGGGCCGTCAACACTAATGCATTGGTATCTTTGTGAGCGGCAATCATCACCTGTGATTTACTTGACGCGCCTTGAGCCTTAGATGAGCTCTGCTTCTCTGACTGAATATTTTCAGATACACCTTTTAAAACGTCGACAATATCTTCGGCTTGCGCATATTTCAGATAGACAACTTGATTATTACCTCGACTCGCCATTTCAATATCGAGCTGTTTTATCAACTTGCGAAGACGTTCACGTACGGTTGGGTCACCGGAGATAAGAACGGAGTTAGTGCGGTCATCAGCAACAAGTTTAGGTTGTAAAAATGCCGGCGTATTTTTTGTATCGGTCGTTTTATTTAGCGCATCAACTATTCGCACCATTTCTGAAGCAGACGCATTTTTAAGAACAACCACCTCTATTGATTTGTCCCCAGCCTGATCAACACGTTCAATAATTTCGGCAAGACGATTAACAACGGCAGCACGACCTGTAATCAAGATGATATTGGCAGGGTCATAATGGACCACGTTACCCGCACCAGCGTTATCATTTAATTGACGCAATAATGGAGACAACTCTCGAACAGAAACATTTTTTACTGCGACGACACGAGTAACAACGGCATCACCTAATATTTTTTCATCAGCCCCGACAACAGGAATTGCGGATGTTTTCGCATCTTTAGCCTTTATAATTTTAAGTACACCACTCTCCATTTCGACAACGGCAAAACCATAAACTTCTAAAACATTAAGGAAAAATTGATAGTATTGTTTTTCATTTAATACGTCGTAGCTTCGAACATCTATCTTCCCACGAACAGAAGGGTCGACAATGATGGTCTTTTCTAAATTTCGTCCAACAATATTAATGAACTCTTGAATATCCGTGCCTTTGAAGCTCGCACTATATTCATCGGCAGAAACAGATAAGCACATTAGACTTCCTATCAGTAACATCGCACTTCTGCTTAACCAGTTCTTCACTAAAAAACCTCCAAATCACCGACACTTAAGCCAGTATTAAAATTCTAAATATATTTCATGTGCTTGACCGTCACGCTCTACGGTCAAGTTGAATTCTGTCATTTCCGACATCGACTGCCAAACTTTACCCATTGAAGCCGGATCCGTTAGATCCTCACCATTCAAAGACGTGGCAATATCACCATTTTTAAGTCCTGCAGAATCAAATAATGCACGCTGCTTTCCAGGCCTAATTCGATAACCGACAAGCTTCCCGTCTTTCTTTACTTGAGATAAACGTATGTATTGGAGGATTTTTTGAGGATCAGCTAAAACCTCTGCTCGAATCGATTCAATCTCATTACCTGAGGGAGCAGGATTATTTCCTATTTCGCTAATCATTTCGTTACTCGCTCGTTTATTCGCTGCGGGTAGCACCTTTTTGTACTCGATTCCTTCAAGCATCAACGTTTCATCTCGACCCGCATTGTCAATAATAATACGGTCAATAAAAACGTTCTTTAGTTTCGCTTGTGTCCCTTCAATTTTCTCACCAATACCATACGTTTCTTGGGACCCATTATTAGCGATAACAGCTAAGCTACTTTCTGCTACAGAACTAGAGACAGCACCAACCAAAATTAAGTTCAAACGCGTTTTTGGTGCATCCTGTATTACCGGCGCTGACACGACCTTCTCTACCTTTTCGTCGTGCCGACCAAATAGTGCTGCTTGTAATAAACCAGATATAATAATCCCCTTCGACTCAGAAGAAGATTGAGCATTAACAGTTTGACCGGACCATTTAGATACCGTCGTCTGATCATCTGAAAAATACCACACCGTTTGACCCGCAATCCATGCTGATAAGCAGACCAACAAGATAGTCAATAAAGTGCAGAGCTTAGACTGAGAAGCAGCAAATAAACGGAAAACCTTTTCCGATAAGCCGGAAAACGGATAAGTTCGGCTCAAAACAGAAGACATTTACAACCTCTTTAGTGTCTATAATCACAGTAAACATTATGCAGAAGAATATCATACCCCTTTCAAGATTGAGGTAAGGGAATTCCTAAAATTTACATTTACCACTTGAAAAAAGAGATATGTGTCACCATTTTTACAGAAAATAGTTTACAGCATGGAGTCGTATAAAAATGAGCACAAATACAGAGACAGTAAGGCTCGACAAATGGCTTTGGGCTGCAAGATTTTACAAAACTCGGTCGGTAGCTCGAAATATGATAGACGGGGGCAAAGTTCATTATAATGGGCAGCGCTCAAAACCAAGTAAAATAATAGAACTTGGTGCAACAATAACGCTAAGACAGAGACATGAAGAGAAGATCGTTGTCATAGATAAAATTTCAGAGCAAAGACGTGGAGCACCAGAAGCACAACTGCTCTACACTGAGACACCAGAAAGCATCTCAAAACGAGAAGAAAACGCACAAAAGCGTAAACTCAATACGTTATTCAGCCCTAGCCCCGAACGTAGGCCAGACAAGAAGCAACGTAGAGACATTATTAAATTTAAAAACCAGTAAGCCGGAGTGTTCTGACATGGCACAAGACGTTTTAAATCGTTATTTATTCGAGAATCTTTCTGTACGTGGGGAACTTGTACAGTTAGATAAAGCATATCAAGAGATTATATCTAGTAAAGAGTACCCAGCACCGGTACAAAACTTATTAGGCGAGCTATTAGTCGCCACCACCCTTTTAACTGCAACACTAAAATTTGAGGGTTCTATCACACTTCAACTGCAAGGCGATGGTCCTGTCTCTTTGGCTGTCATCAATGGTGATCAAAACCAAAAAGTACGCGGCGTTGCGCGATGGGAAGGTGATATTGCTTCTGATGCATCACTTCACCAACTGGTAGGAAAAGGGCATCTTGTGATTACAATTTCACCAGATAAAGGGGAACGCTATCAAGGTGTAGTAGGTCTTGAAGGGGATGTTCTTGCGACGGTTTTAGAAAATTACTTCCTTCGTTCTGAACAGCTCAAAACACGCCTATGGATTCGCCTTGGTACTCAAGATGGAGCGCCTCATGCTGCTGGTATGTTGCTTCAAGTTATGCCTGATGGAACCGGCACAGAAAACGATTTTGAACATTTAGAACAACTTACAAACACAGTTAAGAATGAAGAACTCTTTACTTTAGAGGCAAACGAACTGCTCTATCGATTGTACAATCAAGAGACGGTAAACCTTTTCGAGCCACAACCTGTTGTTTTTCATTGCGGCTGTTCAAGGGAAAAAAGTGGCTCTGCAATCCTAACGGTTGCCAAAGACGAAGTTTATGAGATCTTAGCGACTGAAGGTACAATTTCTTTACATTGTGATTACTGCGGCACGGATTATTCGTTCGACGAAAATCAGGTGTCAGACCTTTATTCTCAAGCAGATCAAGGCAACACTACCCTTCATTAACATGCATATATATAAGAATTCATTCAAATTATGTATTAAGCCGGTGTAAACCGGCTTTTTTTGGAGTGATACTTATATAAATCACACAATTAAGCACTTTTCACTCCAACTCTCATTTCTGAAAACAAAGATAAAATTGATCTAGCGCAAAGCTAACAAATGGTGATAAAACAACCACTCGAAAATGTGACGGGTGATTTAAAACCCCGAATAAATCATCGGCAATTTATGACTTATCTCCCTGTTTTCTCGCTTTCACGTTGCTAGCATGGTGAACAGAATAAAAACAAATTATATAAAATCCCTACAAAAATCTTAATTAAGGAGCACCTATGACCGTTATGGAACATACCAAGGCTGCAGAACTAGACCTAACTGAATACGGACTATCTGGCGTAAAAGAGATTCTTCGCAATCCAAGTTATGACATGTTGTTCGAGGAGGAAACTCGCACTGATTTAGAAGGCTATGAAAGAGGCGTTGTTACAGAGTTAGGAGCCGTTTCTGTTGACACTGGCATCTTCACTGGTCGTTCACCTAAAGATAAATTCATCGTTTTGGATGACACCACAAAGGAAAATATGTGGTGGACTTCAGAGCAAGTCAAAAATGACAACAAAGCAATCTCCCAAGAAGTTTGGAACGAACTAAAAGTTCTGACAACAACTCAGCTTTCAGGCAAGCGCCTGTTTGTTCTAGATTGCTACTGTGGTGCTAACGAGGATACTCGTCTGTCCATTCGTTTCATTACTGAAGTGGCTTGGCAATGTCACTTTGTTAAAAACATGTTCATCCGTCCAACAGAAGAAGAGTTGGCCACATTTGAACCAGACTTCGTTGTTATGAACGCGGCAAAAACAACCAACCAAGATTGGGAAAAACAAGGCCTTAATTCAGAGAACTACACTGTATTTAACCTAACAGAGAAAATGCAACTTATTGGCGGTACTTGGTACGGCGGTGAGATGAAGAAAGGTATGTTCGCAATGATGAACTACTTCCTACCGTTGAAAGGCGTTGCATCTATGCACTGTTCTGCAAACGTTGGTGAAGAAGGCGATACGGCTATCTTCTTCGGCTTGTCTGGTACTGGTAAAACAACGCTATCTACAGACCCTAAACGCGCATTGATTGGTGATGACGAACATGGCTGGGATGACGATGGTGTATTCAACTTCGAAGGGGGTTGCTATGCCAAAACTATCAAGCTTTCTAAAGAAGCCGAGCCTGATATCTATAACGCTATCCGTAAAGATGCGTTACTAGAGAATGTAACGGTTCGTAATGATGGCTCTATCGATTTTGATGACGGCTCTAAAACCGAGAATACTCGTGTTTCATACCCTATCTATCACATCGATAATATCGTTAAACCAGTCTCTAAAGCTGGTCATGCAAACAAAGTTATTTTCTTAACAGCAGATGCATTTGGTGTTCTTCCACCTGTTGCTAAATTAACAGCAGAACAGACTAAATATCACTTCTTATCTGGTTTCACTGCGAAATTGGCCGGTACAGAACGTGGTATTACTGAACCAACACCAACCTTCTCTTCTTGTTTCGGTGCGGCATTCTTAACGCTACACCCAACTAAGTACGCTGAAGTATTAGTGAAGCGTATGGAAGCAGCAGGTGCAGAAGCCTATCTAGTTAATACGGGCTGGAATGGTACTGGTAAACGTATCTCTATCCAAGATACTCGCGGTATTATCGATGCCATCTTAAATGGTTCGATTGAGCAAGCAGAAACTAAGCAAATCCCGGTGTTTAATTTAGAAGTCCCAACAGCACTTCCAGGTGTAGACCCTGCGATTTTAGATCCTCGCGATACTTATGTTGATCCACTTCAGTGGGAAAGCAAAGCCGAAGATCTGGCACAACGTTTTGTTAAGAACTTCTCCAAGTACACTGACAATGCTGAAGGTGCAGCACTCGTCGCTGCTGGCCCGCAACTAGACTAAGCCTTGATAATCAGTAAATAGTGATTAAGCCCCTCATTTGAGGGGCTTTTTTGTTGAATCTCTTTCCTAATTAAGTCAATCTGTCCAAATTAAATAATGGGTTAGGTATTAATAGATGAAAAAAGCACTAGTCATATTCTCTATTGCGCTACTGCTGATCATATCTTGTGCTGTATTTGGTCTCTACTTAGCTATGCAGGGTCCCTATACGACCAAACTCACTAATCACTTACTCAAACAGTACTCTTCGATACCTATTTCTGTTTATGACGCTCGATTTGAATTCCCTAATCATTTCTCCTTTTTGGGCGTGGAAATACAAGAACTCCAGGAAGATACGATTAATATTGAACAGGTCGATGTCTGGATAAACTCCGACTCAATCGTTGAGTCTATGCCTGTGATAGATAGCCTTCTGATAAATGGTTTACTGCTCCAAAATGGGTTACCTGCTATTCCAACATTTGAAAACCTTAAGTTGCATCAGTTAGCCATTACCAACCTCGATTATTCTGACAGTGATTTTATCTCACGCGATACCAATATTCAGATAGAGAACCCACTCTATTTAAATAATAGTCAGAAAATTCCTTATGGTTCAATACAGTTCTCAGCTGAACAGATTTATTGGCACAGAGAAGCATTTAATAACGTTTTAGTTGATGCTAATTATAAGGCTGAAAATAGCACGGTTTATGGGGCTTCATTTGAGTGGCGAGGAGGCGATGTTTCGACCCAAGCAGAACAATACTCAGAAGGATGGTCGCTCGTTAATACGACAATAGACCGACTTAGATTAAACATGAAGCAGCAAGACGAAATTGAACCGTCCGACTGGTCGTTCCTTGTTGATAAGATAACCCATTTCAATAGCCTCGATATTTTGGGTAGCACAATTGAAACCCCTAACTTCCAAATCACTAACGGTAATTTTTCTGTCGAAAATCTATCCCTTTTAAACGGAGTTTGGCAACAGAAAGACGGCTATGTTTCTTTCAGTGCAGAAAGTATCCATTACCTAGACCACTTGTGGCTAGAACCTGCATTTGAAAGTTACTTTGATAATAACCTGATCTCCATTGAGGCGCTTAGCTTTGAGTTTGAGAAAGGACTTGTCAAAATGGTCGGCGAATTAACACCACATTCTGTTTATCTCAAAAATCTGGATATCGATGGCATTAAATGGTTTTACGAATTACCAGAAGACACTCTTGTTATAAAGAACTATTTAAACTCGCTAGATCAGTTGCTTATTGATGATGTGAAAATTAGACGATCACAGTTTGTTCAAATCGCTCATCAACCAAACTGGCAGTTTTCTGGCCTCTCATTGGATGGAAAACATCTCGCACTCATCAAACAAAATCGAGTTGGTCTTTGGGATGGGCAAGTAAGTGTCACGGCTAACAATGCCAGTTTTAAGAATTTGCTCACAAGCCAACCAATCATAACAATGCAGAGTAAAGAAGGTACTTGGCAATTGAACGAAGCTTTTATCCCCCTAGAGAATGGGCTTATTGAAGCGACGGCGAGCTACTCGCTCTCTCAACCAAGCCAACCTTGGCGGCTTGAAGCGTTCGCGGACGGCCTACCCACTGACCTATTTTCTGATTGGTTATCGCTACCGGTCGACATCGAAGCTATTGCAGAATTTCAGATTGGTTTAAATGGCTTAGGTGGAGACGCGTTAATGTTAAAGCATAGCTTGACCGGGCAGTTAGTCGGTTCGCTGAGAGACGCCTTTTTATTGCAGGATATCGAATCCGACCAGCCAGAAATCATACCATTTGAGAGCTCTGAAATTTCTATCTCTGTTGATAGAGGTCGAATCGATATTGCTCCCATCATAATTAACGGTGGTAGAATTACCGGACGCTTACGAGGTAATGTTGATTTGGTTCAAACTGACGATAACTCAATTTCACTTGAGCTAACGAATAGCTGTATAAAACAAAGCTTTGAATTGATAAAAGATATACGGCAAGAAAAGAATACTTGTCCAAAAAAATAGTCTCACGCAACGCTGTGACACTATTTGGCGATAAAGCCACCCATTGGTCTTATTCTCTTTATATTAAGATTTTTGTATCTCAGGCAGCAGCATATAAGTCCCAACAAATTCAACAGCTGCAGCATTGCCGCTATAAATAGTCACGCTGATGACGACTCGAGCCTTTCGCCCATTCTCAAACCGATCTAGGTCACCACTGATTCCATCTAAAGATGTCGTGGCAATGGGTGTTTCTTCAACTGGATGACGGTAACGTACTTTACTATCTGCCAACACAATGTCGGCTTTAAGGCCACGCTCTTTCATCAGTAGCCATGTCATTCCCCAGCCTGTCAACGTTGCTAACGTAAAGGCAGAACCAGCAAACATTGAATTTCTAGGGTTTAAATTCGGGTTTAGTTGTGCACTACACTCGAATTGATAGCCCGTATATTGTGTTATTTTGATACCCATTTTGTCGCTAATGGGGATTTGCTGTTCCCAACGTTCTTGCAGCTCAGCACACCAATCTGGTCTTCGTAAAATATTATCCATAGGATCGAGCTGTTTTACCAACTGCTGGTGACGGTTCGCACCATATTGTCCACTTATCTCACCTTGACTCTCAAACCCATTTTTTATATAGAAACTCATGGCTTCTTGGCGAGCATTACAAACCAACCGCTTTACACCTTCTTGCCGAGCAAACGATTCTAGTGCCACAAGGATAAGAGAACCAACGCCCTTATCTCTACGATTGGGCTTGACCGCCATAAATCGAATCTGTCCCTCATGATCGGAGGTCACGTACAAACGCCCTACAGCCACTGGGCGGCCTCTTCCATCAACAATCATGCGATGATGACTCATCTCATCAAATTCATCCCGTTCGGAGCCCACAGGCATGCGTAGAGGCTCTCGAAGCATCTGCCATCGAAAATGATAGTATTTAGCAATTTGATTTGCTGTTTTAGGCGTGATTAGTTTAAACATTTAAATCCTTTTAAAATTTTTCTACTTTAAAGCTTTATATTTAAAACCATAAAAAACGGAAAAACTTGCGATTTCAAACCTGTAGCCAAAATGTGACAGGTCCATCATTAACCAAAGACACTTTCATGTCAGCCGCAAAGCGTCCTCGCTCTGTTGGCAGAATGTCATGGCAACGTTCAAAAAAGTAATTATACAATCGTTCGGCATCAATTGGGTGAGCACCACGTGAAAAACCAGCTCTTGTTCCCTTTTTTGTATCGGCGGGCAAGGTAAATTGCGAGACAACCAGAACACTGCCACCCACTTGTTTAACATTCAGATTCATCTTGCCTTCTGCATCGCCAAACACACGATAATTAACGACTTTCTCTACCAAACGTTGGGCTTTTGATTCGTCATCCTCTTTTTCAACACCTAATAGTATAAGAAGCCCTTCATCAATTTGCCCAACAATCTTCTCATCTACTTTAACAGACGCTTCACTCACTCTTTGTATTAGCGCTATCAATACCTTCTCTCCTATCCCCAAACATACGCTCTACAAACTTCGGTATTACTAAATCCGAATCTTGGTTCCACTGTTCTCTTTCGCCTAAGCTTGCTGTTAGCTCTGCACCAATTAATACTATAAACCAACACAAATAGATCCAGACAAAGAGTATCGGTACAGCCGCAAGCGTGCCATAAATCAACTGATAACTAGGGAATGCCGATATATAGTAGGCGAATATGCTTTTACTTATTTCAAACAAAAAAGTACTAACAAAGGCACCAAACATCGCATGCCGAATTTTGACTTGGATATTGGGCACAAATAAATATAGTCCTAAAAACCCAATATAAGAAAAAAGTAGAGGTAACCTACCGTATAAAAAGTTAACGGTATCGTCACTAAAAAATTTAAGAGACATAATGTGGGAGCTAACGGCAATACTCGCACCCATTAAAAGAGGGCCTAATGTAAGCACCATCCAGTACATAGAGAAGGAAAAGACCATGCGTCGCTTTTTCTTTACTCTCCAGATGTAATTCAGATTTTTATCGATACTAGAAATAAGCAAAATCGCAGTAACAAATAAAAATGCGGCACCGACTGTTGTCATTTGAGCGGTATTTTGTACAAACGCTTCTAATGCATCTTCTATTGCTTCACCAGCAGCAGGAACAAAATTGTTAATAATAAATTGCTGTATTGTATCACCGACACCGTCAAACGCGGGAAATCGTGCAAGAGCAGAGAATATAACCGTTGTTAGAGGAACCAATGATAACAGAGTAATATACGTCATATAGCCTGAATTCACGGTTAACCTATCGTGTATAACTCTCTGCTTCAAATAGAATAAGTAATAAATAGTTGTGCGCATGAAGCACTTTAGTTTTTCCATAAACCGCCTTTAACCAATCTGCTCCAATATAAAATCTGTTCGTTCTTCTACACTGCCCCATGGCACCTTAATCGGTTGATAGCCCAAATTTCGGTAGCACGTTAAAAGTAACTGATGAATCTCTAATGCCTCAGAAAAAGAGTGAGGACGAACCGCATCTTGAGTGTATATTAATTGTTTGGGAGCGCAGAAAAAAACCTTCTCAAAATAACCGTTACTGGCATCAATATATCTTTTTTCGACGTCCAGTTTACCGAGCTGAAGATAAGCGCATATATCAGGTATCGCTCTATCCAAGAAAGAAATATTTCTCTGCTTTTCCGATGTCCGTTTCTGATTTTTCATCATATCTAGGCACATTTCTGCAAATTCAGCCAAATGTGTCCAAGGCAGTATGCCATTAGTCAACAAGGATTGCTGCTCAATTAAATAGCGAGGGCTCTCTTCAAAAGTAAGGTACCCGCGCGTGGCAAGTACACCAATAATACTTGTTTTTCCTGCACCGGGGCCACCTGTTATTACTATCGGTTTCATAGACTTCCTTTGCTTAAAACAACCCACACTTTTCAGTCTACCAAAAAAACAATCCCCCTTCATGATCGCGCATGAAGGGGGATTCGTGTCATTTCTTAAAGTAAAGAGTGACGTTATGCTTTCGCTGGGCGACCTGCACGTTTACGTTCGTTTTCAGTAAGAAGTTTCTTACGAATACGAATGCTTTCAGGCGTTACTTCTACAAGTTCATCTTCATCGATAAACTCTAA
Organism: Vibrio frigidus; assembly: GCF_042465995.1. Lineage (NCBI taxonomy): Bacteria > Pseudomonadati > Pseudomonadota > Gammaproteobacteria > Vibrionales > Vibrionaceae > Vibrio > Vibrio frigidus. Next base: position 127,477 of record NZ_JBCDMC010000010.1, on the reverse strand, counting down.
AGCTTGCTCTAGTGTGTACTTGATAGCTGGCGACAATGTTTGCGCTTCATCTGTACCAGATGAACGAACGTTTGTTAGCTGCTTACCTTTAAGACAGTTGACTGTCAGGTCATTCGAACGGTTATGGATACCGACAATTTGACCCTCATACACTTCATCTGCGTGTTCAGCAAATAAACGACCACGCTCTTGAAGATTAAACAGAGCATATGTCAGAGCTTTACCTGTCGCATTTGAGACAAGAACACCATTAGCACGTCGACCAATAACACCACCTTTATGTGGGCCATAATGATCAAACGTATGATAAAGCAGACCTGAACCAGACGTCATCGTCATAAATTCAGTTTGGAAACCGATAAGACCACGAGAAGGCATCATAAAGTCCATACGTACACGGCCTTTACCATCTGGAGACATATCAGTTAGCTCACCTTTACGGATGCCGATGTTCTCCATGATATTACCTTGGTTTGCTTCAACCACATCGATAGTCACTGTCTCGTATGGTTCTAAAAGCTTACCATCTTCTTCTTTTAGAATTACTTCTGGGCGAGATACTGCAAGCTCGAAGCCTTCACGACGCATATTCTCGATAAGAATAGAAAGGTGAAGCTCTCCACGACCAGACACTCGGAATTTATCAGGATCATTTGTTTGTTCTACACGTAATGCAACGTTATGAACGGATTCTTTCTCAAGACGTTCTAGGATATTACGAGAGGTAACAAATTTACCTTCTTTACCTGCAAACGGAGAGGTGTTTACCTGAAACGTCATTGTTACCGTGGGTTCATCGACAGAAAGAGGAACCATGACTTCAACATTATTTTGATCACAAATAGTGTCAGAAATCTTCAACTCACCCAAACCTGTAAAGGCAATAATGTCACCCGCATTGGCTTGTTGTATTTCATGGCGGTCAAGACCAAGGTAACCAAGAACGGTACCAACTTTTCCATTTCGTCTTGTACCATCAGCACTAACAATTGTCACTTGCTGGTTTGGTGCAACTTTACCACGAGTAACACGCGCAACACCGATAACACCAACATAAGAGCTGTAATCAAGCTGAGAAACTTGCATCTGCAAAGAACCATTGATATCAACGGCAGGCGCCTCTACGTTGTCTACGATGGCTTGGAACAATGGTTCCATGTCTTCACCGACAACATCTTCTTCTAGCGTAGACCAACCGTTTAATGCTGAAGCATAAACAACTTGGAAATCCAATTGCTCATCTGTTGCACCTAGGTTGTCAAAAAGGTCAAAAACTTGGTCCATTACCCAATCAGGGCGAGCACCAGGACGGTCAACCTTGTTGATAACAACAATAGGTTTAAGGCCATGTCCGAACGCTTTTTGTGTTACAAAGCGAGTTTGAGGCATCGGTCCATCAACCGCATCAACAATAAGCAATACGGAGTCAACCATAGACATGATACGTTCCACTTCACCACCGAAATCGGCGTGTCCTGGGGTATCAACGATATTGATTCGGTAGTCGTGCCAGTTAATCGCTGTGTTTTTTGCAAGGATAGTGATACCGCGTTCTTTCTCGATATCATTCGAGTCCATTACACGTTCTTCAACTTCTCCACGAGATTCTAGCGTGCCTGACTGCTGAAGCAGTTTATCTACAAGAGTCGTTTTACCGTGGTCAACGTGCGCGATGATCGCGATATTTCTTAATTTTTCAATCTGTGGAGTAGTCATGAATTTTGATTCACTCAGTCATAATGAAGCTGCGAAACATCGCAACAATGGTTTAAAGTTGTGTAAAACCGTTTTAAAAATAAACAGTTTTAAAAATCGGCGCTAATGTATCAGATTTTTGCTCAAATACCTAAAGAATGTGATCTTTATCTATATATTGTTAAATAGCCGGAATTAAATACAACCGACATACCTCAAACCTGCGCTTTGCAACCTTCATTAACAGAGTCATTGATAACGGATAAACGTTAAAGTATTACCGTTTCTAAAATCAGATTGACATTTTTTAACCATGGGTGCTGAATAGAGATTGTTCGATTCTTAGTATAGTTCAACATTGAACGCACACTATTGGTGCATGCAAGGATCATTTTGGTGCACATTCTGCACCAAAAGAATACAAGAACAGCCCAAGACCTTGAAATTAAAGGATTAAAATAAGTGGCACAGTTTTCGCTTAGAAGGTTAGCATCGGGTAATTCACTTAATGTTTAGAAATTACTCAATGACAATTTTTTAGATTCGAAATTGTACCAAATTAATAACACTGGAGGTTATCCAAGATGTCAGTAGAAAATGTTTTATCACTGATCCAAGAAAATGAAGTTAAGTTTATTGACCTGCGCTTTACCGACACTAAAGGTAAAGAACAACATATTTCTATTCCATCTCACCAAATAGATGCTGACTTCTTTGAAGATGGCAAAATGTTTGATGGTTCTTCTGTTGCTGGTTGGAAAGGTATCAACGAGTCAGATATGGTCATGATGCCAGATCCATCAAGTGCTGTTCTAGACCCATTCACAGATGATGCGACACTGAATATTCGTTGTGACATCCTAGAACCTGCAACAATGCAAGGTTACGATCGTGACCCACGTTCAATCGCAAAACGTGCAGAAGACTTCATGCGTGCTTCTGGTGTTGCAGATACTGTACTTATCGGTCCTGAACCTGAGTTCTTCCTATTTGATGATGTTAAATTCCATTCTGACATGTCGGGCTCTTTCTACAAAATTGATGATGTAGAAGCAAGCTGGAACTCTGGTTCTGATTTCGAAGAAGGCAACAAAGGTCACCGTCCTGGCGTTAAAGGCGGTTACTTCCCTGTAGCACCTGTTGATTCGTCTCAAGATATCCGTTCTGCCATGTGTCTAGTTATGGAAGAAATGGGCCTTGTTGTTGAAGCACATCACCATGAAGTAGCCACTGCTGGTCAAAATGAAATCGCAACTCGCTTTAACACGTTAACGGCTAAAGCAGATGAAATCCAAATCTATAAGTACGTGGTTCATAACGTTGCTCACGCATACGGTAAAACAGCTACATTTATGCCTAAGCCAATTGTGGGTGATAACGGTTCTGGTATGCACGTCCATATGTCTCTTAATAAAGATGGCGTAAACTTATTTGCTGGTGACAAGTACGGCGGCCTATCTGAAATGGCGCTTTATTATATCGGCGGTATCATCAAGCATGCTCGTGCAATCAACGCATTTGCCAACGCATCAACGAACTCATACAAGCGCCTTGTCCCAGGTTTTGAAGCTCCAGTTATGCTCGCTTACTCAGCTCGTAACCGCTCTGCTTCTATCCGTATCCCTGTGGTACCAAGCCCGAAAGCACGTCGTATTGAACTACGTTTTGGTGACCCAACAGCTAACCCATATTTAGCATTCGCTGCAATGTTAATGGCTGGTCTTGATGGTATTAAGAACAAGACTCATCCTGGTGAAGCAATGGATAAAGACCTTTACGACCTTCCAGCTGAAGAAGCGGCCGAGATCCCAACCGTTGCAGAATCGCTACAACAAGCACTTCAGTGCTTAGACGAAGACCGTGAGTTCTTAACATCTGGCGGTGTATTCTCTGATGACTTTATCGATTCTTATATCGCACTTAAGACTGAAGATGTAGTGAAAGTAAACATGGCAACTCATCCACTTGAGTTTGAACTTTACTACTCTGTATAAACGTTCATTTTTCACTATCTAAAGGGCTCGCATAAGCGAGCCTTTTTTGTACCTCTAAATCACCTTCTAATACGTTGAAGTTTATACTTCGGCACTACGCCCTAGGAAGCGGCAAGGTTATTGCATTATTTAAACCATAACGGTGCATTAACGTTGTGAGTATATAAAATAGAGCGAGCTCGTGGATAAACCTTCAATTTTCTACGTTTTATCACCGGTTAACCGTTGTATCTTACTTTTCATGGTTCATACTGAACTTAGCGTTGCACCATTTTGGTGCTAGGTGCAATCATAGAGCAGAGCGAGGTCGGAAATTGTGACAACAGAGCTTTCAACAGCCATATTGGATAACATTGTAACCGCCACCTTAATGCTTGATGAAAATCTAGTCATTCGTTACGCCAACCCGGCTACAGAGCAGTTATTTTCGCAAAGTACTAAACGCATAATAGATAAGTCTTTGTCACAGCTCATTCAACACGCCTCGATGGATATCGCTTTATTAACTCAGCCTTTGCAAAGCGGTCAAAGCATGACGGATAGCGATGTCACTTTTATCATTGATGGTAAGCCACTAATGTTAGAAGTCACCGCCAGCCCACTCTCTTGGAATAAGCAATTAATGCTACTTATAGAGATGCGTAAAATTGGTCAGCAACGTCGCTTAAGCCAAGAGCTAAATCAACATGCACAACAACAAGCCGCCAAGCTGCTCGTGAGAGGATTGGCTCATGAAATTAAAAACCCTTTAGGTGGTTTAAGAGGTGCAGCTCAGTTATTAGGGAAAATGCTCCCAGATCCTTCTTTAACGGAATATACACAGATTATTATCGAGCAAGCGGATCGTCTAAGAGCACTTGTTGACCGCTTGCTTGGCCCTCAAAAACCAGGAAAAAAAGAACACGAAAACTTGCATGTTGTATTAGAAAAAGTACGACAACTGGTCGAACTGGAGTCAGGTTCTAATCTCACTATTGATAGGGATTATGACCCCAGTCTACCTGACATTCTGATGGATACGGATCAGGTAGAACAGGCGATGTTGAACATTGTAAGCAATGCGGCACAAATGATGATTAATCAAGATGATGCAAGGATAACTATTAAAACCAGAACCATGCATCAGGCCAATATCCATGGCCAACGTCATAAATTGGCCGCTCGAATTGAGGTCATAGATAATGGACCTGGCATTCCAACAAATCTGCAAGACACGCTCTTTTATCCAATGGTGAGTGGTAGAGATGGCGGAACTGGATTAGGGCTGTCAATTTCACAAAATTTAATCGACCAACACAATGGAAAAATAGATGTAGAAAGTTGGCCTGGTCGAACGACATTTACAATTTATCTCCCTATCTAACGGATGTGAGATAGGAAAAGGCAAGAAAGCCTCTATATGAGTAAAGGATATGTATGAGTAAAGGATATGTTTGGGTTGTTGATGACGATAGTTCCATCCGTTGGGTAATGGAAAAAACACTGTCGTCTGCCAATATCAAGTGTGAGACATTTGCAGATGCAGAGAGTGTCTTGATGTCACTGGAACGTGAAACCCCAGATGTGCTGGTATCCGACATACGTATGCCGGGTATCGATGGTCTGGACCTGCTTAATCAGGTTCATACTCGCTACCCTGAACTCCCAGTCATAATAATGACGGCACATTCAGACTTGGATGCTGCGGTAAATGCCTATCAAAAAGGGGCATTTGAATATCTACCTAAGCCATTTGACATCGATGAAGCTCTCACCTTAGTTGAAAGAGCAATTATTCATAGCCACGAACAGAAAAAAGAGACCGCGACCGGGGATACGTTTGCTAGCGAAACACCAGAAATCATTGGTGAAGCACCCGCGATGCAAGAAGTATTCAGAGCAATTGGTCGATTGTCCCGCTCTTCTATTTCAGTGCTCATCAATGGCGAGTCTGGTACAGGTAAAGAGCTTGTTGCCCACGCTCTCCACCGACACAGCCCAAGAGCAACAAAACCTTTTATTGCGCTCAACATGGCCGCCATACCTAAAGACTTAATTGAGTCAGAACTTTTTGGTCATGAAAAAGGGGCCTTCACTGGTGCGAATAATGTCCGTCAAGGCAGGTTTGAGCAAGCAAATGGTGGTACATTATTTCTAGATGAAATAGGCGATATGCCGCTTGATATTCAAACACGTTTGCTGCGTGTTTTGGCCGATGGGCAGTTTTATAGAGTCGGTGGTCACCAAGCTATTAAGGTAGATGTTAGAATTGTTGCTGCAACACACCAAAATCTTGAACAATTAGTTCATGAAGGTGGTTTTAGGGAGGATCTATTTCACCGACTCAATGTTATTCGAGTACATATCCCAGCATTAAGAGATAGAAAACAAGACATAGAAAAACTCACTCTGCATTTCTTAGCAAGTGCTGCAGACGAACTTGGCGTAGAAATGAAGTCTCTACATTCAGGCACCGTCGATGCGCTTAAGCGCCTAGCTTGGCCGGGAAATGTTCGTCAATTAGAGAACATCTGCCGCTGGTTAACCGTTATGGCAAGTGGTAGTGAAGTATTACCTTCAGATTTACCGACAGAGCTACTTGAAGAAAAAACCGTGACAAATACCGGGGGAACAGGAAGTTGGCAAACCCAACTAGAACACTGGGCTCAAACCGCTTTAAACTCTGGTGAAACAGAATTACTTGCCTACGCACTACCTGAGTTTGAGCGTATCTTGTTAAAAACGGCACTGAGTCATACCAATGGGCATAAGCAGGAAGCCGCAAAAGTACTTGGTTGGGGGCGAAATACGCTCACTCGTAAACTGAAAGAGCTGGATATCAACTAAGAAATAACATGGGCTGGAAATTTAACTGGTATTAGAAAAAACCTTTACGAAAATCGACCTATTCTCACAAAAAACAGCGAAATCCCCACGAAAGTGGGGATCTTGACGAATGATTTGAGTACTAACCGAACAGTATTCCAGCGAAAACGGGAATTTGACGAATAGTCTTTGCTATATAACTCGTGAGAATTGCTGTTGTCTTGCTCTATCTCGCAAGTACTTATCAAAACACATACAAATATTGCGAATAAGCAAACGACCTCGCGCGGTAACACGAATATCCGTTTCTGTCACTTCAACCAACTCATCATCAACAAACGTCTGTAGAAGCTTTAGATCTTCAGCAAAATAATCGTTAAATGTTAGGTCAAACATTGATTCGATTTGTGTCTTATCTAATTTGAAATTACAAATAAGCGCTTTAATCACCTCACGACGAATCAAGTCATCAGAATCTAAAGAAACGCCTTTCCATAATGCGTGGCGCATCTCATCAACTTGAGCGTAGTACTTCTTAAGTTCTTTCTGGTTTTGCGCGTAGGTATCGCCAATCATTGAAATAGCGGAAACACCAAAGCCAAGTAAATCACACTCTCCTTGCGTAGTGTAACCTTGGAAATTACGGTGCAATATTTCTTCACGCTGAGCGACGGCTAGCTCATCGTCAGGCAATGCAAAGTGATCCATACCGATAAACTGATAACCCGCGCCAGTCAGCGTAGAGATAGTATCCTGAAGGATATCCATCTTAACCTCTGCTAATGGCAACAGATCTTCATTTATCTTACGCTGAGCAGCAAATAAATTTGGCATATGCGCGTAGTTAAATACCGACAACCGACCAGGTTTCATCTCTAGCACTTGTTTTAAAGTGACAGCAAACGACTCTTTTGTTTGCAATGGTAACCCGTAAATCAGATCCAAGTTGGTTGAACGAAAGCCAAGCTTTTTAGCGCGTGCGACCATGGCGAAAATGAACGCTTCATCTTGCTCACGATTCACCACTTTTTGAACTTCTTTATTGAAATCTTGCACACCGATACTTAAACGGTTAAAACCTTCGCCACGCAGGTGATCAAGCATATCCAGTTCAATTTCGCGAGGATCAACCTCAATGCTAATCTCAGCATCAGGGTCAAAATTAAATTCACCTCGAACAATAGCCATCAAACGGCTCATCTGCTCTTTACTTAAGAACGTCGGCGTTCCACCACCAAAGTGCAGTTGAGTCACTCTACGCTCGTTTAACAGGAACGCCCTTTGGCGAATTTCATGTTCTATCGCGTCTAGATACTCGTCTGCCTTGTGAGAATGCCGAGTAATCACTTTATTACAGCCACAGTAGTAGCAGAGCTTGTGACAGAACGGTATATGAATATAAAGTGATAAGGGCCGTTCAGGATACTGACGGCATGCCATATCAAATTCCGCAATGGTAAAAGCTTCATGAAATTCTAAGGCTGTTGGATAGGAGGTATATCTTGGTCCCGAATAGTTATACTTATCTAATATCGCTTGATCCCAAACTATTTGTTCACTAGACATAATATTGCGTTCCATTAAATTTTGTTTTCATACTTTGACCACGTATTCTGCCATATCACTACAACAGACAGAGATAAACGGGAGTAATTTGCTGAAGAAATGTTCAGAACTGATAACAGGATCACTCACTCTTTCTGGTTAGATAAGAAAGAGTGAGCAAAAATCTATCTATTCGCGGTCACTGTGTCTGTAGGAGAGGCACTTAGAGGTTGTATTTGAATCTGCAGTTTTTGAAGATCTTTTATTATGTCATCCGCTAATCGAACTTCCGCTTTTTGTCGTTCTAGCGTCTGTTTCATCCGATCTTGTTTGACTAACTCTTGTCTCTTATCACCCCTAGCCATATCTTTGACAATCTCATATAGCTCAAAAAGTGCTGGGTATTCTTTTTCAATATCGATACGGGCTTCACCTTGAATGTAATCAAGAATACAGACCACACGAATACTAACTTCAGACAGATCACATTGACCTTGAATACCAGCCATACAAAGGGTATTTACACTATCAAAAATATTTGCATTCCGCTTAGCGATGGCGATATTCATTACTTCTTTTTCTAGCTGTTTTTGCTTCTTAACCTGTAACCACAGGTAAATGGCATAGGATGCTAAACCGAGAATAATTAGCCCACCAATAATAAGTACTATGGTTACGCTCACCATCTCTTATCCTTTAAAGTCATTTAGGTTTAGACCTTCAAACTGAGATAAAAGTTCTTCGTCCGAACTTGCACTCTTTTTCTTCTTTGTTAAAACCGGTTCGATAACAATTTCTTCATCTTCGTCTTCCAGCTCCTCTTCAGGCTCCATAAGACCAAGTTGATTCATCAATATTTCAATCCGATCTAACTTTTCATCCACATAACTTTGCAAACCAGTGCCGAGCTTCTCACCATTCTCAATTCTGTCTAACAGAACATTAAGTTGGGCGTCATTTTCTAGCGTTTCAAGTTCTTCCGCCGCAGATAAACGACGTTCTTGCTTGTTCAGTTTTTTCTTTGAATCCACAATCAATGGGATTTTCTTTTTACTACCTAAACGAGGATCTCGCTGCTGCGCAGCCGTTTTCTGTTTTTTTTCTGCAGCGTCGGTGTTACGAGTTCCAGTTTTTAGTCCTTTACGTTTTTTAACACGCTTACGCAAACGCCCTTCCACATCCGCTTCGCTACGATTTCGCGTTACGATTACTTCTACTTCACCTGAAGAACCAGGTTGTCTTGATCTTTTATTTCTACTCATTACTGGAGTTTCCTCAGTAAAATTACATCATTACCAACAAATTCAAGTTGGAGCTTATCCCGCTCGGCCAAGTACTGAAAAGTTTTTCGGCTATAAAAACAAACGTGAGTAAGATCATTTTTATAATGCCATTTCGAAAACGCTTCTACGTCTATTACTAGTTTGGTCATAACACCAATCCAGCCACTTGGTTTAACTAAATTCAACCATTTATACCACACATCTTTAGGGTAATAGAGGTGCTCTATTACCTCTGTGGCAGTGATGAAGTCATACGTTTTATCTAATACCTTATTATCAGGATAGTAGTAGATATCGTATAGCGTCATATTGTGTCCCGATTCTTGCAGCATCATAGATAAAGCAGGTCCCGGACCACAACCAAAATCTAACCCTGTAGAGTTCGGGCTAATTTTTTCCATTAGAGGATCTGACAATCGCGACAAAAAACGTCTATAACCTTCATCAGAAGGATTATTGTTATGCAGATCATACATCGCTTTTTCGGATTCGGTATCTAGCCGTTGCACCATTGGAACAAACACAAGATGACACCGGATACATTGAAAATAATCCCTTCTCTTGTCTTTGTAATAGTGTTGAGAGTGTTCATCTTCACACAAAGGACACGGCTGCATAGGTACATCCTCATATTGGGATGCGAAACATACCAGAATTGGAAGGAATAGTGGAGCTTATTTCACCAGAAAAATAGTGCTAATACCATTCACATTTATGTTTTCCTCATAGAACCCATATCAGCTGACCGTTATTTGTTGGGGTTGATATAACTTGTACGCAAAATAGGTATAAAAAATCCCTCAGCAATACAAAGTTTGCTAAGGGATCAGATTTAATACGTTTACTTGCTAGTGGTTAAATGTAAATTTAATGCAAACCACCAACATATTTTGAAAGCGTATCTATCTCTTTATCTGTCAGCTTCATTGCAATATCGCGCATCATCTCATTGAGATCATTTTTACGCTCACCTGCTCTAAACTTGGTTAACTGAATTTTGATGTAATCGGCATGTTGACCTGAAATTTTCGGGAATCCAGACAATGCGGTACCATTACCTCTTGGACCATGACACGCGACACAAGCGGTTAAACCACGCTCAGCATTACCAGCAAGATAAAGCGTCTTGCCTTGCTCAACGACATCTTCGGGCGTTGAGTTATCAGAGATAGGCAGAGATGAGTAATATGCGGCTAAATCTTGTCTATCTTGATCAGATAATGACATAGCCATTGGGCTCATTATTGGATCGTACCTACCTTTCTCTCCAGAAGTTTCTATACCGAGTTTAAGCTCAGCAAGCTGCTTCTCTAAATAGCCTGCATGCTGACCCGCTATTTTGGGGTATTGCGTGATTAGACTATTTCCATCAGCAGAGTGACAAGCAACACAGGTTGCAGATTTAGCTTTACCAGCTTCGACATTACCTTGGGCCCAAACAGTGAAGCTGGCGAACAGCCCCAAGATTAGTGCTAATTTATTCATGACATTCCATTATTATTATGAGGCTCTGCTTTTTTTCATACTTACACAACTGAATAAAAAGACAGACCTAGGCTTCCAGTACCACGTTTTTTTGGGTACGACGTGGTACAATATTCGACTTTATTACCCTTTAGCGGTTATTTTACACAATTTAACAAAAAAGCAATCAACTGACTACATAAAGTCAGATGGAGTTAACATTGAGCGCAAAAATTCACTATCAAAACACGCATTTTATCACTAGTGCACCCGATATTCGCCACTTACCAGAAGACGAAGGTATCGAAATTGCGTTTGCTGGACGATCAAATGCAGGTAAATCTAGCGCACTTAACCGCTTGACGAACCAGCGTAGTTTAGCAAAGACCAGTAAAACACCGGGTCGTACGCAGTTAATTAACCTATTTAAGGTTCAAGAGCACTGTCATATCGTTGATCTACCTGGATATGGATTTGCACAAGTTCCTATCGAACTAAAGAAGAAATGGCAAAAATCTTTAGGTGAATATCTACAAAAACGAGAATGTTTAAAAGGTCTCGTCGTATTAATGGATATTCGTCATCCGATGAAAGATCTCGATCAACAGCTTATATATTGGGCTGTAGAGTGCAATATCCCTGTACAAGTTTTGCTAACTAAAGCGGATAAATTGAAAAGTGGTGCACGTAAAGCACAACTAAATAAGATCAAAAAAGACGCATTAGAATTTGATGGCAATGTCGCCGTTGATCTATTTTCATCATTGAAGGGAATTGGTGTTGACCAGCTACGCGCTAAACTCGACATATGGTTTGCCCCTGCGATTTTAGCGCTGGAAGAACTGGCAGCAGAAACTTCCGTGTCAGAAGAGGCTTCTAGCGAGGAAGATACTGCACGTTCAGAAGACGACGCAGAATAGAAGACAATAAAAAACCCCACCGGAAATGGGTGGGGATAACGGTAGAATATTCGTATCTCATTCCCTTCATTACAACTGCCTATCTGTTTCCTACTTACCTAACGTCAAAAAACCGAATTTTCAACAAACGCCAAACGTCGCACTCAGTTATTTATTAACATTTATGTAACTTAATTTCATCCAAACACATCACGTTGAAGATTTACCTTTAAAGAGTTTCTGAGGGTTTGAATCGTTTCTTGACATATGAACTCAGATTTCATCATCTCAACAGACACTGATTTTCTTTCGCTCAATAAGAATTTACAACAAAATAAAAGTAAAGGCGCAGTCATATATTCAAACTAGTGATGGGGATTTATAACCTATTAAAACAATGAATTAATGGGAGTTTTACTATAATGACAATATTTTTTTTGCCGCAATAAAAAACGCCCCAGTCAAATATTGACTGGGGCGGCTGAATTAGCCTAATCCAATAACGTGAAACAAAAGGTCTGAAAGATAGAACATCTTACCTCTGTACCCTACGAGAGTTACTGTACAACAAACGATCATATTTGAAAATAGTTTTTGTAATTTATTTTCATCATTTTTTATCAAAAATACATAAGTGATTGAGATCACACTACTTTATTTTGAATAAAAAAAAGCCAACGAATGTGCGCTGGCTCATGTATTTAGGTCTTATTTAGTTAAAAAGTGTCTAGTGAGCCTGGTCCCAGTTATCACCATGACCCGCATCAGCCACTAAGGGGACATTTATTTCTGCCGCCGATTCCATCAAATTCTGTATTTTTATTTCAATTTCGGCTAATACGCTCTCTTTCACTTCAAATACCAATTCATCGTGTACCTGCATAAGCAAACGCACTTTTCCATCACCCTCAGACTGAACCCAATTATCGACCAACAACATCGCTTTTTTAATAATATCCGCAGCGGTCCCTTGCATCGGCGCATTGATAGCCGCTCGTTCTGCTGCTTTTCTACGTATACCATTACGAGATTTAATTTCTGGAAGGTACAGTTTTCGACCGAATATTGTCTCTACGTAGCCTTGAACCGATGCTTGTGAACGTGTGTCTTCCATATATTGCAAAACACCTGGGTAGCGTTCGAAATAAGTATTCATATAGTCTTGAGCTTCGTGTCTAGGTATACCAAGTTGCTTAGCCAGACCAAAAGCGCTCATGCCATATATTAATCCAAAATTAATGGCTTTAGCACGTCGACGTTGCTCACTACTCACGTCTTCAATGCTAACTCCCATCACTTCCGCCGCCGTTGCTGCATGGATATCTTTCCCATTTTTGAAGGCATCTAATAAGGCTTTATCACCAGAAAGGTGAGCCATAATACGAAGTTCTATTTGGGAGTAATCGACTGCCAATATTTTCCACCCATGTGGCGCAACAAATGCCTGGCGTATACGACGACCTTCTTCATTTCGAATGGGGATATTTTGCAAGTTTGGATCAGTTGATGAAAGACGACCAGTTGCTGTCACAGCCTGATGATAAGAGGTATGCACCCGGCCAGTTTCAGCATTGATCATTTTAGGCAGCTTATCAGTATAAGTTGATTTCAGCTTAGCGAGTCCACGATACTCTAAGATTCGTTTTGGTAATGGGTAATCAAGAGCGAGCTCTTGAAGAACCTCTTCATTTGTTGAAGGCGCACCCGACGGTGTTTTCTTTACGACTGGAAGCCCCATCTTCTCAAACAAGATCGCTTGCAACTGCTTAGGTGAGCTTAAGTTAAACTCCTGACCTGCGATTTCATACGTCTCTTTTTCTAATTCATCTAAACGAACAGCAATTTCCTGAGACTGTGCGGATAACAACATATCATCAATAAAAACTCCGGTTCTTTCTATGCGAGAGAGTACAGGCACAAGCGGTATCTCTATTTCTTCATATACCGATTTAATCTTTTCATCTTTCTCAATTTCAGCGTATATACGATTATGCAGACGCAATGTCACGTCTGCATCTTCTGCTGCATATGGTGAAGCCTGATCTATATCTATTTGGTTGAACGTAAGTTGTTTTTTTCCTTTACCGGCTATCGCCTCAAACGAAATACAACTGTGTTGCAGAAATCGAAGTGCCAAGCTGTCCATATCATGCCTGCCACCAACGCTGTTATAAACGTAAGAAGCTAACATTGTGTCATGTTTGATACCTTTCATTTCAATATCATATCGAGCCAAAACACTGGCATCATATTTTAGGTTTTGACCGACCTTTTTACGGCTATCATCTTCTAAGATTGGTTTGAGTTGTGATAACACCCATTCTCTATCTAACTGCTCTGGTGCGTCCATGTAGTCATGAGTAAGAGGTACATACGCAGCAATGCCTTCTTCAACGGCAAATGAAAGCCCAACAAGATTAGCTACCATATAGTCTAAACTGTCGGTTTCAGTATCGAATGCAAAGAGATCACACTCTTTCAGTTTCTCTAACCATTGGTGAAAACTCTCTGCGCTCAAAATCGTTTCATACTGGCTTCTGTCTATCTTTACCGCACTGTTATCTAGAGTAGAAGTGGTATTACTGCCTGTCGATGCCCCTGCAGCACGACCAGACTTATCATCAGCTTCGACGACGCCAGTTCCACCATCTAATAACTCATTCAACCATGCCTTGAATACAAGTTTGCCATAAAGTTCTATCAACTCATCACGATTTGGTTCTTGTTTTAGTAAAGAGTCATGTGTCTCTTCTAACTCAACATCTAACTTAATAGTGGCGAGTTCATAAGACATATATGCATTTTCTTTGTTATCGATAAGCTTTTTAGCCATGTTTTTAGAACCACGGAAGCCCAGTGCCGCAATACCGTCTAAATTATTGTATATCTCATCGACACTACCGATTCCTTGTAAAAGTGCCGTTGCCGTTTTATCACCTACACCGGGAACGCCTGGAATGTTATCAACCTTATCCCCCATTAGCGCAAGATAATCGATAATTAGTTCAGGAGGGATACCAAATTTCTCAATGACACCTTCCCTGTCCATCACAACATTAGTCATGGTGTTAATCAGGGTTACATTTTCGTCAACAAGCTGTGCCATGTCTTTATCGCCAGTACTAATAAGTACTGGCATACCCGCTGCAGATGCCTGAGAAGACAACGTACCTATTACATCATCAGCTTCCACTCCGGGAATAGATATTAACGGTAATCCCATTGCTCTTATTACGTTATAAAGAGGCTCTATCTGACAGCGCAATTCGTCCGGCATAGAAGGTCGATTAGCTTTGTATTCTGGATACAAATCATCTCGAAACGTTTTTCCTTTGGCATCGAATATGACGACTATTTTTTCAGTAGAAAATTGACGCATCATACTTCGCAGCATGTTAACTACACCATAAACGGCATTAGTTGGAATATCTCCATTACTCATAGAATCGGGGTATGCGTGAAATGCACGGTAAAGATAAGAAGAGCCATCGATAAGTATCAGTGGGTTTTCAGGAATGCTTGCCATGAGATTGTAATCCAGAACAGGGAAAAGTTATTCACTTAGAATGCCATGAAAGGTCATTATTATCCATTCAGATAACGAAACCTATGCGGCTGTTATTTGCAAGAACATATCAAGTTTTCTGTGGATAAGTCTGTTTGTACTTTCTGATCGCTTAAAAAAAATCCATGCGAATTTACTATTTTATTCACATAAAAACCTTAAATATCAACGGATTAAATGGAAACAACTTGAGAAGTTAAAGATCAAAAAATGATCCTTAATTGTGGAAAAGTTCTCGATAGGACAAAAGATAATTATTTTCAACTAGCGGTATTGTACAAAGATGGGATTCGGTATGACTTAAAAAAAGAAAGCGACATCAAGAGATGTCGCTTAGCATAACTAGTACAAGCAGAATCGGATCCTGCTTTTCCTAATAGCCTAATACACTGGAAGCAATGTGAGCAATGTCGTGTCAATAAGAGATAAAATTCAACTACTTTGGTAAACAGTGAATCATCTCCTGAAGACATGGTAATAATAACCATTCTCATTCGCATTGCAAGAGTTATTTGAAAAAACTTTGTATAGACAAGCGCTAAATCCAATTAATCAGGCATTAAAACAAAAAAACGGCGTCATTTGACTCCGTTTTTAATTTTTAAGCGATTAAGTAGAGGTTACTCGCTGATGCTTTCTTTCGCTTTGGCATTATCTTCCGCAAGCCAAAGTGCTACGTCTTTGGCAAAATAGGTCAAAATACCATCCGCTCCTGCGCGCTTAAAGCACAGCAATGACTCCATTACGGTCTCTTTCTCTTTTAACCAACCATTTTGAATAGCCGCTTTATGCATTGCATATTCGCCAGATACTTGATAGGCGAATGTAGGAACTTTCAGTTCAGACTTCACTCGTCGAACAATATCTAAATAAGGCATACCGGGTTTAACCATCACCATATCGGCACCTTCATTGATATCCATTGCAACTTCATGTAATGCTTCATCACTGTTCGCAGGATCCATCTGATAATTTTTCTTATTACCACCTTTCAGATTTGACGCTGATCCGACGGCATCTCTAAATGGACCGTAATAGTTCGACGCGTACTTAGCAGAATAAGCCATTATTTGGGTGTGAATGTATCCCGCCTCTTCCAAAGCTTCTCGGATACGACCAATTCGCCCATCCATCATATCTGAAGGTGCAACAACGTCAGCACCGGCTTCTGCATGAGAAAGCGCCTGCTTGATTAAAACGTCTGTTGTTTCTTCATTCATGACATAACCGGCTTCATCGATGATGCCATCTTGTCCGTGTGTCGTGAACGGATCCAGAGCAACATCAGTAATCACACCTATTTCCGGCACGTGTTCTTTTAACGCTCTCACTGCTCGTTGTGCTAATCCTTCCGAGTTATACGCCTCTTGCGCGCATAAACTTTTGACGTCTTGATTAACCACAGGAAATAATGCGATAGCGGGCACACCCAATTTAGCAAGTAACTGAGCCTCCTCTAACATCAAATCAATTGATAAACGCTCTACGCCTGGCATCGAATCAACGGCTTCGCGTCGATTTTTACCCATCAATATAAACATCGGGTAGATAAGGTCACTCGCACTTATCTGATTTTCGGCCATTAAACGGCGACTAAAATCGTGCTTACGCATACGACGCATACGTCGTACTGGAAATTCACCTTTAATAGAAACAGACACTTGGCTCTCCTAGACAATAATTCGTTTTTATCAATCAATGTACAGTTTGTATTATATCATTGTCGATATTGGATAGGAGCTTAATGCGGTAGAAATTCTCTCTAGAGCACAAATTCAATATATACTGAGAGGAATTTATTCAATCACCTAAACTCGGAATAATAGAGATACAATCATGATAGATACCCATGCCCACATATACGCTTCCGAATTTGACAACGACCGTGAAGAAGTCATTCATAGGGCGTTAAGTCAGGGGATAGATACTATTTTATTGCCTAATATTGACCTAGACTCTATCAAGCCCATGCTGGCCACTGAGGCGCAATATGCTGATGTTTGTCGCTCAATGATGGGGTTACATCCATGTTATGTAAATGGAGAGGTAAAACAGACTCTAGCAACGATTCACTCTTGGTTTGAAAAGCACAATTTTATTGCAGTTGGTGAGATAGGAATTGACCTCTATTGGGATAAAACCTACAAAGCCGAACAGGAATACGCCTTTATTACCCAACTAAACTGGGCGAAAGAGATGTCGTTACCTGTTGTCATCCATACTAGAGATTCAATTGAAGAAACGCTTCATTTATTGCGCAGTGAACAGGATGGTTCTTTATCCGGTGTATTTCATTGCTTTGGTGGCAGTATTGACGAAGCAAAGGCGATTAACGAACTCGGATTTCATCTTGGATTAGGCGGGGTATCAACATTCAAGAATGGTGGTATGGACAAAGTAATTCCAAGCTTAGACCTAGACTATGTCATTCTAGAAACCGACTGTCCGTATCTTGCACCAGTGCCACATCGAGGTAAACGTAACGAACCATCATATACCGCATTAGTCGCGAAACGAGTGGCTGAACTAAGGGCGTTGGATATTGAGGAAGTAGACCGTTTAACCACGGAGAATGCTAAACAACTATTTAAGCTGAGTCTTGAATCTTGAATCTTGAATCTTGGATCTTGGATCTTGGATCTTGGAAAGACAATAGTAAAAAAGCGAGTAGTACACCACTCGCTTTCAGTATATTAAGCCTCTGTTTCCTCTTCACTACTTTCATCGTCGTCTTTTTTTATATAGAAACGAGCGAAAAACAACCCCACTTCAAACAATATACACATTGGAATCGCGAGCAGTGTCTGTGAAATCATATCGGGTGGCGTTAACATCATCCCGAATACAAAAGCGGCAACAACAATATACGGACGTTTCTCCGCAAGGCTCTTTGGGTTTGTGGCACCAGTCCAACATAGCAATATAATTGCAACAGGTACTTCAAATGCGATACCAAATGCAAAAAACAGGGCAAGAACAAAGTCTAAATAACTCGAAATATCAGTAGCGAACTCTACACTGCCTAACGAAATAGCAGTAAAAAAACTAAAAACAAGTGGGAAAACAACATAATAGGCGAATGCAACGCCACAATAAAAAAGCAGCGAACTTGAAAACATAAGCGGCATAACTAACTTACGTTCATGTTTGTACAAGCCCGGAGCAACAAATCCCCATACCTGATGCAAAATATAAGGTACAGCAACAAATATAGACGCTATCAGCGTTAATTTAAGTGGCGTAAAAAAGGGAGAAGCGACGTCTGTTGCTATCATCGTAGCCCCTTCAGGCAGACGATCAACTAATGGAGACGAAACAAACACATAAATGTCACTGGCAAAATAAATTAAACCAACAAATATAAAGAGTACAGCCAATAGTGCTCTTAAAAGGCGATTTCTCAGCTCTAGTAGATGGCTAATCAAAGGTTGGGTTTGCTCGGCTGATGCCATATTTAACCTCTAAATGGAAAAACAGAAAGAGCTGCACTTGCGGCAGCTCTATCAAAATGAAGCCAAATCAGTCTGGCTTTTTTTCTTCAGGTACATCAACTTTCACGGCCTTCACCTTTTCAGGTTGAGCGGGATCCGTTGATTTAGACTCTGTAGCATAAGGTCTTTGAACATCTGCCGCCGCTTTTTTCAGTTCTTCAACTGATGCTTTTAGATCAGGGGCGAGATCTTCCATCCCCATTTTCTCGGCTTTTTTAAGGTTATCTTGTAATTCTTGAATTTTCAGCTCGTGGGTAAGTTCATCTTTTACCCCATTTGCCATTGCCTTTGCGCTGTTGATAAATTTTGAAACACTGCGTATCGCAACAGGTAAACGCTCTGGACCAAGGACTACTAAACCTACGACAGATATTAATACCAGTTCCCAAAAACCGATATCAAACACTAATTAGACCTTCTCTTTGTCTTTTTTAACTTCTTCAGTAGAAGCCTGTTCTGACTTCTGCTCTAAATTTTGCTGTTCGAAGTCTGCGTCTTTGGCTTCTTTTTTCGCCGCGTCTTCGTCACTCATGGCATTTTTAAATCCTTTTACTGCAGAACCCAAATCACCACCCATGTTGCGTAGCTTTTTAGTTCCAAATAGTAAAACAACGATAACTGCTATGATAAGCAACTGCCAAATACTAATACCGCCCATTTTCCAATACCTCGGGTTATACAATAAGACTATAAATAAGTGTGCTAGTTTACTTGTTATTTACCGCGTACACGTAAATTAAGCAAGCAAAATGTGACCTCAACAACACCACTACCTACACATGGGTAGATTAAGAATTGATATATTCCTTAATGTTAACGATTAAAAAGGAATGTAAACGTTTATTAACAATATACACCTCCTTTTCAGCGTCGATTTTTATTCTACTTGCTGTGTATGCGCCAGCTTACTAACCAACACAAAACACCAGTGACAGCGGAAGCAATAGCAATATCCTGATACGGACTTAGCAATAGAATCGCTGAACAAACAACCAATGTCGCGCCAACACCAAAGGTTAATATCCCTTTAGCATGTTGTTGCTTCGTCGCTCGATAGCCAGTATAAAGCTGCTCCATTTTGTGATTCATTGCTTTGCCCTGCTTAAGGCTGTCGTAAAGCAATTCAGGAAGTTCAGGTAATCGCTCCGCCCAAAACGGCGCTTTTTCTTTGATCGCATTAACGACCGCTTGGGGTCCAACTTGATTGGCCATCCACTTTTCTAAAAATGGTTTAGCGGTATCCCACAAATCTAACTGTGGGTAAAGCTGCCGACCCAAACCTTCAACATAGAGTAACGTTTTTTGTAACAGGATCAACTGCGGTTGTACTTCCATATTAAAACGGCGAGCGGTATTGAATAGATTCAATAACACATGACCAAAAGAGATTTCACACAGCGGCTTAGCAAAAATAGGTTCACATACAATGCGAATAGCAAATTCAAACTCTTGTAGGTTGGTGTCTGGTGGTACCCAACCGGAATCGACATGAAGCTCCGCGACTTTACGGTAATCGCGATTAAAAAAGGCAAGAAAATTTTCGGCAAGATAACGTTTATCTTCTGTGTTTAACGTACCTACGATCCCGCAATCAAGGCCAATCCATTGTGGATTCTCAGCATGCTCAGGATTCACAAACACATTACCGGGGTGCATATCTGCATGAAAAAAGCTGTCACGAAAAACTTGGGTAAAGAAAACGCTAACACCGCGTTCCGCGAGCAACTTCATATTAGTGCCGTTCGCTTCTAACCCTTCAATATCAGAAACTTGGATACCGTAAATACGTTCAGATACCATTAAAGCTTCACTACTGAAATCAGTCATAACCTCAGGAACATAGAGCTCTTCGCTCCCTTCAAAATTCCGTCTTAGCTGTATTGCGTTAGCGGCTTCTCGACGAAGATCTAATTCATCAATTAGCGTTTTTTCATACTCTCGTACCACTTCTACTGGCTTTAAGCGCCTAGCTTCGGGTGTCGCTTTAGCGACGATCTTCGCCATTCGATACATCAACTTAATATCCGCATCAATTGCTGGACGAATATCTGGGCGTATGATCTTGAGTACGATTTCTCTACCGCTATCTTTTAGCTTTGCAGTATGGACCTGAGCAATTGATGCGGAGGCTAGCGGCTCAATATCAAAGTCCGTAAACCAATTTTCTAGTTTTCCTCCTAGCGCTTTTTCCATTTGGTCCTTTGCTTCCTGACCATCAAATGGTGCTACTCGATCTTGCAAAAGAGCAAGTTGATCGGCTAAATGAGGAGGAAAAAGATCTCGACGAGTCGACATCATCTGACCAAACTTAATCCAAACTGGCCCCAACTCTTGGAGCGCTAAACGTAGCCTAACGCCAAGCGCTTTGTCTTGATGCTTGTTCTTGATCCAAAAAAGCGCTTTACGGGCAAGCAAGGGGGTTTTAGTCAGTTCATGTTCAGGAATTAATTCATCCAAACCATACTCTAACTGAACTTTAGTGATGTGGTACAGGCGTTGTAACTCTGCTGGTTTCATGCTTTCTCCAACAATTGAGTAAAGCGTTTATTTAGTTTGGCAGCACGGCTCTCAACGTCTGAGATCTGATTGCAAAAGTTGGCAATTTCCAGTGGACTCGGTGCGACTTTCCACTCTTCTGTCAGTATTTGTGCTACATGACTATGATGCCTATTCGCTTGTTTCTTAACCCAAGCACTCGTGTCTTTGACACCTTGTACAACGGTATGAGCGAAAATATCACCCGTCACTCTGGACATCCACTCCTCAAGATCGGGTTTACAATCGTTCATTAATTGAGAGAATTGCTGAGCCAATTTCAAATCACCTTCAAGCTCAATTTTTTCTTGCTTGATCAAGCGAGTGATATTGTTTTGGTCTTTAAGCTGTGTAAGCACGGTTAAATGAAGAGAAAGGTAGCAATCTGGCGAACCTTCATAATGCGTTAACACATCAACTTGCTGACTAAAAACGAAAGTAAGTGTTTTTTTTAATTCAATAAGATGAACTTGCAACACCTTTCCTTTAAGACGGTTTAAGCGTCGCCCATGTTCAGGGTTGTCTTTAATCAGAGTATTAATCGTGGTTTCTATTGCTGCTGTAGCAATTTGATCCGTCAAACCTAGCTCAAGCATTAGTTACCTCAACTTCAGAATTTGTAGCCGCGATGCAAAGCAACAATACCGCCCGTTAGATTGTAATAGCTGGTTTGCTCGAAACCAGCATCATCCAACATATCTTTGAGTGTTTCTTGATCTGGATGCATACGAATAGACTCAGCCAGATATCGATAGCTTTCTGAATCATTCGCTATCAACTGTCCCAGTTTAGGTAACAAATGGAATGAGTAAGTATCATAAATCTTAGATAATGGTTTTAATACTGGCTTAGAGAACTCAAGCACGAGTAATCGTCCACCCGGCTTAAGTACACGAAACATCGAACGCAATGCTTTATCTTTGTCTGTTACGTTTCTCAAACAAAAGCTAATTGTAATGCAATCAAAATAGTCATCAGGAAAAGGCAGATCTTCGGCGTTTGCTTGTACATAATGCACATTACCAACAACACCAACATCACGTAGTTTGTCACGGCCTACATTCAACATTGAGTTATTTATGTCCGCAAGAATGACATGACCTTGTTCACCAACAATGCGAGAAAATTTTGCCGTCAGATCACCGGTACCACCACCAAGGTCTAGAATTTTTTGACCAGGTCTTGCTCCACTACAATCAATAGTAAAACGCTTCCAGACACGGTGAACACCGCCTGACATTAAATCGTTCATAATGTCGTATTTCGTTGCTACAGAGTGGAATACTTCCGCTACTTTGGCGACTTTATCATCTTTGGCTATCGTTTTAAAACCAAAGTGTGTCGTCTCATCTGATGGTATCGCTGAGTTTTCATTTAGGCTTATATCGGTCATTGTGTTCCTCTTCTGCAATACCTTAACAACAGCTTTGTTGCTTTAAAATATTCAATACATTCAGTCTTAATTAGAAATACATCCGTACATTAAGTCAATTCTAACTCCGCAAATAAGCAATATGAATACGGTGTGTGTTTTTCACAAACTAGTAGGAATTGCGGACCGTCAGTTTACTTTATCCTCTGCCTGATGTCTTTCTTTTGACGACGCTTCCGTTAGGCAATTTTGTTCTAACTCAATAATACTTGTTGGTATTGAGCGCTTAACTTCCACACCTAACTCTTTGAAGCTTTCTGCCTGCCGGATTACATTTCCTCGACCCGTAGCCAGTTTATTCATTGCACCTTGGTAATTCTGATTCGCTTTGTCTAATGACTGCCCTACCGATTCCATATCGGTAACGAAAAGTCTTAACTTGTCATAAAGTTTACTTGCTCTATCCGCGATCACTTTTGCATTTTGATTCTGCCTTTCATTACGCCAAAGGTTATCTATCGTTCTTAACGCCACCAACAAGGTTGTGGGACTGACTAAAATGATATTATTTTCCATCGCATCTTTTACTAGGCTTGGGTCAGCCTCAATCGCGACCTGAAAAGCAGGTTCTACCGGAATAAACATTAATACATAATCGAGGCTCTGTATGCCTTTTAGGTGCTGGTAGTCTTTAAGACTTAAGCCTTTGATATGTGCACGTAACGCGAATAAGTGATCGCTTATCGCCTGTTGTTTATCTGCATCTGATTCAGCGTTAAAATACCTTTCATAGGCAACCAAGGCCATTTTTGAGTCAACAATTACCTGCTTTTCATGAGGAAGGTACACAATTACATCCGGTTGATAGCGCTTACCCGCGTCATCTTGAAGACTAACTTGTGTTTGATATTCATGTCCTTCTCGCAAACCAGATTCAGCTAACACTCGA
Source organism: Vibrio frigidus (assembly GCF_042465995.1). Lineage (NCBI taxonomy): Bacteria > Pseudomonadati > Pseudomonadota > Gammaproteobacteria > Vibrionales > Vibrionaceae > Vibrio > Vibrio frigidus. Next base: position 103,880 of record NZ_JBCDMC010000010.1, on the reverse strand, counting down.
GCCAAAACCACCTCACCCCAATTACCTTGCTGCTTATTGTCACCTTTCAAGGCCTGGGTTAAATTGACGGCTTCTTTCGTCATTTTCTCATTGAGTTTTTGTAAGCTTTTAATTTCATGAACAAGCGTGTGCCGCTCTTTGGCTTCCATACCATAGCTGTCTGTTACCTGCTTTTTAAAGCCTTCTAACTGTTCTTTCAACGGTGTGAGTAGCCCTTCAAGACTTTGTTTATTTTGTTGATCAACTTTCGCCGTCTTGGCATCAAAAAGGTTATTAGCGAGCTGTTCAAACTCCTGCTTTAGACGCTGCTCTGCCTTCTCCAATAGTTCGACCTTTTCATGAACGGCCTTACTTTCTTCTTGATGCCTTGCTTGTTGCTCTCTTAATTCCGCTTTTCTTTGTGATATCTCTTCTCTGGCAAGTTCAAGTAGTTGAGAAAACCTCAAACGTTCTTTTTTTACCGAATCAAAGTAGCGTAAATTCTCCATAGCAGCCATTAACTGACCATGAGTTTGTGTTAATTCATGCGCCGCTTTATCTCTGGCAATATCCAATTGCTCTAATTCTGTTTGAGCTCGTTGAATGCTCATCTCAAGTTGCTCATTTTTAGATCTAAGCAGGTTTTGTTCGGCTTCCGCTTGTTGTTTTAGCAACTGGATCTGAAATTGATACTTCTGTTTTATCCACCAACCGACAATAAATGCCGAAAAAATACCACTAGAGAGAATAGTAATAACGAGTTCTTGATTTTCTATAATCCACTGCATAATGTCAGTCTTAATCCTTTGAATGCTGGACAAATGGTAAGTGTGTACTGGATAAATGTCCAGTCATTCGGTACAGGTTAAATTTATTGATTCTTGAACCTAAAAACCGTTGGAATATTGGGCATTTCATTTGTTGAATCTAGGAAAGGTTTGTTGGCGTTAAATTTCGTGGTTTGAAAAATAATTACGCAAAGATTCAAAATTCAAGAAATGCTACTATCCAAGTCCATTTGAACAAAACAAAAATCTACATGATAAATGAACGTCGCGCTTTAGGATTTGGTATTGCTGCTGTCATGCTTTGGTCAACAGTTGCCACCGCTTTTAAAATAACCTTGCAAGAATTTACACCTATTCAAATGTTGACTGTGGCGAGCTTTGTTTCTGCGGTAACCTTATTCTCACTCTGTTATTTCCAAGGAAAAGTGAATCAGATATTCACTACCTTCTTCTCCAATCCACTCTATTTCGTCATCCTTGGGCTCATCAATCCATTGGCTTATTACTTAATTCTCTTTAAAGCCTATGAGTTACTGCCAGCCTCACAAGCGCAGCCATTAAACTACAGTTGGGCGATTACATTAACGTTGATGGCTGCTGTTTTTCTCGGTCAAAAAATAAAAAAACAAGATTGGTTGGCGTGCGCGCTTGGTTACTTCGGTGTTGTGATTATTGCCACAAAGGGAGATTTACTGGCACTTGATTTTGATAGCCCGCTCGGTGTTGGCTTGGCATTATTATCAACGCTACTTTGGTCCGGCTACTGGATTCTCAATGCTAAAAACAAAGCCGACCCGGTCATTGGCGTCTTTTTAGGCTTTGTTGTTGCCTTGCCTTTTGCTGTCGCTCTTTGTTTTTATGAACAGTCTTCATGGGATATGAGTATAAAAGGATGGCTAGCCGTTACTTATGTCGGACTATTTGAAATGGGAATTACCTTTGTTCTCTGGATCTCTGCACTAAAATCCACCGAAAATACGGCGAGAATCAGTAATCTAATTTTTATCTCTCCGTTTATTTCGTTACTCTTACTTGCCTATATCATCGGCGAAGAAATACATCTATCAACCTTGGTGGGGCTCGTGATGATCGTCATCGGATTACTTGTGCAACAATTAAAGAGTAAGCATTAATTTTACACTCTGACATTTAGCTATCATATATAACACCCTGTTGCCAATGACAAAAGAGAGTGATTAGAACGGAGTGTTGAGAGGAGAGTATATGAACCGAATCACACCTCTCCATTTAAAATGGCTTTTCATTCTTCGACTATAAATCTATGCAAACATCTTATAAGCTAGCTCAAAGCCTTTACCACGGACACCATCAATCGTCGGAATAACGTCTTTGTCCAATTTCAATGCAATAGCGCTCGGGTGAGATGAGATAAAGGTCAGCTTATCATCTTCTTTAATCAGTGAGTCCCAAACATTGTGAAGATCACTAGCTAAACGAATCGTATAAGCGAGTGTTGGTGATAGCTTTGCTTTTTCAGGATTAGGCAAAAAGAAAATAGCCTCGACCATTTGAGGCGGAAAGTTCCAAGCGTGAGCAAGTCTAGCCCCTAAGTAAGGCACGGTTGTATTCAACAACTCCTCTTGAACCCGATATGGGTCTTCTCCCTTCGCGATCCGATCGACCATTATTTGGGCTTCATCAGGCAGATTCGCATGAATCATTAACTCACCGATATTATGCAGAGTTCCCGTCGTAAAAACCTCGTTTTTATCCAATCCCGCAATAACACCAATCTTGCTGGCTATCATGGATATCTCAAAATTTTTCGACCAATAATCTTTCAAGCTGATGGTTTTAATCACAGGGAAAGCCATTGATAAAACAGAAGAACGAACAAGGGTGCGAACGTTGTCTTCACCAAGCCTCACGATGGCTTCATTAAGCGATGAGATCTCTCTTCGCCCGCCAAATTGTGCAGAATTAGCCATCCTCAACATGCTTGTACTGAGAAGTTGGTCCATAGACAATTTGATTGCAAGCTCATCAAAATCGAATTCGTCCTGATTGACGATATTAAGCGCATCTTGCAAAACTTGCTTAATTCTAGGTAATGCTTCGACCTTTGATAATCGCTCTTCTATTCCCATGAATTTATATCCTATGTTCAATTCCTACACTAAATATAAGATAGATCGAATTTTGGAGCTAGAGTTTCAATACCGTATAGAGAGCTGTATACAAAGAAAATACATAACCTTACAAATATTTCACTCATACGAATAAATTTGATTTGGTACTTAATCACCTTTGCACCTGTAATTACACCATTAACTTGACCGCAATCACACTTTCAATCATAATGTGATTCAAATCACATTTTATCGGAAAATATACATGAATACGACAATCTTAACCAACCATACAATGACAACAACAAGCGCTCTTAACCGCCTAATATCATCGGCAGCAAATGAAGTATTGTTCTTTACCAAATTGTCCATTGTGTTGACGGTAACTACCTTATTATTAGCGTCAGTTTGGGTCTAATCATTTACGGTTTAAAGCAATCGAAAACGGATTATTGTAAATAATCACCCCGATCACATCATTATGTCTGATTCTTTAGGTTTTCTCTAAACAACCCAATCATAATCACATAGCTTATTGCGGGTATCCAATAACTGGTACTCAAACCATACTTATCTATGCCAATGGCCTGTATCAAAGGCAAAATAGCACCACCCATTGTGCACATAATAAGTATCGCCGCACCCTGAGAATTATAACTTCCTGACGCACGAAGTGCTTGTGCATATATAATGGGATAAAGAACGGAATTAAACAGACCCACCATTATCATCAAATACCCCACAAATACACTTGTTACCTGTGTCGCAATCAAACAAACCACAATCGCCAGTAGACACATAATAGTGAATAGACGAAAGCTATGAGCTCGATGTCCGTATTTTGCAAAAACAAATCGTCCAAAAAACATCCATGCCCAATAAAGCGCAATAAACTGCGTCGCTCGCACTAACCCTAACCCACCAAATTGTTCGTCTGCTAAATAAGTAATCGTAAAAGTGCCAAAACACACCTCCATCCCAACATATAGCAGAAGTACGGCCGCTATTTTCAGAAAACGTGGTCGCTTTAATAAAATGAATAACCCACTAAAAAATCCAACCCTAGCACTCGGTTTAATATCGGGTAACTCAATCGTTCTAAAACAGATCATCAATCCTAAAAAATAGACAGCGATAACTAAAAACAGTATGGAAATTTGTTGCCCAGTATTCACAACCCCTAAGGTACTTGCAATGAGAATAATTGAGCTCAACACAACCGGACCTAGAACGGTTCCAATGGAGTTGGATGCTGTTGCAATACTTTGCCTACGCATGCTTTGATCCGGTGTCGAAAGCAACGATACGTAGGGAGAGCTCACCACTTGGATAGACGATATTCCAGATGCCATAAGTAAAATACCGAGCAACGTCAACGTCAACGTTTCTGTTTGGACAAAATAGGCCATCGCTAAGCAGCCGAAAAAGCACCAATATAGGCAATACTTTAGCGTTCTTTTATAGCCTATTTTTTCCATCAAAAATGAAATAGGTAATGAAGTCACTATCCGTGTAATAAAAAATGACATGAGAAAAAGCATTACCGTCTGATAATCCAGATTAAACAATTGTTTATAATGAGGAATCAAAGAATTACTGGCTACAGTAATAAAGCCCCATATAAAAAAGACAGATGATAATAGCGTTAGGGCTGAATCTCGATTTTTGAACCTAATCAATCTAGAACCTCACATTCAGGTCAAAAAAAAGCAGAAGGCACTTCACATGCTTCTGCTTTTTGGTGTTAAATCTTTGCTTAATCACGAATAAAGTTAATGTGATGCACTTTGATATCGTATTTTTCAATAATAACTTTGGTTGCATGCATGCTGGCTAACCTTGCATCAGAATTCAATGCAGATTCCATTACCGATTGATCTTCATAGCTGTGTTGCATCATCATCAATAAGTTTTTCTGACTTTCTGCTTCTATCATTTCAGGCTTATTAACCACAACACCTTGGTTATTAGGAAATGTCCGAATAATTGGCACCACTTCTTTTTCCATGTATTGATAAAAATCTTGTTTTTGTGCTTCAGTTAATTCCGCTTCAAAAAATGCCGTTCTTACAATGGTCATGTTATGACTCTCTTAAGGTTGCGTTTCAAATTGATTACAGGCTACATTAAAGTGCTTCATACCCGTCGTACCAGCGTTGCATCGTTGTTAGCGACGATAGCGACATTATTTGCCTAGACTCGCTCATTTGTCACCTCACTACAACGCCAATGACTTAGGGTATGTCTTGCTGTAATTTAGAGCTCGAAGCCAACACTATTCGCAATAGTCTGGATTTTATTCTTCGCTTCTTTAATCTCATCTAACCAGTTGTCGTTTTGAGCCCACATCTCGATCACAAGCGGAGCACTGTAGTCAATATCCACCAACGTTTTAAATATCGAATGAAAATCAACCTGTCCTTCACCTATGACAAGGTCTCTAAACTGACCCTTACATGTCTCTGATACACGCAACGTGTCTTTCAAATGGATTTGTACAATATGATCTCGACTCAACTTCAGCTCAGTACACACATCATAATTCCAACCAGTAATGTTGCCCACATCAGGATAAGCCATGAAATAAGGTGATGGAATTTCACGCTTCAATACTTCAAATTTGCTCAAAGAATTTAGATAGGGTGTATCCATAATCTCTACACCCAACATAATGCCTGCACGTTCGGCCATTTTTGCTGCTTGTTTCATACCATCAACAAATCGAGCGTGTGTCTTTTCAGACTGAGGCTCATAATAGACATCATAACCCGCCATTTGAATACAACGGATGCCGAGTTTATAAGACAGCGAAATTGCCTTTTGCATGATAACCAAAGACTTTTCTCTAACTTCTTCGTCCATTGAGCCGAATGGGAATTTTCGATGAGCACTCAAACACATAGATTGCAAAGGCATACCATGTTTCTCACACAAACGACGCAGGTCATAGATTTCATCGTCTGACCAATCCAATCGAGCTTGACGTTCATCTGTCTCATCTACAGAAATTTCTACAAAATCGAAGCCCGCGTTTTTCGCATGCTGCAATCTTTCTTCCCAGGTCAATGACGTTGGCATCGCTTTTTCATAGATGCCTAATCTAAATTTGTTTTTGGAATCAAACATTCTCTATCCTTAAAAGAGTTGCTGCTCAATACGCTTAGTGATGCTCTGAATTTTTTCTGCCAACAATTCATATCCAACTTGCTTCATTTTTGGCGTTAAAGAAGAGACACTAACCGCGTATACCGGAGCCTTATTTTTATCAAAGACAGGAACCGCTACACATGAAATTCCTGCTTCATTTTCTTCATCATCTAATGCATATCCACGTTCTCTGATTTCGTCTAGAACGTCTAAGAAATGCTTTTTATCTAAAATTGTATTTTCTGTCAGTGGCTTCATCGTGCTGACGTTTCTCTGCCAGTACGCTTCTCTAGCAAGATCAGAGCAGAATGCTAAATAGCACTTGCCCGCTGCTGAACAATACATTGGTGAATGTAATCCAACATAAGTACGGGTTCGAAACGAAGCATCAGCAGGCTCAAATTTATCCTTGAAGATAATATTGTCAGAATCAAACGACAAGAAATTAACCGTCTCATTAACATCGTCCAACAATTCACCTAAGTAAGGTTTTACTGCGCCAGTCACATCCGAATTTATTGCAGTATGCCCTAAATGGACAAGCTTCATCGTTAATCGATATTCTTTACCCGAGTTCAACTGAGCCACATACCCAGACGCTTCAAATGTCGCCAAAATTCGATGGGTAGACGATTTATTAAAACCTGTTCCTTCTGAGATTTTTTGTAATGAAATACCGTTTGGGAAACCACCCAAAAATTCTAAAACCGTTAGTGCCTTGGATAAGGATTTAATTTGTTCACTCATATTTTTTACCAGTGTTTTTCAATTTCATTATGAAAATACTCTGCTATTTTTTTCCCGTTTTCACCCGCTAGAGCTCTACCAGCTATAAATGACTTGGCGGACAAATCTTTAAATAAATGCAGATCTTCTGGCACAATACCACCAGTGATAGAGAGTTCAATGCCTATATCAGACAATTCTTGCATCTTATTCAGATCTTCATTGGTCCAATTCACTCCTGCGAGTTCAGCATCTCGTGAGCGATGATAGATGGCCTGCGTTATGCCCATAGCAACCCAACTTTTGGCGTCTTCCATGGTCCAGTGACCATAGAGTTCAATCTGAACTTCACCATTAAATTCATCGGTTACTTTTTTTGCCGCGCGGATAGTTTCAATATGCGCTGCGGCACTAACCGTAACCCAATTAGCACCCGCTTCCATTGCTAGTCGTGACAATATCGCGCTTGCATCGGTTATCTTCATATCACAGACGATAATATGATTAGGGTATTTCTCTCTTATAATTCGAACGCTATCTACACCATGAGCAAAGGCTAAAATGGTTCCGATTTCAATCACATCCAGCTTATCCGCCACCAACTCTACAGAGGCAAGTGCTGTTTCAATGTCAGTGGCATCAAGTGCCATCTGCAATAATGGTTTAGACATTCATCTCTTCCTCAAATTGCTTAAATAGTTGAACCAAGCGCTGATAATTTTTGTATTTATTTTGATAACTCTCGTAGTTCTCTTTATTAGGATAAACACGAGAAGATGCGACCGCTAACGTTTGCCCACACTCATCCACAGAATCAAACTCACCAGCACCTACCATGGCAACCATTGCCGCACCAAGTGAACCTGTTTCATCTACATCTGATATCTCTACTGTCATTCCGGTTAGGTCCGCTAACATTTGCATCCAAACAGGACTTGATGCTGGTCCACCGGTTACTTTCAATATTTCCGCTTTTGGAAAGCGTATTCGCATGCGCTCTAAATGAATGTTATGGCAGAATAATATTCCTTCCCAAATAGCTTGTATCAGGTGGCCTTTGGTATGGTGGGACTGCAAACCATAGAAACCAGATTTAAGCCCTAACCCTTGATTTGACCCATATAAAAATGGGACAAAGTAAATACTGCTATCAGCCGGTTGTAACCCTTCTACCAGAGATTGATTCTCGACATGATTTAGTTGACCATCTTCGCCTAAATAATCGGCAAACCATTCATAGTTACCAGCAGAAGTTGGACTTGCTTCATGGATGATGTATTCACCATCTACTGCATAATGACCATAAACAAAATTGTGTTCTTCTTTGGTGACTTCTTTGGTAATCCCAGAGGTCACTGACCACGTACCCATGACATAGTTAAGCGTATCCACTGAAGAGTTAATACCGGAACAAATTGCCGTTGAAACCACGTCAAATAGCCCGCCAAACACTGCTGTACCTGCCGCTAAACCGGTTTCATCCGCTACTTTCTTGGTCACCATACCGGCTTGTTGTTGAGGATTAACAATGGGAGGAAGCGCTTCCCAAACTTCCTCAATACCGAATTTTTTGAGCAGATCCCTGTCGTAACAACCTTTGACAGAATTGAAAAAATTACTTTCTGACATATTGGTGATCTCAGCACCAATTTCGCCCGTAAGCCGGTAACGTAGGTAGTCATGCGCCATCATAATTGAACCAATGTTTGCATAACGCTCCGCGTCGTTTTCTTTAATCCAACGAATAATAGAGACAGGGTGTCCAGTCCATAATGTCTGCAATGTAATGGGGTAGGTTTCTTGAGCTAAACCTTGCTCCAACCATTGTTTAACGATAGGCAGAGAACGAGAATCCGATGACATAATGCCATAACCTAAATTGTCTCCAGACTTATCAAGTAAATACGCACCTTTCCCTTGCGCCGAAATACTAATACCTTTGATCAAACTTACGTCAACGTGAGTGCTTGCAAGAAGTTGCTTTATAACTGATACCGCGTTTTCCCATAGTGCATCAAGATCTCTCTCAACCCAGCCTTGTCGATCATTAATCACCTTGGCTGACACTCTTGCTAATCCATGTTGTACACCTTTAGCGTCAAATAATGCCGCTTTCATAAAGGTGCCGCCAGAGTCTATTCCTATATAAAAATTCATTCACAAGCTCCCAATAGATCATTATGGATTTTAACGACAAGTTTTCGAACGGGTTGCGAGTTCCCATCATGGATGTTGGTGATATGAACGATATTAGGAGTAAACAAATAGAAACAACCCGGTAATGCATCGATATAATTGAGTTTTATATTTTCAAATTGATAAAATTGGAGATCGCGGTCTTTATTATATTCTTCTGCATTGACATGATGACCAGTATCTAATGACCATGCCATCGTCTCAGAACCCTGCAATATAATCTGAAGGTCAGAGTGATACTTGTGGACCTCTGGCTTAAAACAAGAGATGGGTTCTTTTTCATACTCAAGAACCACAAACCACACTTGTTTAGGGTCATAGTTTGGCAATTCATGACGCCCTAATTCTAATGAAGATTGGTCAAGACTATTTAAATATTGAAGAATATCTTGCACCGCCAAAGGGTAAGTTTTGGTAAGTAAGTTTTTTTGTGTATTTCCAACTAACATAATTATTCTCTACAAAAATAGGCTTTCTAAAAGTGTTGATAATCCCAACTCATCATCATGGGACTTTTCAGTCACTAACGTCGCAGACGCTTTTACTGTTTGGTCGGCATTCTGCATCGCGATACCAAGCCCCACTAACTTTAGCATTGAGATATCGTTATGATTGTCTCCTACCGCTACGCACTCATCTAAAGACACGCCAAGCTGTTTCGCATAACCAGACAAAGCATTACCTTTGCTGTTACCAGCCGCGGAGAAATCAACTCGGTCAACCCAAGAGCGCTCTCCATTAAAATTCGTTTTTACAAATTCGATATTCGAGAAAACATCAATATCGCCTCCCTCGACAACAAATTTCCAAACGAAATCTGTTGCACCTAACTCATCGAAAAAATTATCTACTCGACGAATATTTGGTTGAGAACCTTCAGGGAAAGACTGTGCCCATTGCGATAATGTTTCCATATAAGCAATGGGCCTTTTATTCGAATACAACATCGCATCTCGTACATACATCACCATTTTCAAATCATGTTTATCTGATATTGAGATGAAGTCAGCTGCAATATTTTTGTTTATTGCGTTTTCACTAATTACGCTGTCAGTCGCGTAATCAAACATATAGGTACCATTACAACAAATTATCGGCGTACGCAGACCCAGCTCTCTATAATAAGGCTGAGCGGCAACATGATGTCGTCCAGTTACAATAATGACGGGGACTTTCTGAGAGATATTTTTGATTGTCTCGACTAATACAGGACTGATTTTGTGTTGCGAGTTGAGTACTGTCCCGTCGAGATCCAATGCCAATAATTTGTGCATATTTCTACACCTTATTTCTGACCATAATACGAATTTTTTCCGTGCTTACGGTTATAGTGCTTATCCAATAATTCAGGATTAATTTTTATATCCGCATTCAGTGCACGAGTAGCGGTTGCCATTGCTGCCACTTCTTCCATTACCACAGCATTATGCACCGCATCAAAACCATCTTTCCCCCATGTAAATGGAGCATGGCCTGCGATTATCGCACCTGGCATCGCTTTTGAATCGATGTTGCGCTTCTGAAATTCTTCTATTATCACCAAACCAGTATTTTTTTCATAATCAACATGGATTTCTTCACTCGTAAGTTGACGAGTACAAGGAACGTCACCGTAAAAGTAGTCTGCGTGAGTCGTACCTAATGCGGGTATATCCAAACCTGCTTGCGCCCAAACTGTCGCATTGCGCGAATGGGTGTGTACAATTCCACCAATGGACGTAAATGCTTTATACAACTCAATATGAGTTGCCGTATCACTCGATGGATTAAGTTTTCCTTCAACACGATGACCATCTAAATCAACAATTACAATGTCGTCAACCGTCATGACATCATATTCAACACCAGATGGCTTAATGGCAATAACACCCTTGTCTCTATCAATTTCAGATACATTACCCCAAGTGAAAGTAACAAGGCCATATTTGGGCAGTTGAAGGTTTGCCGCTAATACACGCTCTTTTAATTGTTGGTACATAATATTTTTACCGAATTTTTTAGTGAAATGGAGGTGTTAATAAAGGTTAGGAAGAGACATATTGCCTCGCTTTTCAGCCAAGCAACATGTCAATTTAGCGACAGCTTATTTTGCTGCTGCTGCTATTTTCTTAACCATTTCATCACCGTTTACTTCAATGAATGCTTTCCATACAGGCGCGATAGCCTTTTGGAATGCAGCACCATCTACATCACGGTTAACTTCCATACCGCCAGCTTCTAGCTCAGCAATCATCTTGTCTTCTTTCTCGATGCTAAGCTCACGTTGCATCGCAACTGCTTCTGCAGCTACATCAGTAATAATGCTTTGCTCATCAGCACTTAACTTATCGAATTTTTTAAGATTCATAGTAAGAACAAGAGGTGAGTAAGCATGCTGAGTTAAGCTCAAGTACTTTTGTACTTCGTAGAACTTAAATGACAAAGTCACGCCAATTGGGTGGTCTTGAGAATCAACAACACCCGTTTCCAATGCTGTATAAAGTTCAGCAATAGGAAGTTGTAACGGGTTAGCACCTAACTCTTTAAACATATCATTCAGTGCTTTTGAACCATTGACTCGCATTTGCAGGCCTTCAACATCTGCAGGAACGCGGATTGGCTTGTCGTTGTTCGTCATGTTGCGGTAACCGTTTTCTGGGTAACCAAGTCCTTTCAGGCCAAATTTCTCCATTTTTTGTAGAATTTCTTGTCCTGGAGCACCATCAAGTACTTTGTAAGCCGTTTCACGATTTGGGAACATAAAAGGTAAAGTAAAAGCGGATGATTCTGGTAGTAGCCCAGAATAGTTATTAAGCCCAACCATCGCGATATCTAGGATGCCAGAACGTGAACCGTCAATCATCTGCTTGTCATTGCCAAGCTGACCCTGTGGGTAGATGTTGATTTTAATTTCGCCATTTGAACGAGCTTCAACTTCTTTCTTAAAGAACAAAGACATGTCTTGTTGAAGATCTGATTCAGGAGCCGCGTGCACTAACTTTAATGTTGTTTGTGCCATAGCTGTTGAGCTAAATGCGACCGCCGATGCAATTCCTACGACTTTAAATAATGACTTCATTTTTCTCTCCTTAGAGGGTTAACCAATGACAAAAGACATTGGCACAGTAATAATGCTTGGGAATATTACAAACAGTGTTAAAAGCATCATATATGCAGCAATAAACGGTAAAACACCTTTTACTGCTGTAGACATAGGTACACGAGCAACGCCGCATACCACGTTAAGAACAGTGCCTACTGGAGGCGTAATTAGCCCAATCGAACAGTTAATAACAAACATCAGACCGAAATACGTTGGGTCAATACCTGCCATTTTGACAATCGGCATTAACAGCGGGACTAAGATTAAGATTGTTGGACTCAAATCCATAACCATACCAACACATAACACCAATAACATGATAACGGCCATCAACAAGCGTGGACTGTCAACCAGTGGCCCTAACATCTCGGCTAATTGCTGAGGAAGCTGAGCAACCGTAATCAACCATGCTGCCACCATTGCACAACCAACGAGGAACATAACCATCGCGGTAGAGCGGCCAGCATTCAATAAGATTTTGTAGAAACTTTTTAATGTAAGTTCACGATAAATAAACGTAGATATAACGATAGCGTATACCGCCGCAACAACCGCAGCTTCCGTCGGCGTAAAGATGCCAAGACGAATACCGAAAATGATGATAACGGGTAAAAACAATGCCCAAATGCCATCTTTAAGCGCAGCACGTTTCTCAGCCTTCGTTGCACGTTCTGAGACTTCCAAATTCTCTTTACGAACGGTCATTCTCCATACGAACATCAACGTCATGCCCATTAGCAAGCCAGGAACAATACCGCCAAGGAACAAGTTTTTGATAGAGATGCCACCCGCTACACCAACCAAAATCAATGGAATTGAAGGTGGAATAACCGGAGCGATAATACCGCCGGATGCCAGCAGACCCATTGACGATGCTTCTGGGTATTTAGCCGCCTTCATCATTGGATAAAGAATACTAACTAACGCCGCGGCATCTGCAACGGCAGACCCAGACAAACCCGCCAAGAGTACTGATGTCAAAATGGCAACATATCCAAGGCCGCCTTGACGGTGCCCAACATAGGTTGTGGCTAAGCGAACGATACGGGTAGACAGTCCACCAGATGACATCACCTCACCAGCAATCAGGAAGAATGGAATGGCCAAGAGCGTAAAGCTGTCCACACCATTGATTAAAGATTGCGCAAGAATATCAGCACTAAAGAAATCCATATGCAGCATCAAAGCCATTGAAGACAACAGCAGCGCAAATGCCACAGGTAGCCCTAATAGGATTGAAATAATTAATACCGATAAGAATATCGCGAGAGTCATTACTGTTTCTCCATGTCTACGTTATCTAGTAGCCAATTTGGGTTAATAATACGAACCACCGCAATCACTCCCATCAATAGCCCCGACACAACACCAGCCATATAAAACAATGATGAAGGAAGACCCGTTAATGGTGAAATATCAGACCAGTTCGACATCATTTGTCGATAAGAACCGATGTAGAGCATGCCGACCGATACGGTAATAATTACCCAACATATACGTCTTAAAAATGGAACGGCTCTAGGAAGTAATTTTTCAGAAAACTCAGCAACAGCTAAGTGATCCCCTCGACGCAGTACAACTGCAGCACCAAGCATTACCACCCAAACCAAACCTAATCGAGAGAGTTCGACAGAAGGACGCAGACCAGAAGAAAATCCATAGCGTAATACCACATTAACAAAGACAAGTACGACCATGAATGCCAAAATGACAGCCATCAAGATATCGATGCTTTTCCAGAGCCACATAAATACTTTTAGCATATTATTTTGCATAAAGTTCTCCTACTTTACTTAAATTACAATGACGTAATTTGATTCCAAATCTCATCATGTATTTCTATGCCACCCGCTTGTTCATGCTTATCAATGAAACTTTGAATCTCAGAACCAGCAATCATTACTGAACCCGTTTCTGCAGGCTCAGAAGCTAAGACATAATCTCTAATACGTTTCATTTCTTGAGCATATCGTCCTTTGTCCATGGTTCTACTCAGGTCGATAGCGATCAAAAATTGAGAAACACCAAATTCTCCGCCCATATCTTCCGTCAATGCAGGAACCGAGTTACCGCCCGTAATCGCCGTCAACATCATATCCAGTACGATTGCCATAGACGATCCTTTCCAGAACCCCATTGGTAGCAAACGCTTATTTTCCCACAAAACATGAGGGTCAGTTGTCAATTCACCATTGTCGTCAAAACCGCCAACTACAGGTAACTGCTTGTCTGCTAATACATAATTTTGTAGCTGACCATACGAATACTGACTCATTGAGCAATCCACAAGAACAGGTGGGTCACCAGCGATAGCCATAATTAATGGGTTTGAACCTACACGGTGGTCTTTACCACCCCATGCTGGCATTACTGCAATTGAGTTGGTCGAAGCAATGCCTGCAAAACCTTCACGAGCCATTTTTAGAACATAAGCACCGCCACGCATCCAGTGGTTAGAATTACGCATTCCGACCATACCAATACCGAACTCACGTGCAAGCTCCATTGCTCTTTCTGAACAAATAAGGCCGTTTAAAACACCCGGTCCAAAATTACAGTCCCACTGCTCTAAAGCGCCCATGCTGTTCACACACTCAGGTACTTCATTTAATTTAATTTGGCCTTTATCTACCTGATCTATAAACACAGGAAAACGGTTAATACCGTGAGAGTAAGTACCTTCGTTTGCCATCTCGACAAAACCTGCAGCAAGCTTCGTTGCCATTTCAGGCTTCATATCGCGAGCTAATAAAATTCTTTCATATTCTTCTTGAAGCTTTTCAGTTGTTACCAATGGCATAATTTTTTACTCCGATGAATTCCGTAATGCGGAATATATAATGGTTCAGATTCCGAATTTTGTCACTATTGTCATTGGAATTTTATGACGAATGACACACTGTAAAACCTAAGTTACTGATTTTTAAACAAACAGCCAAAAAAGCCAAAAAATGGGATCTAAGTTCGATATTTAAATGTAAGGTTAAGTTGATTTGATGATTATTAGACGAGGATCACTGAATAATTCATTTGTTAATAGATTGTAAATTCATTTTCTTGCCAGTATATTCACGATCATCGTTTGGCTAAAAATACTTAAATGAGAGTGCATATTTAACGAGATTCGATAGGTAGATAGAAAAAAGAAATGCTTTCTTTTCAGAAATATTAGGTGGCAAAATGACGCATAAAAAATGTACACTTCCCGCTATCGCACACGTATTAAAATTATTTATATGAATTTAGACAAATATAAATGCATTATCTTTGACTTAGATGGAACCTTAATTAACTCGATGATAGCGCACGCTGCTGCTTGGGAAAAAACGTGTACAACGTTTGATATCCCTTATGAGAAAGAGTGGTTAAATCAACTCGGGGGGATGCCAACGAGAAAAGTAACGATTGAAATTATTAATCGTTACAATTTGGAACTAAACGCAGATTTGATCACTCAGGATAAAATTTCCAACTTCGAATCTATTGCGTTTAAAGGCGATACTATTCCCGGAATTTATCAAATACTAAAAGATAATTACCTCACGAAAAAAATTGGAATAGGCACAGGTGCACAACGCAAACATGCCCAAGAAATATTGGATACGACGGATATTCTAACCATGGTAGAAGTATTAGTTACCTCTGATGAAGTGGTTAACCACAAGCCCTCTCCTGACACTTTTCTCTCCGTCGCTCAACAACTCAACACACCTGCAAATCAGTGTGTTGTCTTTGAAGATACAAAGATAGGCAAACAAGCTGCGATTGCCGCAGGGATGGACTGTTATTTAGTTAATAATGGCAAGATTCTAGAATTTTGCCCAGCTACATAATTAATATTTATCTTATATAAAAGGTTTACTATGCACTGCTCTGACATACACTCATTAGACAACAATAGCCTCATTCATCAATTTATTTCTCGTGCATTAAAGCTCGAACTATCAAGCTTAGAACTCGGTGTGACCAAAATCGATGAGGACCGTTTTTTTGTTGTTAAGGTACAAGATAACGATAGGGCACTAGAAGATTCACAGATCGAAATACATCGATCATATATTGATGTACATTTAGTTCTCGCAGGACAAGAAACGCTTACCTATGCAATAAAGCCAGCTACGAGTGCTTTTATGGACGGGAAAAAGTTTGACAATGACGTGGAATTTGTCGAAAGCGTAAATAACGAACAATCTGTAACACTTAATGAGGGGGAGTTTGTCGTTTTTTATCCAGGAGAATGGCACCGCCCAATGGTGTCTAAGTCAGGGGGACTACCTATAAACAAAGTCGTGATCAAAATAGATTCGTCTTTGTATAATAGCAAATAGTAACCCTAAAATTAGAGCGAAGACCCGCTTATAGATTGGTGCTTTTTCGCTTTAAATACATAGATATATCCGTTCGGAAATAATAAATACTACCTCTAAGACGATGCCTGTAATTCGCGACTACGATACAACCTGATAATAGTAATGCACAATACCATCGCATTAAAAATATCATTCAATAACCCACCATATGAACCAACAATAAATGCATTTATCATCCACAAAAGGGTGCAGAACAAGAATGCAATCCTCATTCGCATTCCTTCTGCGCAAAACAATGCATAACAACTGAGTGAGGAAGCGACGGCGGGGAGAATGTCCCGAGGTTCTGTGTAGAAATAAACACTCATAGAGATTTGAATCACAAGGAATATAAAAAACAGTTTTACTCCTTTAAACTTCAAGGACACGAACGCTCGTATAGAGTTCACAAACAGATTTAGCCCTGCAACAAATGCCCCCATCAAGGTGTAATGCACAGAAAAAGTAAGACATGACAAGCATATTAACGCTCGCATTCGATTATCGCTTACCGTTGATACCGCGAAGAGGTTGATACCAAATGCTAAAAAGCCGAGTGCTTGGATACTGTATTCATTCAACATATAGAGAAATCCATCCGTCATTTCGTAAAAGTGAGATCAAGAAGGTAAGTCCAGAGAACCATAGTCCACAAGATAAGTATAAAAATGATCATTCATTACGTATAATGATAAAAATTCCCCTTTTAAGTCCTTAGAAGAATGGATGTAGATCAACTTCACGCTTTTTGTCAGCTAGCTCACGATAGAAACTACCGTGTCGCATCAGAACACCTTTGTGTTACGCAATCTGCGCTAACAAAAAAAATTAAGAGATTGGAAAAACAATTAAAAGTTGTACTGTTCGAGCGAGGCCGGCACGGTGCAGAACTAACACAAATTGGGCAAATATTGTTGCCTGAAGCTTGGCGAATGATTAGAACTTTCGAATCATTTCAAACGCTATCTAATTTCGTCGCGGAAGGAACTTATGGGCATTTAGACATCGCTTTTGGTATTTCCACTTACCATGAAGCGCCAAGATATATTGCCATGTTTAAACAACTGTGCCCTGATGTGCATGTAACGCTCAACGATATGCCCTCACACAACCAAATCGATGAATTATTGTCAGGTAATATACAACTTGGCTTTGATAGACTTCCTATAGAATCGTCGCTGGCTTCATTCCCTTTATTTTCTGATCAATTAGCTATTGCAGTAAATTGTAGTGACATTATTGACGAACAAAATTTATGGTCTTCGCTCCAACAATTGAATTATCTGGGCCTAAGCCGCAGCAAAAATCCGACAATAAACAGACAAATTGACACGTACTTTCTTGAGGTACAACAAAAGCCACATCTAGTGCAAGAAACCGATCATATTCTTACCCTGCTTGCTCTGGTTTCAGCCCGCCTCGGATACGCTGTTGTTCCAGCAAGTGCTGCACGTATTAGTCAGGCACAAATCCGATTTATTCCTTTATCAGGGTTAAATGTGAAATGGGATGTAGGGCTATTGTGGGACATCGAAAGACCAAATCCTATTAGGGACAAGTTCATCCAAGAAGTTAAAAACAATACAAGTACATTGGTATTAAGCGGAGTAGACATTAGAGAATAAAAAGCCAAGCATGAACGCTTGGCTTTTTTTGACTTTTTAGTTCGCGATATAATCGTAGATTAAGCGCGAATAATCATTTGTTCACGCTCTGGCCCTACTGATACCATATTAACAGGCACCTCCATGAGTTCCTCTATGCGAGTAACGTAATCTTGCGCAGCTTGAGGTAAACTTTCAAAAGTACGACAACCGGTAATATCTTCACTCCATCCGGCCATATTCTCATATACAGGTGTTAAAGCCGCAGTTTGTGGCCATATTGGGTTCTCGGTATGTTCACCAGCATAAGCAACACATATTTTGAGATCCTTCATACCTGAAAGGCAATCAATTTTGGTTAATGCCACTTCTGTCGCAGCTTGTAGTTCAACACCGTTGCGGGTTGCCACAGCATCAAAATAGCCCATATCACGTGGACGACCCGTCACGGCTCCGTACTCATTAGCGCTTTCGCGGAAGTTGTCTTGTTCATCCATCGCCGTGACTAAAGTGCCCGTTCCCACGGATGAACTAAAGGATTTAGCGACAGCAATAACGCGCTCAGGGTGAAGTGCAGGTAAACCACTGCCAATACCTGCGTAGGCTGCGGTTACATTAGATGACGTCGTCCAAGGATATTCGCCATAAACTAAATCGCGACCAGCTCCCAATTGAGCTTCAAACAGCAGATTCGCATCTTGCTTTTGAAGCGCTTTAAGTGGCAGAGTCACGTTACAAATAAACGGACGCCAAACCTTCGTTACTTCAAGCAACCACGTCGTCATTTCTGCTGCGGTTTGAGTGAAATCACAATTCGGATAGAGCGCTTTAAGCTGTGGCATTTTCCAGTCGAGCAT
This sequence comes from Vibrio frigidus, assembly GCF_042465995.1. Classification (NCBI taxonomy): domain Bacteria; kingdom Pseudomonadati; phylum Pseudomonadota; class Gammaproteobacteria; order Vibrionales; family Vibrionaceae; genus Vibrio; species Vibrio frigidus. Next base: position 85,062 of record NZ_JBCDMC010000010.1, on the reverse strand, counting down.
AAATTGAATACGCTGCTCTAATACTTCAGGTTGATTTAACCAGCCAACCAATATGCCTTTTTTCATAACGCGATCACCATAAGCAGGCGCAATACCTTGCCGAGTTGAACCATAAGCCGCGTCGCCTAAACGTTGTTCTTCCAAGGTATCCTCAAGAGCATGCAAGGGTAAACATAATGTTGCACGATCAGAAATACAAAGTTTTACATCAACACCTTTTGCTTTTACTTCCGCAATTTCTTCACTAAGGGCGCTAGGGCTTATTACCATACCGGGACCAAGAACGGCAATACAATCAGGATTAAATATACCACTTGGTAATTGGTGTAGTTTAAACATACCGAAGTCATTTACTACAGTGTGACCCGCATTATTCCCACCTTGAAAACGAATGCTTGCAGAAGCATCAGAGGCTAAAAAATCGACGATTCGGCCCTTGCCTTCATCACCCCAATTGGCACCAACAACAACAACAGATGGCATAGTATTTCTCCTAATTGATTGAGAGACTATGCTATTCCTGTCGATACGATAAGAGAAATAAATTATAATTATTATCTTGATAAGAATTTCATATAACTTGCCATTAAGATCACGAAGGTTAGGGAAACGAAGATGCTGGATATCCATTGGTTAAAAACGTTTGTCACATTAGCTGAGTATAAACACTTTGGTAAGGCCGCAATTGCACTTCATATGACACAACCCAATGTCAGTTTGCACCTAAAGCAACTTGAACAAACTACCTGTGTGAAGCTGATTGAGAGAAGCCCATTTCGCCTGACTCAAGCTGGAATGCGATTGTTAGAGAGCAGCCAAAGAACCTTACTAGAATTACAGATCTGCCAAGCCGATCTTAATGCCCTTAATGAGTTCAACCGAGGTACATTAACCATTGCTGCCAGTGATATTATCTCTCGATTATTACTGATTGAACCATTTCAACTGTTTAAGGCTCAGTTCCCAGGCATTGACTTTACTGTATTTAATACCACGTCTTCGCAAGCCTCAGAATTAGTGAAAAATGCAGTCGCGGATATTGGTTTTGTGATTTCTCAAAAAGAAAGCCAACCATTGCATTTTACTGAGCTACAACAGATTAAATGGTGTGCTCTGGGTGATAGCTTTGAGCTTTGGATGCGAGATGAAAATCAGGAAGAGTCAAAGCAACAAGATATAAAACAACAGGAAGAACTAACCCTAATATTACTTGGTCATGATACACGTACTCGGGACTTAATTGACGAAGCGCTGCCTAAACTGAACCTTCCTAGTTATCGAGTGATGGAAGTAGGTAGTGTTGATGCGCAAATAGATTGGGCGGAGGCTGGATTTGGTGTGGCCATTATTCCAGAGTTTGCTATATCAACAAAGGAAAATCTGCTGTCTAAGGTGACGTCCTTACCAAATTTTCCCACCACCAGCCTTGGATATGTCGTGAGACAAAATCAAATATTATCTAAAGCGATTAAGCAGTTACTTCATTGGGTTAATGATGAAATCCTTAATTCACAACGAAGATAAATGAGTTTTATCGGTTGATTACCCGTATTCTTTATACATTCATAAAGAATACGGGTCGAAAGGTCGCCTTCGATGCATTTGTGTAAGTAAAATAAATTTTGCCAATATACTAAATTATTGTAAATTAAGTTTGCCAATAGCCTAATGACCAATGTGTCTCACTTGTTCAAAGACAAATTTAAATATGACTAGTCCTCTTCTCCCTCAACCTGACGAAACTATCCACAGCTTTATCTTTAGATTATGCGCTATCTATGGTGTAGAGCATCTATCCGACGTAATTAATAAAAAAGGTGAATGGGCTTCATCACTGCAACTCAATAAGAGTGTAAGACATTACTTTCTCAGCTTGCACGATCAACAGATCGTTGATCTAATGCAAAATTGTGGTTGGGCAAACAAAAAACTTGGACTATTTGATGACCCTACTAGTTACATGTCCATTATTGATAAATTAATCAATAAAAGGAAGGCTAATCATAAAAGAACATACAATCTACCTATAAAATACTGCATCCACTGTATAAAAGATTCTATTGTCAAAAATGGTTATGGCTACTTCAAAAGCGATTGGCAACTTGAGTATGGTAATTTTTGTAATGTTCACCGAGAAGCACTAATTTACATCTCCTGCCATACAAAATTTCAATCAATACAAGATCTAAAGCAAATATTTAAAGGTATTCTTCCTAAAGCTAGTTATTGTGAACTGTACTATAATCCTAAAAGTATCACTTGGGACGTTAAGCACCCTTACTATTCGAATATATCGTCACATTTGCTGCCGGACCAAAATGGTAATTTCTTACAGATCTCAAGTTGCTTAAAAAAGAACATAAAAAAGTGGTTAATTTCTGATAAGTATGACTTCCCAACCGCGGTCGCTCGAGCAGCTCATTATTCTTCTCCAACTTCAATGAAGCCAATCAACAGGAACCATGTTTTTAGGGATTATGTACTAATTAAAGTTATCATCGCATTGTTTGCAACTAGATTTGAGCCCTTTATGATGTTTTGGAGTGAGTTCGCAGTAAAACACCATGTTTATTGTGGGGTATTAAACAAAAAAGATATATTAGAAAATATATATATATACGAAAGTTCGAAAAACTGTCAACGTTGCTACGACTTCAGATGCCCTGCAAATCTATCCATAAAGTACTTCCACAATCATCGAACACTAGCTTCGCAATGCTTCAATGATTATCAAAAACTTGCTAAGCACCTCCAAAAACGCCATAACATTCATTACGCTTCAAGAAATGACATAAGAAAGCTAACTTTAGAAAATAAGATCAAAGTGCTATCGAAAGAATGCATAGATTGTTGTTCCAGCGACTTTGGGCTGCTGTGACTAGTACCGAACTAAATTGCAGCATTAGCGATGGAAAGAGCATAATGATGGTCGGTCATATGACCTTCTAAGTATCTTTTCACTTTTTAGAATTAATAGTCCCTATTTCATGCAAAATTTCTCAACTAATTGCCACTGTAGCGGTACGCTGGATTTGGCCGTAAAGATAGAGGTTTGCCATATTACCATTAATCATGATTATCTAAATTAGCGACCTCGCGGACACACAAATACCCAAAGGCGAGTTACGCCAGCCGATAGAATAACAAGGTCTGCCCTATTTAAACTCTGAGTAAAAGCTTAAACACTTTCTTTTGATATTCCCAGTAAACAATAAATCTTGATCTTAAAATGTAGGTTTTCGCCAACTAAAGTGAGCCAAATCATAACCATATTTGACCATTCCCAACTCATAACGGAACAATGCTGATTCGGAGTTCTAAACGCCTTCGTTATGAAATGACGCCATGCTTTATGCGCCCAATAAGATCTTTTAATACATCGAAATCTACAGTTGTCATTAACATCTCAAGTGGCTTTTTTCCACCTAACCCATATACTCTGGTTTGGATCCATTTGAGAGCCTTCTCTTCATCACCTATTAACTTTTCCGCCAATATTACCAATACAATAAGCCTATAAATTGCATCACTCTCTCTAGTGCTGAACCGCTCATTATTTTTTAGTCGCCTTCTAAGCGTACTAAGTCGTATACCCGTATACATTTGAAATTGCTTCTGAGTCAAGTTGGTTTTTAATATGAGGTTCCTATAAACAATAGGGTCAAACCCATAACGCACTTCTTCTATGCGTGAATTGTTGGTATCAGCTAAGCCAAAACCAGTCCATATGCTCTCATGAGGAAACAGAGTTGGTATAAATCGACGTAGTTTATTTTTTCTATACCACTAAAACCCATCAGAAAAGCCCCCTAAAAGAATAAAAAATTTCATTTAGTTTCCAAGATTAAAATGTTATCAATACTACACACTCTTTATCATATTACCGCCTTAATCATATTTATAAGCATATACAGTAGGTGTTGTATCCTCAATTTTCAACTGATGTCTGAATAGCCACCGATTTGATATACTCCTTATATACTCTTTTTAGCTAGACATTGGAGTGTTCAGAAACCATAAGCGACTCAATTCTATGTTAATAAATTGCATCAATTTCTTACATTACAATCTTGTCATTCTACTGTCAGTGACAGGTCAGCTCTCATAACTATAATAACCATATTCTTATGAATTCCACTGCCGGATATAAGATTTTTAATATCATTTTTTGTATTGTTCCTATGTTTGGGCTGAACTTTTCAGCCCAGTTTTTTTACTTTATATCGACAAGCTATGGCCGAAGTTTAAACAATTCAATTTTTGATTTATTCTTAAGGGTAACAACTGACTTTGAAGTAATACCTAAACAACTTTGGTCTGAGTGCATTTAAATAATTATTGTCTAGCCAACAAGATTTTCTCTAATTAAAAGTAATCTCATTTTCAATATCTATGTATTAACAAGTTATATCAATACATAGATATTAACTACAACATCAACTGGGGTTTGGATTTGTGATGCAAAATAATATGCGCACAATTTGGTTAGCTTTACTCACACTAACAGCTTTATTGTTATCTAGTGTTGTTTCTAGCACCCCTCTTCTTATGCCAATTAAAATGGCTGTTTCTAATGAAATGACAATGCATTTAGAATTAACTGATGACCATTGCTCTCCCCTGCAAGAAAATACTGAAATTCCTGAACAAGCTTGTTGTGACTCCGACAGTAATTCGTCAGACCATCAATGTTGTCCAACTAGTTGCGTCGCCAGCGGTTTTTCCATTACGACTGACTCTAAATATAACTATATCCAACCATCTACTCTCATTCTCTTTTCAAAAGAAGCCTCAAGACGCATAAGCTCCATTTCTAATACGCTTTACAAACCACCGATCGCCTAATTCCTATCTGATGATCTAATTTCATCACATCGTTATGCACGATATTTCTCGTGCTACCTGTTTTATTTGCAAATTGAACTCTAATTATTCATTTGCATCAATTAACGATTGGAATAAAAGTGAACATAAAACCCATCACGATTGCGCTAGCATTAAGCGCACTGATTGCGCCTTCATATGCCAATGAAGGTAAGCAATATTCATTAGACGAAATTATTGAACTTGCTGTTTTGCAAGATCATGGCGTTTCTCAATTATACTCAAACGCTTTATCCCTAAAAGAAACGGGTGTAGCAAGTTCTACCTTGATGGATCCAAAGCTTAAATTTGGTGTTGGCGGACTCCCCGTTGACAGTTTTCAATTTGACGAATCCGTGATGACCAATATCTCTATTGGGTTTGCACAACAATTTAGCAGAGGTTCTACGCTTGAACTCTCTCAACAAAGATATGAGCAACAATCTCAAATTGCCGAACAACAAATAGACGTGCGAAAACTTGATATTGCAAAAAACATAACTCGCCTATGGATTGAACTTCAATACTTAATTCGAGCTAACGAATTGACAATAGAAATGCGTGAATTGATGCGAGAGATGACAACTTTTATCCAAACAAATTATTCATTAGGAAGAAATGAAGCTCAAGATTTACTGTATGCAGAATTGCAGGTCAGTAAATTAGATGAAAAACTTCAGAAAAATCAACAAATGCAGCAGCGTATTCACACCCAACTTTCTGAATGGGTTAACTCAGAATACGTTGAACATATCTCCATAAATGAACAACTCAATTCTTACTGGAGCCGACTAAACCAACTACCTGAACATACAACACGTTTTTACGATTTGTTGGCTAAGCACCCAAAAGTATTAGCCATCGATAAAAATATTCTCTCTAAAGAAACTCAAGTACGTATAACTGAAGAAGCTTATGCTCCTCAATTCGGTATTGAGATGGGTTATGCCTATCGTCAGGCAAATGAGATGAATGGGCAACCAGCACCTGATTTGCTTAGTGCTTACTTGACAATGGATATTCCCCTATTTACTGATAAACGCCAGGATCGGCAGTATGCCGCAGCTCAATATCAAGTTGGCGCGGCAAAATCGCAGAAAGACCTACTTTTGGTACAAATGAACGCGAAAGTAAACACACTGATCACCGATAAGGAAAATTTGGGAGAACGAATAGAGCGATACCAAAAAGTATTATTAAAACAAGCGAACAATCGCACAAAAGCAACAGAACGAGGGTATGAAAATAATACCGTTCAATTTAGCGAACTAATAATGGCAGTCAGAGATGAACTAATAATTGCTATTGAAGAAGCAAAACTTCAATCAGATTTAGATAAAACGATGAATGAACTCGCCTACACGCTTAACCAATACGACCAAAACGTCACTGAACTAAATGTTTCATATGCTTTAGAGGAAAATAAATAATGAAATCTTTACCAATTGCAACTCTTGCACTCTTAATTGGTGGTGTTTTAGGATTCGCTGGAAATCAATATCTATTGAGTAACCAAGGTATGACATCAGATAGTATTTCCTCTTCTTCAGAAAAAAAACCTTTGTATTGGGTCGCCCCAATGGACCCTAACTATAAGCGAGATTCTCCAGGTAAATCACCAATGGGAATGGAACTGATTGCTGTCTTCGAAGAAGACTCAGCTAGAAGTAATGATAAAAAAGGAACGGTAAAGATTAATCCGGCAGTTGAGAATAATCTCGGAGTGAAAACTGCAAAAACTAGTTTTAACAAGTTAGAACCTGAAATAGATACTGTTGGCTATGTCAATTTTGATGAGAGTCGCTTATGGCAAACAAATATACGTGTGAGTGGATGGGTAGAAAAACTTAACATTGACGCGGTAGGAGAGACAGTAAAAAAAGGTGACGTCTTGTTCACCATATATTCTAATGAATTAGTTAAAGCCCAAGAAGAGCTACTAAACGCGTATCGCTCAGGCAGAAAAGCACTAATTAGAGGTGCTACGGATCGTTTAAATGCACTCGGCATTGATAAAAAACAGGTTAGTCAGATTCTTAAAGCAGGACGAGCAAGCCAAAACGTAGCAATAAAGGCACCGGCCGATGGTGTAATTGCATCACTTAAAGTTCGCGAAGGTGGATATGTTTCTCCATCTCAAACAATTATAAGTGCAGGACCTCTTGATGAAGTTTGGGTCGATGCCGAAGTATTCGAACGGGACTCTCATTGGGTAAATGTCGGTGTACAAGCAGAAATGACATTAAGTTCCTTTCCAGGAAAAAAATGGCATGGCACCGTAGATTATATCTACCCGATTCTAGACGCTAAAACTAGAACCTTGCGTGTTCGATTAAAATTTGCTAATGAAAATCGAGCGCTTAAGCCAAATATGTTTGCTAGCGTCACCCTAAAAGCCATCTCCGAAGTTCCTGTTCTAACCATTCCTAGAGAGTCTGTAATCCGTTCAGGTGGCATGACACGCGTAGTAATAGCAGAAGGGGACGGTAAATACCGTTCAAAAAGAATACAGGTGGGCCGTGAGGCAAAAGATAAAATTGAAGTGTTAGCTGGATTATCTAAAGACGACACTGTAGTCACATCAGCACAGTTCATGCTCGATTCAGAATCTAGTCAAAGTGCTGACTTATCACGTATAGATGGACCAGAGCAGGTAAGTTCTTCTAGTGTTTGGGCCTCAGGAGAAATTACGAATGTAATGGTAGATCACCGCATGGTCACAATAAGTCATCAACCCATCGATGAATGGCAATGGCCTGGAATGGTCATGAATTTCACATTGGCCGATGGTATCGATATTAATGAAGTACAAAAAGGACAAGCTATTACATTTGAAATTCAAAAAAACGAGTCTGGACAATATGAAATTTTGAATTTCAAAGCAGCTGAAAGCTCAATAACAAAAGAAATTTGGTTTGACGGTGAGATCAGTATGTTAATGGCAGATTTTGGTATGTTGACAGTTAAGCATGATGCAGTTCCTGATTGGGGTTGGGAAGCGGGAGAAATGAATTTTTCCGTGAATGACGAGATTAACCTTACATCACTTTCTGAAGGACAAAAAATTCGTGTTCTAGTAACCAAATCAGCTGGCGAAACAAAACTTAAATCATTAGAAACAGTAGGAGGAAAAATATGATCCCTGCTATTATTCGATGGTCACTCAATAATCGATTCTTAGTTTTAGTGGCTACAGTGCTTCTTGTTTCTGCAGGTTTATACAGTGTAAAAAACACACCAGTAGATGCGCTACCAGACCTATCCGATGTACAGGTCATTATTAAAACCAGTTACCCAGGACAGGCACCACAAGTAGTAGAAGATCAAGTCACTTATCCGCTGACAACAGCGATGCTAGCTGTACCGGGTGCGGAAACCGTCCGTGGATACTCTTTTTTTGGGGACTCCTATGTTTATATCATATTTAACGATGATACAGATATGTACTGGGCAAGATCCCGCGTTTTGGAATATTTAAGCCAAGTAGCTCCCAATCTTCCTTCAAGTGCAAAACCCACATTAGGACCCGACGCTACGGGTGTGGGTTGGGTATACAGCTATGTCTTACAAGACAAAACTGGTCAACATGATCTTGCACAATTAAGAAGTATTCAAGACTGGTTTCTAAAATACGAATTACAAACGGTTAATGGAGTATCAGAAGTAGCAACTGTAGGTGGCATGGTAAAACAATATCAAGTTCAAATTGACCCAGCAAAACTTCGAGCCTATGACTTAACCCTTCAACAAGTTAACCAAGCTATTAAAATGGGTAACCAAGAAACAGGGGCTTCAGTTATCGAAATAGCCGAAGCTGAGCATATGGTAAGAACTACAGGTTATCTTACCGGCATTGAGGACATAAAGTCCCTTCCTTTAAAAGTAACTAATACTGGCACCCCACTTTTATTAGGTGATATCGCGGACATTAATTTAGGTCCTCAGATGCGACGAGGTATTTCTGAGTTCAATGGTGAAGGTGAAGCCGTTGGAGGTGTTATTGTCATGCGGTTTGGTGAAAATGCGAGCGAAGTTATAGCCAACGTAAAAAATAAATTAACACAACTTCAATCTAGCTTACCTGATGGTGTAGAGGTTGTCGCTACATACGATCGATCGACACTAATTAACAGCGCGGTTAAAAATCTCTGGGAAAAACTGGCAGAAGAATTTTTAGTCGTTGCTGTAGTATGTGCGTTATTTTTATTTCATATTCGGTCTTCATTAGTTATCGCATTGAGTCTACCCGTTGGGATTTTATCAGCATTCATTGTTATGCACTCGCAAGGTATCAACGCTAATATCATGTCGCTTGGTGGTATTGCTATTGCTATCGGAGCCATGGTGGATGGGGCTATCGTGATGATTGAGAATGTTCACAAGCATATTGAGCGTACCCCGTTAACCGACAGTAACCGTTGGCAAGTAATTGGACGAGCTGCTGAGGAAGTCGGACCACCGCTATTTTTCTCATTGTTAATTATTACACTCAGTTTTGTACCTGTATTTGCATTGGAAGGTCAAGAGGGGAAAATGTTCTCTCCGTTAGCCTTTACCAAAACATTTGCAATGGCTGCATCAGCAGGCTTATCAATTACATTAGTTCCTGTTTTAATGGGATATTTTGTGAGAGGTAAAATTTTACCCGAACATAAAAACCCTATTAATAGAGTGCTTATTTCGCTTTATCGTCCATTACTTAATATCAGTCTTAAGTTTCCAAAAACAATGGTAATAATCGCACTTGTATTAATGTCATCTGCCTATATCCCAATTACAAAAATGGGTAGCGAATTCATTCCACCATTGGATGAAGGCGATCTAATGTATATGCCAACTACCTATCCTGGTATTTCAATTGGTAAAGCTCGTGAACTTTTACAACAAACTAACAAACTAATTAAAACTGTACCTGAAGTTAATACCGTCTGGGGCAAAGTTGGGCGTGCAGATAGCGCGACTGATCCAGCACCATTAACAATGGTTGAAACGGTAATTCAACTTAAACCAAAAGACGAGTGGCGCGAAGGAGTTACAAACGAATCCTTACGAAAGGAATTTGATAGTCTTATTCAATTCCCAGGGCTAACAAATGCTTGGGTGATGCCAATCAAAACTCGTATTGACATGTTAGCCACAGGTATCAAAACACCCATTGGTATAAAAATAGCTGGAGCAGAATTAAAAGTCATTGAACAAATCGGAGCAGATTTAGAACCATTATTAAACAGCATCACAGGTACCGCATCTGTCTATGCTGAACGTGTCGCTGGAGGCCGTTACGTCACTATAGATATTAATCGTAAGCAAGCTGCTAGATATGGTTTAAGCATCATGCAAATTCAACAAGTCGTTTCTACAGCGGTTGGTGGAATGAATGTTGGTGAAACAACGGAAGGGTTAGAGCGTTATCCAATTAACGTGCGATATCCTCAGTCCTATAGAGACTCTGTTGAAAAACTACAAAGCCTTCCTTTGGTCACTCCTAATGGGGCTAGAATCGCATTAGCGGATGTTGCAGATGTACGATTTGAAGATGGCCCTCCAATGATCAAAACTGAAAATGCTCGACCAAATGGCTGGGTATTTGTCGATATCGAAGGAAGAGACTTAGGTTCTTATGTTGCTGAAGCGCAAAAAATCGTTAATGAACAACTTAACTTACCTGCTGGTTATTCTCTCGCTTGGTCAGGGCAGTATGAATATATGGAGCGAGCAAAAGCAAGGTTAAGCGTCGTTACACCAATAACGATTGTAATCATAATGTTGCTCCTTTATTTGAGTTTTAAGAGAGTGGGGGAAGTATTGATGATAATGGGGACTTTACCATTGGCTATGGTTGGAGGACTTTGGTTAATGCATTACCTAAATTACAATTTCTCAATCGCAGTAGGCGTTGGCTTTATCGCCCTATCAGGTGTTGCCGTAGAAATAGGTGTAATTATGCTCGTTTATCTCAATCAAGCGTGGCACTCCCGCAAACTTGAACGTGCTGAAAATGACGAGAACCTTACAACTATAGACCTAATGGAATCCATTATTGAAGGGGCTGGTCTACGTGTACGGCCCGTAATGATGACAGTAGTTACCGTGATTATGGGTCTAATACCCATCATGTATGGTTCCGGTACTGGCTCTGAAGTAATGCAACGGATTGCCGCACCAATGATTGGAGGAATGGTATCAGCAACCGCCCTTACTCTACTGGTACTCCCTGCCGTATTCAAACTTTGGAAACAACATGAAATAAAACGAACTTAACTTTTTAACACTGAGTACTACTAAAGTAGTAGTACTCTATTAAACATATAATATTTAGAGGCTCAACATGAAAAAAACTTTAATCACTTTCGCTCTTATCGCACTTTCTGGAACCGCAGTAGCAGATTCTAGTCATGGCGCAAAAAAGATGGACCACAGCGCAATGGAAAGTTCGACTACCATGAAAATAGACCATTCAAATGGTATGGAAATGGAAGGTATATCGGATGTAGGGATGCCTGCAATGGGATCTAAACCGACTAAGGTCGTGCACGTTATATTATCTGACGATATGAAAATTACATTTAAAAAAGACGTAGACATCGATACAAATGACGTTGTTCAGTTTGTTATTATGAACACAGGTAAAATTGAACATGAATTCACCATTGGTAGCGCGACAGAGCAAATAGAACATCGGGAAATGATGAAATCGATGGGAAGCCATGCGCATGACAGTGCTAATGCAGTAACAGTCAAACCGGGCAAAGCCAAACAATTATTGTGGCACTTCCACGGCGATAAGAATGTTGAGTTAGCCTGTAATATTCCAGGGCACGCAGAAGCTGGAATGGTAAAAAAATTAACACTTTAAGTCTACAATATTCTCGCGTTCGTATAGCGCGAGAATACTTTCTTCCAAACAATAATTATGAAGAGGTAATTATGAAACGACTAATACATACTTTATTGCTATCAACGATGACTCTCAGTTTTTCCGTCTTAGCCAATCCAATCATTGAACTTTACAAATCACCAACGTGTGGTTGTTGCAAAGAATGGGCCGCAATTATGGAAAAAAATGGATATGAAGTTAATGTGCATCACAGTAAAGATTGGCGTTCAATAAAAAAAGAATTCGGTATGCCAGGCCAACTCACTTCATGCCACACGGCACTCATCGATGGGTATATGGTTGAAGGACATGTTCCTGAATCAGATATCTCTCGCTTATTAAATGAACGACCTGAAAGCATTTCAGGTATAGCCGCTCCGGGGATGCCACAACACTCTCCAGGCATGGCAAAGTCAGGGCAACCTTACAAAGGCTTTAATGTAATTGCATTTAATAACAACGGTCAAATAAGTTTATACAATAAGTATTGAGTTAAGTTCATTACAAAAGAGGAAAATGTACTCGTCTATATCAAGTATTTATCAGACTACCAGTCCTTTAAAAAAGCATTTTGCTTTATTTATGCTACTGTCGATGTAAAATGCCTCATTAACACCAATTGAAAACTGACCCATTTGAGATGAAATACTCCTACATTCAAAGGATTAAACGGGGACTATCATTAATTAGGAGTATGTAGTGAAAATTAAAATTTTACGTCGACAAAGATATCGTATTTACTTATCGAAAAAGAGTTTGCAATGAATATTACGAATTACAGTGAGGCATTATTTACGACCAAAAATCACAACGCCTAGTTGTTCTCTACGATATACAATAGAGCTTAAATTCACACCATACAAGACCTGCTTGAACGCACTAAAACACGTTAGGTCTCTTATTTCGTGGAACTCCAACATTGAAATATAAGGGGTAAAATTACGATACTTAGAGAACATGTTGTGCAATTTTTATATTTTTTTAAAAAATAACCTTCTGTAGATACGATTAGAAACACCAACCTTTGAAACAGGATATATTTCTATGATGTTTTTCTGGACACTAATTATTGGGTTCATCGCTTCAGTAACCATACCATCTAAGGGCCACATGTATGAAATAAGGCATCGTCCTTAGATATTGAAAAAAACATGTGGGGAGAGATATCTTTCAGAAGGTACTCGATAATATCAAATACAATATCTAAATTAACTTTGCAATCGAAAAATTTATTCAATCGTAAAACTATCAATAAACACGGAAACATCCTCTCTACTTTAGCTCTTTCTCTATCAGGGCAACCTTAACTTGATAAATAATTCGCACTATTTCTTGACTTATGTGCGACACAAAGGTTTATTATTACATCATGTTGTGCATTATTCAAATAGAAGGGGGATAACAATATGAGCTGTTGCAATAAAGCACCAAATGGCGGAAGTAATGATCTTGGTTTGTTGTTCAAAGTATTCATAGTAATGTTAGTTGCTATACTTTTACTCGCTTTCTTCTTTGGGTAGAAATTAACTTTAACTAACACGATTTATATACTAGATAAATTAGTAGATTAATTAGTATAAGGAAACTACGAGGTGCATATCTATACTCGTAAAGGGCTATTAAATGTAATCAGAGAATACCTACTATGGATATAACCATGCGACCTCAGAGCATTTTAAGTTTGTATCACTTAATGTTTTTCTTTATAAAAACTGAATAACCCACAGACACCTAGGCGGTATGAAACTCAATTAGACAAAAACACACACTAAGAGAGTTGGTCCATTTAATCAAAAAGTTGCATCTAAACCATTTTTATAGGTAAACAAGATGATAGATATTTTTATGTCATCACATAATAAAGGTGTAACAAAAGGTGTGTGAGAAATGCGGCATTAATAACTTCGTATGTCAATACTATAGCATTTCTAAACCAACACCGCATAAGCGTATGAAGCATAATTTTGGTGTATCACGTAAACAAACAGACAAAATAGCCTTACTTATAGTAATAAAGACTAATTGGTTTACATGAAAAAATCCTGAAATTTATCGATATACAATTGTCGAATACGATCGGTTTTAACAAATGTTCTGTGTAAGGTATGCCGTACCCTATTTAACGTATCCCGGATAATAGAGAGCGAGAACTGCTGTTAATAAAATCCAACAGATATTCATTGTTTATAGTATTTAGTTTTTTCCTAAAAACTTTGATATTTATGTTTGAATGGCATCACTATCAAATTTGGAAAGAAACGTTTCAAGAGCGGAATTACAAGCTAGATTTTCAATTAACAAAATTCAAATAGTTTCTGAGAATTACATATTTATTGGTAGTTATTATTCTGACAAATCGTCGATTTTATAACCCATTCCACGTACTGTATGAATCAGTTTAATATCATATGGTTTATCAATTTTTGCACGCAATCTTTTGACCGCAACGTCTATAACATTAGTATCGCTATCAAAATTCATATCCCAAATTAGAGATGCAATAGCAGAGCGAGACAAAACTTCCCCCCGTTTTCTTAAAAACAGTTCTAACAAGGAAAACTCCTTTGCGGTTAAGGAAATAACATCATTATTTCTAGACACCGTTCTTCTTAATATATCTAGTGATAAATCTGCCAATGTCAAAATGGTATCCGATACAGACGGAACTTTGTTCTTTCTCAAAGCATTCTTTACTCGGGCAAGTAATTCAACAAAAGCAAATGGCTTAACCACATAATCATTCGCTCCCAACTCTAAACCTTTAACGCGATCCTCCACTTGATCTTTTGCCGTTAGCATGATGATCGGCGTATCAATATCACTGCTTCTCATAGTCTGTAACACTTGCCAACCATTAAGCTTAGGCAACATCACATCTAATATTATTAGATCATAAGTATTAGTTGTCGCATTGTATAAGCCATCTACACCATCCATAGATACATCAACAACATACCCAGACTCTGTAAATCCTTTTTTCAGATAACTGCTTGTTTTAGGTTCATCTTCTACTATTAGTAATTTCATTTTTAAATGACTATTGAAAATAATATCTTATATAATATAGTATATTATTAGGAATAAACATCAAAATTATAACAATCTCCCTATGTTATTGTTACCGCCGATGTAAAAATGACCCACTAACGCCGACTGAAAATCGACCCACCTGAGGCACAATGTTCGTACGTTTAAATGATAAAGCGGCGGACTATGATTAATCAGGAGCAACTAGTGGAAATTCAAGTGTTACATCGACAAGGGTACAGTATCCGCCGTATCGCCAAGGAGCTTGGAATATCAAGAAATACGGTGAGGCATTATTTACGAACAAAAGCAGCAACGCCGACATATTCCCCTCGGGATAGAAAGCCGCGTAAAATCGCCCCATATAAAACTTATTTGCTCGAACGTATTGAAGCGGCAAAACCACATTGGATCCCTGCAACAGTGCTATTGCGTGAAATTCAAGCATTGGGATATGAAGGTGGCATTACCATGCTCAAAGAGCATGTTGTGCAATATAAATCCAAGCTTAATTATGATCCTATCGTTCGCTTTGAAACTGAACCAGGCCAACAGATGCAAGTCGACTTTACGACCATAACCCGTAACGGTAAACGACTAAAAGCGTTTGTGGCGACACTAGGTTACAGTCGTGCTACTTTCGTCCTTTTCTCTGAGCGAGAACGTCAGGAAGATTGGATTCAAGGGCTTGAAGCCGCGTTTGAGTTTTTTGGTGGCGTCCCTAAAGAGGCATTGTTCGATAACGCTAAAGCGATCATGATCGAGAGAGACGCTTATGGTGAAGGTGAGCATCGTTGGAACCCACAATTGCTTGCTACCGCTAAGAAATACGGTTTTAAGCCAAAAGCCTGTCGGCCCTATCGAGCGAAAACGAAGGGAAAAGTGGAACGCTTTAACTCCTACCTAAAAAGCAGTTTTATTACACCGCTAGCAGCAACGTTAAAACAACATGGTCTTGATCTTACCGTCGATGTCGCTAACGGTCACATTGGCGCATGGCTTGAAGCCGTTGCACACCAAAGAATACATGGCACGACAAATACCAAACCTCAGGTTTTACTCGAGAAAGAACGCTTCTCGCTTTTACCATTGCCGAATACAAGTGCACCAATTAGTTTACCGCCTGTTCGCCACTCTGTCGTTCCTATCGAGAGCTTCCAACATCCGTTATCTACTTATGATGCTCTGTTGGAGGTGAGAATATGAACTTACAAATGACACGAATCGTAGCGGCTTGTGAGGCTCTTAAACTCTACTCGATAAGTAACGAATGGACAGGGTTAGCGAAAACGGCCTTAAAAAAAGAGCAAAGCCTTGGTGATTTTTTAGAGTCTCTGCTGAATGTAGAACTGGAAGCTAAAGCAGAAAGAACTCGAACAACATTGATGAAGTTCGCTGGCTTCCCGATGAAGAAAACCTTCGAAGAATACGATTTTACGTTCGCAACTGGTGCACCTAAAAACCAACTTCGAGAGCTTACGGGACTCGCCTTTATAGAACGGAAGGAGAATATCGTTCTGCTCGGCCCTAGCGGTGTTGGCAAGAGCCACCTTGCTGTAAGTCTTGGCATGACGGCGGTTCAAAAGGGAATTAAAACTCGCTTCGTTACGGCGGCAGATTTAATGTTGCAACTGAGTACGGCAAAGAAACAAGGCCGACTGGAAAACTACCTTAAAAGAAGCGTACTAACACCAAGGCTCTTAATCGTCGACGAAATCGGATATCTGCCGTTCGGCAGGGAAGAAGCAAACTTGTTCTTTAATGTCATCGCTAAGCGTTACGAACAAGGCAGTATTATCGTGACTAGCAATTTACCGTTCTCACAATGGTCAAACGCGTTTGCCGACGACACGACTCTGACGGCTGCGTTGCTTGACCGCTTATTACATCACTCACACATCGTTCAGATAAGCGGAGAGAGTTATCGGTTGAAAGGGAAAAGAGCGGCAGGAGTCGTTCCAGCGATATTAGAAACTACCAAGAAGCAACAGTGGAATTAACTACATGGGTGGGTCAGTTTTAAATCGGCGATAACGCCGTTAAGTGGGTCAGTTTTAAGTCGGCGTTGACATGTTATGGGAGGATAGTTGTTATAAGTAAGATAATAAGTCCATTTTTTAATCGCCTAACATCGAAATATATAGTCCATGGACAGAATATATTTAGTCAAATCAAGCCACGCCACGTTAGTCTCTAGAGTCTCTTTCTGAAAAATGATAGCTAATATTTAATACACCACGATACAAAATATCTCCATCATGATTCATCATTTCCTCAACGTTTATATATCCACCATCGTTTACATGAATACTCTTTGGATTATAATTTATATTGTTTATTCTCAGAATTTTCGATAATTCTCGAGGAGAACTAGAGTATAGCTTCGTCAGTACTTTCAATCCCAACTTATAGGCTTCTACCTTCGTTTTTACTACCCCTGTATCAATGGTTGAGCTATTCAGTCTTTCCACAAAATTACCAGGAGTTGGTACATACTCTCCTGAGAATACGCTTGAACTCACTAACATTAGTGTTGTGATTACAATTTTTTTGATAAATTTCATTTGTTCGTCCTGTGATTAAGATTATCGTGCTGTTGAATTCAATGTTAACATTACGACAATGACTAACTACGGGTCGAATCATGACATTTTTGACATATTGCTAATGCCTATTATTGTTATTTATTACTACAATACAATGAATTTTACGTTCTATGCAGCAACCATTAGGTATTGACATTGTATAGCCTCTCAAGCTTTTATCTTGGTCAAAACCTCGACATGCCTTAATCGACAGTTGATAAAAATATAGTGTTGCAACTGAAAGCAGCGCGTCTATAAACCTTACCGCATCTTAAATGACATAAATATGACTTGTTTCACCATATGTACTGTCATAATGCTTTTGCTACTTAACTTGCTTCCAACTGAATTTTTTATAAGAAAATTTAATCATGGAATACGTATTTCGCTGAGTGTAGTCGGTCAGAACATAGCTTGTCAGTTTAATTTCATCGAATTACTCAACTAAGCCTGATACATATAAGAGAAGAGTGAATTAAATCAATTTAGTTGTTCGTGATCTTAAGTTGACTCAAGTAAGCATTAAAAATGGTAAGAATAACTCATTGAAGTTTAAACCCATATGACTTATCTGAAGTTATTATATACTTTTCTTAAAGTAAACATTTTTCTTTATGATACCAACCTACTTTGTTACATGAAATTTAATGAATAATAAAGAACGTGCTCTCTGGGTTGTCAATAGGTTAAATATCATATAAATGATACAATTTAGGCTACCATTATTACAAAAATGTCACACCCATGTACCAAATAAGTCATTAATAGTCTCTATACTAATCGTGTTTACTTATTTTTATACTTAAGTAAACATGTTTTTTCATTTAGTTCCTCCGTTCAAACCGAGCATTTAGCAGAGATGCTCGGTTATTTTAACACATAAAAAATCATCCATAATAAGAATGACACAATAGTTAGCCTCATATTTTTCATCCTGCTAACACAATAAACCGACAAATCAAGTAATTATAACAGTCAAGTAAGAACAGTGTGATAGTTATTATCGCATCTTATTATATAATAATGAACCATTACCTAGATATTACAAATTCATATCACCATACCGGTAACATGTAGATTCTAGTGACTCGCCTTAAATATATTTGTCACTAAATTAATCTAAAAAATATATGCCCAGGAAACAACATATATAAAAAGACCGTATTATGTTTAATAATTTCGACAATATCAACTGGTGTCAATGCAGTAGAATTTGAATTTCATCGTTATTTTAATAATCGCTTTCAACTTTATACTAACCAAAACGATTTTTTCAATGGAACCTGGGGCAACACTTAATGATACTTCAGGTGAGGCAATACAGATTAATTAACTGGCTATCAAAATAGTGAACTTAAGCCACTGGGTATTGAATAGTGAAAGAAGTGAAACCTTGTTCCGACCTAACAAAAATAGTACCATGGTAGGCGTGAACTATTGATTGCGTAATCGATAAACCTAAACCTGCACCTACACTACAAGTATGCTGACGAGACTTGTCTTGTCGATAGAAACGATCAAATAAATGAAGGATAGCACTAGGTGGTATGGTTTCACCAAAATTACCAACTGTTATTAGAACTCGATCTATATGAGACTGAATATCCACATTAATTTTAGACCCTACATCTGCATGTCGTATAGCATTAGATAACAGGTTATTTATTGTTCTTTCAAACATGTTTTTGTCCATGAATACTCGAGCTTTACCACTTATATCTAAAGTTAATTCTTGTTCCTCTCCAAGAATTTCAAAATAGTTAACAATTCTCTCAATTTCATTTTCAACACTTAACCATTCATCACTACGGTGTATCAGTAAATTCTCAGCTTTTGCTATATAGAGAACATCATTAATTGTCTTTATAATTCGGCTCAGTTCTTCTAGATTTGATTCTATAGTATCTTTGTATTCTTCATTGTTTCTATTAGCAGACAGAATCACTTGATTCTGCGTACTGATATTTGACAGCGGTGTACGCAACTCATGCGCTATATCTGAGGAGAATTCACTCAACCTCGCAAAACCGGTCTCCAACCGATCCAACATTTTGTTGTGCGTTATCGCCAATTCATATAACTCTACAGGCAATTCGCTGAGAGGAATGCGGATCCCAAGTTGATTAGGCGCAATTTGTTTTATGTGACTATTCAGAGTTGAGATAGGGCGAAGACCCTTTCTAACAATTATAATGCTATAAAGCGTGGATATAACTAACATCATCCCCATTGACCAAAATAAAATTAATCTAAACTCAGAAAAAAATGCTTTATGATGATTAATACTAATACCCATCACTAGAGAGTAATTTCCATCCACCGGGAATGCAAATGCTCTTATATTTAAAGAGTCAGCTGACCACTCGATAGCATGTTCACTCGTTATCAATCGAGGGTTCGTCAGTAACAATTGTTTATCCGGGAAGGCAATGTTTGAGTTCTGATTTAGTACTTTTCTATCTTTTATCAACCAAAGATAAGTTGGGTTATTTACAACGGCACTCAGAAGAGTCTGCGGTCTATGTAATTCTTCTTTAGTAATCGAATTGAATTTACTTAACAAATGCGCATAATCTTGGTTATAAAAATGTCTGTCAATGGCATAATGCAAGATTGCAGCTAGAGAAAAATAAACCAGGACAGTGGTAACTACAAACATTTGTACTAATTGTTTTTTCATAGAAAATTCTTTTAAACTCATAGCTCTTCCAAATTTTCAAGCTTGTAACCCATTCCACGGACTGTATGAATTAGAGGTTTATTGAATGGTTTATCTATTTTAGTCCTTAGCCTTTTTATTGCTACATCAATGACATTGGTATCACTATCAAAGTTCATATCCCATACCAAAGACGCAATAGTACTGCGGGAAAGTACTTCTCCTTTTCTTCGCATCAATAGCTCTAGAAGTAAATATTCTTTAGCTGTTAGCGTAAACGTTTGGTTTTTTCGCACTGCTATACGCTTGACAATATCCAACTCTAAATCAGAAACAATAATGCTATTGTTTTGAAATATACTATTTTTCGTAGGTAAATAATTTTTGAATACGTTTTTAATCCGAGCTAAAAGCTCAGCAAAAGCGTATGGTTTCACAACATAATCATTCGCTCCCAGTTCAAAGCCTCTCACTTTATCCTCTACCAATTCTTTTGCTGTAAGTAAGATAACCGGTGTTAAAATATCACTCCCCCTTAGCGTACTGAGGATCTGCCAACCATCCACGTGAGGCAACATAATATCTAAGATAATCAAATTATATTCTTCATTGGTAGAATAATACAAACCATCAATACCATTATCAACAAAATCTACTACATAGCCGGATTCTGTTAGACCCTTTTGTAGATATTGCCCTGTTTTCTTCTCATCTTCTATAACTAAAATTTTCAATTTTTACCATGCCAATTATGGTTCATAATTTAAAAGCTGACACGACATAAGTACAATTTACCTCAGTAGTAGTCAGCAATAAGTTAGTCAACACAACGTCCATTTAGAAAAACTTTTTCCAACGGAAGGACGGAAACTAAAGTTTCCTCATCTCCATCAACATTAAGAACCTCTAAGATGGTATTGACTATTTCAGCGCTTCTATCTGAAGATAAATAGATCTCCAATTGCATCAAAGCTTGCAATTGATACTTATCAACTGTCGGAGACGAATGGTCTCTTCCCTTGACTTCTTTCAAGATAAAGCAGCAATGCCCTGAGACTTGCAATGCCCGTTGGATTTTTTCTGTATGGATGAGATCAAATATCGCTGTGATTTTAGAATACATAAATCCTCCTACAATAAAAATGCAAATTAAATCATTGTTTTAATTATTACTATCACGTCTTATATAATGTACTTTAACATTCACCAAACCAACATATTCCATTTCCCCCTCACTCGTGATTCTTTCTTGTACGGTGACATAACTGCCATCTTCTAAATGAGTCTTATTTGATCCGATACTAAAATTCGTAATATTTAATGCGGAATTCAAACCACTAGCTGTCGAGATTTCAAGTGCGTTTAACTCAGACAGTGCGATTTCATATGCAAGTTTTTTGGTTTCTACAGGTTCAACACGAATAGTTTTTTCCGTTATTCTAGACAAATAGTTTGCTCCATAATACAGAGGTTGAGCAAACACTGCCGAGCTAGTTAAAACGAGGGACAAGCTAACAAAAATTGCATTGAACTTTTTCATATTTATTACCTTTTCAAATTTAGTCTCAGTACAATCATTATCAAATATACATGCTGACAACAATGGTTCAAAAAAATGACAAATTTGTAATGATAAACAAAGATACAATAATAACATGTTAAATATGAAGGTCGACACTACTATGTACCAAATAAAAAGTTGGTTTTTTATTATAAAAAATCTAAATGGAATGAGTAATATCAAAATTTATTTATTTAAAAATTTCCAGGCTACACCGATAAACAACGCCCCCATAAATACAAGCATATTGATGCTAAAGACTAAAGAACTGATCAATTGCCGTCGAGCCTAAATGGGTAAGTAAGAAACTCGCAAGAAGGATACCTATCGCGGTTGCGACAATAAATCATTTGTAACACAGTACTGTGACGCCAGCGACATAACTCACTACGTCAAATGAAATAAAAGGTATCAATCTTGAAAACATAACTACATACATTAATCGATTTTGGTTACCTAATCGCCATGTGGGTAACGATTATCCAACCAATTGTGGGCCTTTTTATAACCCATAATCCTGGCTATTCCAAACGCTATTGATGATCCTAATAGCGAGCCAAGATAAATGTAGAATGTTCCCTCAAAATGTCCATATATAGCCCCTGACGCTATTGCAATAGGTGCACTTGAAGTGGACTAAAAACAACAGCCATTACCATTATAGAAATAATTACTAATGGTACAGCTATGCCAGACTCACGAGTAAACATTATTATGTCCTTAGTATTGTTAAAATATAGATAATTCGCTAAGTAAGAACTATCTCGTAATATCAAAATCAATATCGTTATCAACAAAAAATAACAACAAAAAAGTATTACAATTCATACCTTGTCCAGAAAACTTGCGTTTAGATCAGCCAACAGTTAAGTTGATAAACAACAAATTCAGCTTAAAATTCAAGACCTAATTTAAATTATACCGCAGAATAATAATCTACTTTAATGTTATTGACGGGACTCAATATATACAGAGTGATTGCATACAGCCAAGCTGAAATAAATATAACCATGAGTATAGTTTATTGCGGAAAATGACTGACAAATATTATTACATTGCATGTTTTCTCTAGTTCTTTCTGTCGGTTATTCTTTATGTTCTATGTTCTATGTTCTATATTCTATATTCTATATTCTATATTCTATATTCTATATTCTATATTCTATATTCTATATTCTATATTTTCAACATTCAATAATGACCAAGTTGAATTGGTAACAACAACTCAACTTGGTTACCTTTAAAAAGTACTATATTTTACCACCAGACCTCAGCTTGGACACCCAAGTTAATTTCAGTGTCCTTTCCATTACCAAACGCATTTTTATTTTCATTATCTGTAAAATAACTACCATAAAAACGAATTTCTGGTCTAGCCCAATAACTTAATCCAGCAGTCCAGGCTTGAGCGATAGTCAATTTACTACCAGAGTCTTTCTCACCACTTATTCCGGTTTTTTCGAAATATCCCATTTCTACTAATGTCTTTAAGTTTTCATTCCATTTATACACAGGTCGAATTACAGTAGATAAATAGGTAATATCTTCTGTTTGGTCATCTGATATGTCATCTACCGATGAAGACCAAACTAGTTGATGCCCAACTTCCCAGTTTGAACCAACTTCTACTACACCCCAATTGATAATTCGATATGCATTAGCACCTTCTTTTGCTCCGGCACCGTACCAAGACCCGTCACCATATTCAGCTATGGTTTTTCCATACCCTTCAGTGCCATATTGAAAAACTGTTTTGTTAACTCCACTTCCTATGTTTTGAGTAAGTTCAATATTAATTAATGCCCCATTTTTGATGTCCTGTTCATATTCACTACTTTCGTTTGTAAACGCATAATTACCACCAATTTCCAAAGAAGCATGATTCCATAATTCGATATCAGAAAACCTGACGTCGAAGGAATTTACGTTCAAATCATTGCTGTTATTTCCAGTGTCTAAAACTTCATCACTGTCAGTCCTAATCCATGCAACGGACAACTTACCGTTGTCAAAATCGATATTCTCAATACCAGCCCCAGAACCAGAGATGTTCCAATAATAAAAATCTGCGAGATCTACATTATGACGTTGATAATAGCGCTTCCCCGCCCACATAGTGGCTTCAGGAGCCGAGGAGAGTAACCCTGTAGCTTGAACATTAATCTGAGGTAATACCACCTTCAAATCATCATCTTCTGTTGTTTCCCATCCAGTTGACCCGTCGCTGTAAGCCGCAATCATCGATTCAACATCAAATGACACACCATTTTCATTGTAGGCCTCGTGCTTGATACCCCACTCACCATACGTGTCGTTTTCGTTACCTAAACGACCTAGTTGGTTCTTATTATATTGAACATCTTGCCCGTTGTTTAGGCTCATACCAACACCACCACGTATATATCCAAAGTAGGACATATCATTTTCCGCAATTGCGTTTACGGACATGAGTAGTGTGGATATTGTTGTTATGCTGAAAATGGTTTTTTTTACTTGCATTGTTATACCTCTGCTATTTATCGTTATTTATAAAAACTGAACTTGATAAAAATATATCGGAATACAATGACTATTAGCTGACCTAGAAATTACATAAATGTAATCTGTGACTGAGATCTATGGCGGTCAGGAATAAAGATTTAAATATGCCCTATAAGATGATAACGAATCAAGGTGCATTATTAAATATGATGGGGAACTGACCAAGTTGACACGTTTCATATTTTTATTTTTTATAAATAAGAAAGTCACGTAAATATATTATATTTACTGTAACTTTCTTACATTGCACATGTAATGCATCTTTTACAGGGTTATGTTAGGCTTCGATTATTGATCATTGTCTCTCTCTTTCTGCGAAGTGATAACTGACATTTAGTACACCCCTATACATCATTCCTCCATTTACATCCATCATCTCTTCGACTGTAATGTAGCCACCATCATTAATATGCATGGTATTTTTATTAACATCCTTACCAATAACTCTTAAAGAACTAAATAATTCTGAAGAGGAACTTGTATATAGTTTAGTCAGTATTTCCAATCCTGCTTTATAGGCGTCATCTTTCGTTTTCATTACCTCAGTGTCGATGGTGGAGCTATTTAGACGCTCCACATAGTTACCAGGCGTTGGTACATATTGACCCGCAAATACAGATGTACTTAGTAGAAGTATTGTTGAAATTGTAACTGATTTAATTAGTTTCATGTTATTTCCTATTTGTGGTGTTTGTTCTGTCGATATAAATAATAACTTTTATACGATGACTAATACCGGGCTAATTCATGACAATTTTGTCATGAATATCTGGTACCAAAAATAATAGTGTATTGTGGCAGAAGTCAATTATCATCGTTTATAAATCGCTTAGCTGTCGTTATGACAATTTAATGAATTTTTATTGCAAATATTGGTCTTAATACACTTATATCACTTAACTTATAATGCACTCTTAGGTAAATCGATAGTTGTGACATATCCAGTTATCAGAATAGAAGTTGCTAACTAAGTTTCGGTTGATAGTGGAAAGAATCGATACCCTACATTATATGAGGTAAAACGCTAATTAGCACTCGGCTCTGACTGGAATGGTTAGTTATACGATAATGTGAAAATCTTCCTCATACTGACTAGTCATAATAAAAGTAAATAACCTACGGTTAGTACTCGTTAGGTCTCAAACCTTCCAAAGTAGCGCTCCATTGGTGCATTATCCCAGTAATTTTCTCTTCGAGAAAAACTTTTTTTACCTAAAAACGCCACCGAAATTGACGGCATTTCCTATTGGAATAATGACTGCCTTGGATGCCCTTCTAAGAGTCAAGTCGTTATTTGCATACTGTTGATTAAGGCGTTTTTATTTTTCAAAAGGTAATAAATTTCACGTGCTATGTATCTCTTTAAGCACCGTATAGCTTCCATTTTTGATAATCCATCAGCAGTTCGTTTTTTGATATAATCCTTTGAACGCTGTTCGGTTCTAAGTCTACCAATCGCAATAATATGGAGTGCACTATTGGCAGATCTATCACCACCTCGATTAAGCCTGTGTCTTTTGGTTTTTCCTGAGGATGCAGGTATAGGACTAACTCCACATAAAGCGGCAAAGCTAGATTCAGAGTTTAAACGTTCAGGGTTATCACCCAACGTTATCAGCAATTGTGCGGCGGATTCGTATCCAACCGCTTTTTGTTCGATTAATTCAGGAGCAAGCGTGTCAACGATAGAAGAAATCATTTTATCTAAATCCGCAATTTCGTCATGAAGCTCAAGATATCGACGAGCTAAGGATTTAAATACGATCCTATATGCGCTAGAAATATTTTTGTAAGCTGTTAAATCAGGTCTGCTTGATGCTAAGGTGCGAATCAAAGTCATACGAGTCATATGTCTTAATGTATCTCTTATTTCATCGGGGGCAGATACAATGCTCGTTCTAATCATCTGAAGGGCAACAGTGCGAGCTGCCATTGCTGTTTTACGGCAACCTTTAAGTATTCTTAACGACTCAACCATCCCGTCCCGCGTCTTTGGCGTCACCGTGCGTAATTTACTATACGCTGCGTGAGCAGCATTTTCTGCGTCTATTGTGTCATCCTTGCCTCGTTTTCTTCGATCAACCTTATCTGGAGCTGTTACTTCCAATACTTCAATGCCACTGCTTTGCATATAACGAAGCAAGCCCAAACCATACGTCCCTGAACACTCAATACCCACACGTGATATTTTACCAAATGAAGACATCCACTTTAACATTTCCTTATATCCATGACGGGTTGTTGGGAAGTATTCACTTGATAATACTTGGTTAGAATCATTGACGATTGCAGCTACGTGGATGTCCTTATGAGTATCCACTCCACCAATAACATAAGATGAGATTGTATTTTTATTCATTGTTGACTCCTTCACTATGTGAGTATGGACAAGAGTCACAAAACCAAATACTTGGACAAGACAGTAATGGGACAGGCGTCAGGCCCTTCTTGAGTCACAAATATTGGCGAGGCAACCCTCACCAAATAATGATACTAAGCAATCGACAGATCCAAGGAAGGACACATAAAGTCGATCACTATGTGGGTCAGAAAGCTCAGTACATTATTGGTACCATCTTTCAAGCATGAACCAACTTTCCTGTTAGTGTATGATGAAATCTAGCCAACACATTATTACTGTCATTATGGAATATGATTGTTCTAGGCTTAGCGCGTGATTCATAAGCAATCATAAATGCTTTATCTGTTAGCCGAGCATCAGGCGATAATGACATAGAGCAGCCAGCCACTTTTCGAACAAAGAGATCTATCAACACCATTAAATACATCTAGCGATTACCCGTCTAAATATAAGTAACATCACCCACTAAAGCCTCATTTGGATCAGTAACGGCAACTGCCTACTTAAGTGACTTGGAATTTCAATATGTTTCTGTGAACATTAAAGATTTCGCATAATATTTTTACACTCTAACTCTGCTTGAGTTTCTTAATTATCAAAAATTGTTCAGTGAGTTCTACATCATCAGGCTGCAGATTTTTGTAATACTTCATTATACTGCTCAAGGCGAGCCAATTTTTTCAGTTCACAAATTTCAGTGCGCCCAGGGGTTATAGGAAGTGCTCTAGCTGTTTTCCTCTAACATTCTTCTTTTAGTCGGCAAGTCCACTTATCCATCGTGGACTTGCCGACATTCATGACTTGTGTTTCTACAATAACTAAGTGATTTTGATCGAGAACTAATTGCTCAGCTTCTAGTTTGAAATCAGCGCTAAATAATCAATAACCTCTAGGCTGTAATCCTTCCAGTATCGCACAATTCGGTGTTTCATTCGCATTACATTGCTTCGACAATATCCTTAACGTCGATTGTATTGAATGTAGTGCATTAATTTTTTGTTCAATCCTATATAAGTGTTGATCTGTTATTTGTTTTACTCTTTTACTCTCACGTAGAGGATTTAGCCATAGTTCAAGTAAGGAATGTATCTCCCTGAGTGAAAAGCCAAGTTCTTTAGATTGACGTATAAAAGTTAGTTGGTTCAGATCATTATTGTTATATACACGATAACCGGACTGTGTGCGACAAACAGGTTTGATTAGACTTGTTTTTTCATAATGTCGTATCATTTTAGAAGAAAGTCCAGTTAACTTGCATGCTTCTCCGATTGTCACTAATCTTTTCAAGTTATGACTCCCTGTAGTAGTAAAAACGCCTCAATAGACTAATATATTTTCACTCATTGCCTTGTCTAAAATTTCTTATGAAAAGAAAGTAATTTTAA
This sequence comes from Vibrio frigidus, assembly GCF_042465995.1. Taxonomy (NCBI): domain Bacteria; kingdom Pseudomonadati; phylum Pseudomonadota; class Gammaproteobacteria; order Vibrionales; family Vibrionaceae; genus Vibrio; species Vibrio frigidus. Next base: position 57,202 of record NZ_JBCDMC010000010.1, on the reverse strand, counting down.
ATCAACATGTTTATAATTTTTCAACATGGATTGAACTTACCAAAATTTGATTTTCCTTTAGATAAAGTATCTGTTGCATCAATATTCGCCAAGACGTACAGCTCTTTTTACCAACTACGACTTCATACTCATAGCTTTTACCCAAAAATCAATCTAGTTTATGATCAGGCTACACTTTGACATCATGTCAAGGTCAAGTAGATTACAAACTACGCTAACTGAAGTGTGATGTATGTCGCTAATTTAGAGGTTATGTAAACATCCCTATTTTAGTGGCACTCAAAATTAGAGCTTTCCCTTTGTTGCGATTTAACAAGATATTCCCAAGGTGTTAGATCTTCCAGTGAGTCATCTGGCCGCTCATGGTTATATTCTTTAACCCAAACTTCCGTTAGTTCGCGCACTTCACTCAGAGTCTTAAACACATACATATTCAGAATTGCATCACGGTAAGTTCGGTTAAAACGTTCAATATATGAATTCTGAGTAGGCCTCCCAGGTTTGATAAACTCCAGTTCAACTTGATTTATCTCAGCCCATTCAGCTAGTTTTAACGAAATAAATCCAGGTCCAATGTCCATTCGTATTTTTTCTGGGTAACCACGCCATGCGACAACCCGATCAAGTACTCGAAGGACACGTGTTGTCGGTAAACTCAAATCGATTTCTACAGCAAGTGCTTCACGATTAAAATCGTCTAAAAGGTTAAACGTACGAAAACGCCTGCCACACAGTAACGAATCGCTCATAAAATCCATAGACCAGCATACATTTGCTTTCTCTAGGACGCATAGCGGCATTGGATTATGAGTTGGCAATCGCCTCTTACCGCGTCGACGCATATTCAAGTTCAACAAACGGTATACTCGATGAACTCGCTTATGGTTCCATTTGTAATGCCATCGTTTTAGAATCTTAAATATCTTACTAAAATCGTAAGCGGGATAGCGTTCAACCGCTTTTTGAAGTGCATCAATGACCTCATCGTCTCGATGGGGATCAGCTTGATATTGATAAACTGAGTCACTAATGTCAACAACTCGGCAAGCTCTGCGTAGACTGATGTTGTGCGATTTTTTACATAATCAACCGGCGCACGGCGAACCGATGGCTTTACAGCTTTTTTTCGATAACGTCTTTAAGAATGGCGTGATCCAAACTCAAATCTGCGTACATTTGTTTTAATCGTCGGTTCTCCTCTTCAAGCTCTTTTAATCGCTTGATATCCGAGTTATTCATGCCGCCGTATTTGGACTTCCAGTTATAATACGTAGCATCTGAAATACCGTATTCACGGCAGGTATCCGATACCTTTCGGCCAGCCTCAACTTCCTTCAAGATCTTAACGATCTGCGATTCTGTATAGCGTGATTTTTCATCAGCGTTCTCCATTTGGTTTAGTTTAAACGGAATAACTCTAAATCGGAATTCATCTATTTTAGGGGATGGTTACAGTTACTGACACAGTTAAGTCGGCGTTGATAGTTGCGAGAACTTATTTAGAGCTTAATGGATTGAGTCAATAGTATTGACCTTTCCACAGTGTCAACCTGTATAAACGGAACAGAGACACCATATTCGAACGAATTTGTTCTATTTTCTTACTCAATTATACTAAAGGTTCACATGAGTCATTATTCCTTATCGGCAAAAATAATCCATTTTATTAGCGCGGTCTTAATAACTTCACTTACTATTTTGGGATTGTACATGGTTAGCGTAGAAGATAAAAAGTTGATGATCTTCTTATTTGATACACATAAATCTCTCGGTATATTAGTGCTTGTAACACTGGTTATTAGAATTATTTCCAAATTAAAATCAGAAAAAGTATATAAGTTAGATGGACACTCTTCAGTGGAAGACATATTGTCCTCGGTAATACAAAAAACCTTCTATTCGTTATTATTTATTGTACCCATTTCTGGATGGTTGATGACTAATGCAGCTGGATTCACAGTCTCAATGTTTGGTTTAATCGAATTACCTTCATTATCAATTGAGAGCGAGGCACTCATGACGGTTTATAGAGGTATTCATTTTTATTCTACGGCAATATTTACTTTTCTTATTGCAATACACGTGATTGGTGCTCTAAAACATCATTTTATTGATAAAGATGAAACTCTACAACGAATGTTTTCACATAAAGTTGGAACCTTAGGGGGAGTAACTATTGCAGTATTAACTGGTATGTTCTTGTTCTTTTCAGTTGAGTTATGGATTTCAGGTCTAGGCGAGAGCTCTACCACTCATGAAAAAGCGCATGATACATCTCATCAATCAGCCCACTAAAGATAATGGCACTTAATGTAAACTTTAATAACAGTTGGCTACGGCCAACCGTTATTAAAATCTATTGCACACTGGAAATGTCTTATATAAGGTACAGTGGCATCTAAACTATCGATTACAATCACATTTACATTGGTTATCAGATATAAATATTTTTCATAAAAGTAATAATATTCAATTTTGGATATTCATTTGTCCAATTGATTATATTGAAAAATGAATCAGGAGAGCCTGTAATGGTACGATGATCTTGGAGACTAATTAAGCCTTATAATCATATTATAAATGAGGCCAAATTATGAAACGAAAAGAACGAGTAATTATCTCAGAGCAGCAAAAACTCGAATACGCAAAAATGATGGTGGAAAATGGATACTCTAATCAGCAGATACAAGAAATATCAGGAGCATGTTCTTCCGCCGTGGTTCGATGGAAAAGACAATACAAAGCAGAAAAGTTAGGTATTACACCCCCATAGTCAAAAAGCAATAACACCTGAGCAACAACGAATACAAGAGTTGGAAGAACAGTTAGATAGGGCGAACCGAGACATCGATATATTAAAAAAAGCCAGCGCTTTGTTCATACGAGACAACTAAAACTGGATGTCGTCAGGCAGATGAAGAAAGCGTATCCGAACTATACTGTCTCTGAATTATGTAAAACACTTAAGGTGTCATTGAGTAATTTTTATTACAAAAAGGTCAATAAACTATGTGATATTCAACTCCGTCACCAGATCCAAGTAATATCAAGCGAATCAAACCACACTTATGGTAAACGTAGGATTAAGGAAGAGCTCATAGATAAAGGGGTGACAGTAAGTCTATATAAAGTTGCCAAGCTAATGAAAGAGCAAAATATTTATGTTCGTTATCCGAAAAAGAAACACTACTATCCAGATGCAGGACAAGAAAAGAGATATGCTCCGAACTTGCTAAATCGTCAATTTAATCCAGAGACTTACAACACTCATTGGGTGACAGACGTGACTTTTATCCGCTCTCATCAAGGATGGAGTTATCTTGCGTGCGTAATCGATCTAGCGACAAAAGAAGTCGTGGGATATGCGTTGTCTCGCTCCCCAGATACTAAATTAACGCTCGCCGCATTGAATCAGGCGATTATTAAGAAAAAACCAGATACAAGCCAACTAATGGTTCATTCAGATCAGGGATGCCATTATAGTTCGCATGGTTATCGAAATCACCTAAGTACTTTAAATATAACGCAAAGTATGAGTCGTAGAGGGAATTGTTGGGATAATTCAGTAATGGAACGATTCTTTAGAACATTAAAATCAGAACACTTAAATGTATTGAGCTTCATCAATCACCAAGCAGTGATATCAGAAGTGGAGAGCTATATTACCTTTTACAATTACAAGCGACGGCACAGCGGACTCAATTATCTAACTCCGCACAAACAATATATACAGATGAAAAAAGTGGCTTAAGAACTCTCCAGTATTAGTGGATCATTACAACTTGTTAGCGAGCATGAGCCGACGGGGAAATTGCCATGACAACGCAGTTGCAGAGAGCTTCTTCCAACTATTGAAACGTGAACGTATTAAAAAAAACCTACCTTACTAGAGAAAAAGCACGCAAAGATGTTTTCGATTACATCGAAATGTTCTATAACTCTAGACGTAAACATAGTCACGCTGGAAACATGCCGCCATTAATGTATGAACAGCTTGGAATTTACAAGTGAGAAGTTGTCTACGGTAAAGTGGTCGATTCACTTCTTGGTTTGTGGAGGTCTGAAACTGAAGGGGCGAAGTTCTGACTCAGCGTACTCACTGAACTTCAAAACCGAGGCGTGAATGATATTCTCATCACGTGCGTCGATGGCCTTAAGGGCTTTCCTGATGCTATCAATACCGTCTATCTAAAAACTCAAATCTAGCTTTGTATCGTACACATGATGAGAAACTCAATGAAATACGTTCCATGGAAAGACTACAAGACCATTAGCGAAGACTTAAAAGAAATCTATCAAGCCACGGCTGAAGATGAAGCGCTTTGGTGACAAATAGGATGAAAAGTATCCTCAAATCAGTCATTCGTGGACGGCACATTGGGACAATTTCAATACTCTGTTCAACTATCCTCAAAATATCCGTAGAGCTATCTACACAACGAATGCGATTGAGTCATTGAGCAGCGTGATCAGAAAAGCGACCAAGAAACGCAGACTGTTCCCGACAGGTGAATCGGCTAGAAAAGTGGTTTATCTAGCGATTATGTATGCTTCCAAGAGATGGACAATGCCCATTCATCACTGGAAGCAAGCACTAAACCGCTTTATGATTATGTTTGAAGAACGATTAACTGATTACTTGTAACCAAGAGCAGTTACACAGAATTATTTACAGGGTCTAATTTAACGATCAAAAGTTTTATTATTCACACCTTTTAGTTTTCATTAAACATTGCCCAATAATCAGCTTACTCGAAATTGACTTGTCATGTTATTTAACTGCAGAGCCAAGCTCTTAATATCCCGACTTACAGCATCTGTTTTTTTAGCAGTCAACATATTATCTTGTGCAATTTGCCTAACAGTCATTACATTCTCATTGATACTCTCCGCAACAATACTTTGTTGTTCCGATCCGTTAGCAATTTGTGTATTCATGTCTAATATTAATTTTACTGATTCTTCGATCGTAGTGAGTGCTTGTCCAGCATTTTCAATCTGTTCCATACTTTTAGTAGTTTGATTTCGTCCTTCATTCATTGCTTCAACTGTTATACCTATTCCTCCTTGTAATTTATCAGTAATAAAATCAATTTGAGCAATTGACTCTTGGGTACGTTGTGCAAGTGCTCGTACCTCATCAGCTACAACAGCAAAACCTCTTCCCTGTTCTCCTGCTCTAGCAGCTTCAATAGCGGCATTCAAAGCAAGGAGATTAGTTTGATCAGCCACTTCTCTGATTACTTTCAGTATATTTCCAATCTCAATAGAATCACTTTCTACAATAGAAAGTTTAGCCGCCGAATTATTCACACTCTCAACCAAAGAAATAATAGTTAAAACGGTTTGTTGGGTAATTTCATTCCCTTCAGAAGCTTTTAATTGTGCGTCAATAGCGGCATTCTCAGCATTTTTCGCATTTTGAGCGACGTCTTTTACTGTGCTTGCCATTTCCGTCATCGCTGTCGCGACTGAATCAGTTTCTCGCTCTTGCGTCTGAATACCAGTAGTCGATTCCTTTGTCACGCTAGTCATTTCTTCAGATGCTAGGTTTAGTTTCTGGTTTACTTGAGAGATAGTTCCCATCATAACTTTTAATTTTTCTACGGTATCGTTGATAGCATCAATTAATACACCAACTTCATCGGTCCGATTACCCTCATTCACTAATTTAAAAGCAAGGTTTCCTTGTGACATTGAGTTAGCAGCGTTGACTGCTAATGAAATCGGCTTAGTTATTGAAATAGTTATAGCATAGGTTGCTAGTAAACCGATGGATATTGCTATTATGGAGATGATTACACTTATTGTAATGCTTTGTTCCGTGGTTCTATCTAATTCCACTTTGGTAGCCAATTTTATACTGTTAACTCTAGACTGGATAGAATTTATATTCGTTTCGATCTCGGTTTCAATGGTTACTAGTTTTGAATTAATGAGATTATTACGTACTCTTACAATATCGAAAATAGCAGTCATTCCATCTAAATACGCTTTATGTGCTCCATGATAACTCATTAATAGTTCTTTAAGTTTTACAGAAGTTAATTTTTCTTCGAGTTCAACCACTTCAAGTTGTAATTCTTCCATATGTTTATTCGCCATGCTGAAAGTATCATCAGTGCTCGAATGGAGGAATTTCATAACAAACAAACGAGTTAAAAGAAGTTTTTCTTGAACTCGTGAGGCATGGTAGGCTACCAATAGGTCGTTCGTATCATAAGCTGACGTTGCTAAGTCGTTCATAACGGAAATCATTTTTAAACCACTAACTTCTAGTTGCCTATTGGTCACTTCGTTTCTTTCTTTTGTTAGTGCAACCACTTCAGAAAAAATAGTGTCATAATCTACTATTTTTCGAGATATATTTTCAACCAATTCTGCACTTTCATTCCCAAAAGATAATATATGACTCTTTAACGACTTATCTAAACTATTGATTTCCTCGTTATAAAGGTCGACATCACTACTATTATTTGAAAGCATAAAATCCTTCACATACTCCGAAACTTTCAGCATTTTGTTTTGGATATGATAACTAAACTCTGAAGCACTGGTTTGTTGGCTAAATGTCTTTATCCCATTATCAGCTTTTTTTAATGCAAATATGCTTACCAATAAAATAATGGAGAGAAATATCATGAGGGTACCAAAAACCAATCCTATCTTATGGCCTAACTTCAAATTATTTAACATATACTACTTCCATTGTCAGTTAACACTTAATATTATGATTTATATATTAAATAAAATTAATCTGTTTGATTCATATCATAATTAACCTATATAGTTTTATATTTAATCTAAAAAACTCGTAGATAAAGTGTAATACAATGCTTTTAAAATCAGTGACCTAGAGCTTAAGCCTTAAATTGATTGCCAGTTTCTGACTGATGTTCAACTAACTTAGTTTCAAAATTTAAATCATGTTCTTTCTTGTTGTTATATTCTTCTTTTCTCTTGTCATTGGACATCATGAATTTCATCATCACACCATGCATGATCAGACAGAAAACAATAGGTATGAGAGCTGTCCCTAACAAAGAAAAACTAAACGAGCCTAATGTAGTTGATAGTATTAATAAAGGTATACCTATCATTAAAATAATACATATCACCATCATCCAACCATGTCCTCTATGGCTTCCTCTTTCGGAATGACAACTTCTTACTTTGTTATTTGATTTCATAATTCGCTCCATATCGATACTTTAACTTGACTGCTATCAACCATATCAATTTGCACCTGTCAGGTTATGGGCTCTTTTCATGACAACCACGTCATTTTCACAATTTACAAACTATATATCCTTAAACTACCTCAAAATTAAAATAATTCGATTCCATTAAATATTTTTCAACTATTGCTAACTACGCAATCAAATTAGAGTACAAACTACTTGTTACGACGGCGTTTTGTTGCATTATTTAGTGACTGGTGACAGCTCCAGGGGGTGTGTTTTGCATTCTCTTTTACATTTTGATCGGCAAATTTGTAATAACTTTCTTTAGTATGAGTCCACCAATCATCATGAATTTCAGCACCGTATTTTCGAATTATATCCTCAATGCCGTCCAAGCAAAGACGACTTGCATCATAAGCTAAGCATATCTTTTCCTCATGATCATTGTACGATACCTCATCTAATCCAAATAAATGGTCAATTTCATCTAACATTACTCGTCGAGTTTCTGCATTAACTTGACTCAAGCGAAGATTGCGAACCACAAGATTGATTTCGTTCACGCTTACTCTATGTTTTTGGTTGTTCATAATTACTTCCTTTATCTAATTATCGAGATGGTAGTTACTTTAAACTCTGGTTTATTCTGCTAGGTATCCAACTCGGAGTAGCTTTCTGATAACGCAAGTATTAATTGTCAAATTCAATTTTTGCTTTTTGTTCCTCTTGGTAAGTAAATCGTCGATAAACCATTACTAAAATAGTAAATAGGATTAACGTAGGAATCGATGACCACTGCAATAAAAGCCAATCATAATTATGATAGATGATAGATATTAGATATTGAGGAGCTCTACAACGGGCGTACCAACCAGTTTTGGCTAACATTTCTGTAAATAATGCTAATACAAAAGCAGATAAAATACCTACGAGTCACCAGTCTGTGGCATCTTTGGCTTAATAAAGCTTAACGAAAAAAGATAAATATGATTGAATTTGACAATACTAATGGCCATAAACCATATAAAGTTTTTGTTTCCAGATTAATCTACTTTTCTGATATGGTTGTTATTATTTTCTGAGGGCGGTTGTATCCTTCTATCATTCTCATCTTGCTGACGAAGCCCATGACTTTTATGCATAAAGAGATGCATAATTGGACAAAATAACAAAACCAAATAGGGTAAAAATGGAACAAATGTTCTCCATGGTCAACCACTAGAAAATAAGAGGCAAACATTATCGAGCTTATCGCTACCCACTCTGTTGGAGTGGGCCAGAATTTAGTTTTCTGCTTAATTGATCACCTCATACCGCTTTGATAACACCACGATACATTTGCATCTGACAGTGAAAATCATATTCCCCGACTTCAAGACTAGGAAGAGACACGCTGCAGGGTTTATTTACAGGCAAGTTTTCAGATATATCTAACTCTGGAATTAGGACGATTTCTGAGCACGGAGACTTGTCATGCCTTACAAATTGTAATGTAAATGGTTTACCTGCAGGAACAGTAATGTGCGCTGGCATATAGACACCATCTTTGACTTCAATTGATATGTCACCTTCATTTAATTTCTGATCTGGTTCTTTATGCAACCAAAACCACCAGATTATTAGCCCTATTAATGACATACCAAGTATATTTATAATTATCATAATTGCCTCCTAGTGTTCTTCGGCTTTAAACCAGCGTAATCGATTAGCATTACTCACTACGGTTAGAGATGAGAAAGCCATAGCAGCACCCGCAATAACTGGGCTTAGTAAGACTCCAAAAAAAGGATAAAGTATGCCGGCAGCAACAGGGATGCCGGCTACGTTATAAATAAATGCACCAAATAGGTTCTGCTTAATATTGCGTAACGTCACTTTGCTTACAGCGATAGCATCCGCCAACCCATGAAGTGATCCGCGCATTAATGTAATATCAGCACTTTCTATAGCAACATCCGTACCTGTACCAATGGCGAAACCTACGTTCGCTAATGCCAGAGCCGGAGCATCATTTATACCATCACCCGTCATACCCACAATCTCTCCAGACAATTGCAATGCTTTTACCTTTTCGGCTTTGTCTTGTGGTAATACCTCGGCATAGAATTCGTCCACACCAACCTGTTTAGCCACTGCTGCTGCGGTGTCTCTATTGTCCCCCGTTAACATCACGACTTTGATACCATTAGATTTTAGCCTTGCAATGGCCTTTACAGAGTCGGGTTTGACGGGGTCAGCGACAGCGACGATGGCGGCTAACTTGCCGTCTATCGCAAAATACATCGGTGTTTTTGCCTCTTTAGCAAAATGTTGCGCTTTGTCGATAGCATCATCTAAATAAACGCCTTCCTCACGCATTAATTTTTCGTTACCAAACAATAAGTGTTGAGCTTCGCATTGCCCTTGTATTCCGTACCCGGAGATAGCCTTAAATTCAGTGATTTCGAGCAGATCGAGTGACTGTGATTTGGCACTTTCTACAATGGCCATCGCTAATGGATGCTCTGAATGAGACTCTATACTAGCGGCAAGTTGCAATACCTTTGTCTTATCAGTCGCATGGATGAGAGTAATATCAGTGACCGTTGGCGCTCCCTCTGTGATGGTGCCTGTTTTATCCAAGATCATCGTTGTGATTTTTGAGGCTGTTTGCAGGGCTTCACCATTTCGAATGAGTACTCCCGCTTCAGCTGCTTTGCCTACACCAACCATAACAGACATTGGTGTGGCTAATCCAAGTGCACACGGGCAAGCAATAATAAGTACGGTTGTCGCTGCTGCGATGGCAAAAGCAATACTCGGTTGTGGCCCAAAGTTAAACCAAACTAAAGCACTAACGACGGAAATGATCATCACAACCGGAACAAAGTACGCTGAAATCACATCGGCTAAACGACCAATCGGTGGTTTCGAATTTTGTGCTCTCTTCACCATGTTGATGATGTGTGCCAAAGCAGTGTCTTTTCCTACCCGGGTTGCTTTAAAGACAATGGAGCCTGTTTTATTTATTGTGCCAGAGACAACTTCTTTGCCTTTTCGTTTTTCAACAGGGATCGGCTCTCCTGTCAGCATAGATTCATCTATAGTGGTATTCCCGGTGATAACTTCACCATCAACTGGGATTTTTTCACCTGGACGTACTTTGACTAATTCATTTAATTGCACTTGTTCTATCGCAATATTAACTTCTTGACCATCGCGAATAACTGTCGCGGTTTTCGCCTGTAAACCAATCAAGCGCTTTATCGCTTCAGAAGTCTTGCCTCTAGCTTTTAGCTCCAAAGCTAAGCCAAGATTGATAAGACCAATGATCATTGCCGTCGCTTCAAAATAGACGTGGCGAGCCAATAGAGGCAAAGCGCCGGGGAAAAAGACCACGATCATAGAATAAACCCAAGCGGTACCGGTGCCTAATGCGATTAATGTATCCATATTTGCTGAATGATTTTTGAAGCTATTCCAAGCACCAACATAAAAGTGTTTACCCGAAAAATACATCACGCCAAACGTAATTAGTCCAATGCCTCCCCATACTATTTGCTCATTAATGCTCGTCACCGTCATTTCACCAACGACCAAGCTATAGATCATTAATGGAATACCTAAGGCTAAAGCCACCCAAGTATCACGTGTTAACGTTTTGTAGTAGAGCCATTCGGCCTGCTCCTTTTCAGTTAATACATCGCCTTCATTATCTGAATTGGACACAGTGGCATGGTAACCCGCTTGTTCAACTGCCTTTATCAGAGCTTCAGGTTCAGCCATCCCAGAAATTAAAACTGAGCGATCAGCGAAGTTCATTTGGGCCTGAGTGACTCCAGAAACCAAGGCGAGGGACGTTTCTATTTTATTGACACAACTGGCGCAGCTTGCTCCTTCGATGAAAAGTATTTGATGGGTATTTTCGTGATGATGGGAGCGCATCACTTTCTTATCTTTCTTTATCATATTCATACTTATCTCCATAATTAATGTGCTGACCGCTATACCTGATTGGTAAGAGCTTGCCTTTAACTAAATCTAACACCTATGTCTTAGATATAGGTCAAGCACGAAAATGAAAATAATTGCAGTAGGGAGGAAGCTCTATTACTTAGCTAATTTCTTCAAGCTGTTTTGCTCTAATACACATATACAATTTAAAAGAAACCATGTGAACCTCTCCTGAAATGCTGCTATTGATGGTATTTACGATCCCACTAACAAAATGGATTTTATTTTTCCTCGATCCATGCTTTTTTGTCAATTAAAACCAGAAACGAACACCTGCAACCCCAAATGTTTCTTGCGTCACACCATTTTCTTGTTTAAGAATATCTCGGGTATCACCCAACTTAACTTCCCACTCTACTCCGACATATGGAGCAAACTGCCGACTCAATTCATAACGCAGCCTTAAACCTGTTGCGACAGAAGAAAAACCACTCGCAATCTCTCTCTCTTTGTCATCTTTGCCATAGATGCTCATCTCTAACCGAGGTTGTAATATCAATTGTTGAGTGAGCAAAAGGTCATACTCAGTTTCTACATCAAGAGCAATTTGTCCATCCATACTCACAGAAGATTTAATATCAACCTCAAACCAGTAAGGAGCGAGTCCCTGAAAACCTGCTGTTATCCAAACTTGGTCTTTTTCGTCTCCAAAATTGTATCGGGCACCTATTTGTCTATCCCAGAAAGCACTAACTGCATGACTCCAGAGGAGTTCAGATGATGCATTGTTGAAGCTGTTATCATCGATTTTACCTTCACTACTAAAAATAGCTTTATCGTAGTCTCGTCCCCAGATAAATCTACCGTCAAAACTGAATGATTCATGCTCTTCAACGAAAGCATATTCAAATTTTTCAAAAGAGACATACCAGCGCGAATGGTCGTCGGCGAGGCTTAATTTATCTTTTCCCGTGATGGCATAGGGAGCAGATTCTAATGTGTAGTCACCAGAATAAATATTGGGGTCTCGGATATCATCAAAAAAAAACCCATTTGGAATCAATTTTATCTTCGATACTACTGACATATCATAAGGGTCATTGATATCTGCATATGAACTCAAGGAGAGAGCTAACATCGCAAAAACACTAATGATACTTACGGCGAATAATTTAAACGACTTCTGGCCAGAAAGACTACGATGCCCAATAGTGACAGATTTTACATTTTTCATGATACAACAACCTTTCGAAACATCCCTGCATCCATATGAAAGAGCAAGTGGCAATGCCACGCCCAAGCTCCAAGGGCATCAGCAGTAACCAAAAAACTGATCCGCTGAGCAGGTTGTACTGGAATAGTATGGCGACGAACTAACAATTCTCCATCAGAGCTCTCCAGTTCACTCCACATTCCATGTAAGTGCATTGGATGAGTCATCATGGTGTCGTTATGCAGTATAATTCTTACTCGCTCACCATATTTCAGATGAATGGGGGTTGACTCGCCAAACTCGACACCGTCAAAAGACCAAGTATAGCGTTTCATGTTCCCAGTTAAATGCAATTCAAGCTCACGTTCAGGTGGATGTAAATTATCGATTTTTATCAAACTTTTTAAATCGGAAAGCGTAAGGACCTTACGACAAGTTTTACGTAATCCAACTCCTGGGTCATCCAAACTAACGCGTGGTGTATCTACCCGCATATCAACACTTGGGCCATATTCGGTATTGGCATGTCGTACTTGTTGGCTAGGTTTGCCCATCAGATCATGAATATTTCTTCCATGAAGTGATGCTTCTATTGAAGAGATGCCCATCTTGCTATGACCCATATCTCCCATCATATCAACCATAGAAAGAGACTCTGGTTCATCCAAATCAGGAATGGTGGCTTTCAGTCCATACATGGTGGCTAACGTACCAGAAGCATAACCTGTTCTGTCCATGGCTTGAGCAAAAATCGTATTCGCATCTTTAGTCGGCTCAACCAATACGTCATAAGTCTCCCCCGGACCGAAACGAAACTCGTCTACCATAACCGGTTTAATGTTTAGTCCATCACTCTGCACAACCGTCATTTTGATACCAGGTATACGAACGTCATAGAAAGTATTTCCTGCTGCATTTATAAAACGAAGTCTTACTCGCTCGCCTTTGTGAAATAAGCCAGTCCAGCCCATATTCGGGACATTGCCATTTAATAGATAAGTGAGAGTTTTAGAAGACAAATCTGCCAGATCACTAGGACTCATGCGCATTTCGTTCCACATTTTTTTATTGGCATAAGTGGTTGCTAAACCCAGTTCAGACACTTGATTAATAGTTGAAATGGTTGTTGGTTGGTTGAAGTTGTAGAAATCACCCTGCATTTTCAGCTTGTTAAATACTGAATTCGGTTCCTCATCCGTCCAGTCGGATAATACGACCACATGATCCCTGTCATACTCAAATAGCTCTTTCTCTTTCGGTTCAATAATGATGGCCCCATACATTCCGGTCATCTCTTGCATTCCGGAATGGGAGTGATACCAATATGTACCACTTTGTTGAATCATAAATTTGTATGTAAATGATTCACCTGCTGGTATTCCAGAGAAACTCACTCCAGGTACTCCGTCCATCTGGTATGGTAGGATTAACCCGTGCCAGTGAATTGACGTCGACTCTTTAAGCTGATTGACAACCTTAATAGTAACAGCATCACCTTCTTTAAATTTTAACGTTGGTGCAGGTATTGAGCCGTTGATCGTCGTAGCAATGCGTTCTACACCCGTAAAGTTGACCAAGGATTCAAAAATGGTGAGCTCGAAGTACTTTCCTTCTAGAACTGGCATTTGTAAATTCATATCTCGTCGCGTACGAGCCCAAGCAGATGGTATATATTTGGAAAGTCCCATCACCACGCTTCCAGCGACAAAGCCTTGAACAAATATTCTCTTTGAAGGGTTAATAGGGGAAGACATCTTCACTCCTTGTTACATTGTTTATTTAACAAATATAGTGATAGAACGCTTTCAGCAAGCTGACGTTAGTATGAAATTAATGTCATCTATGTATGTTGATAGTATTAAGGGCTCACAAAACATTAATTCTTTTATTTTTTAAAATAAAAGAATTAGAGCGCATACATCTAGGCTGTAAATGTTAGAATTATCTAACGATATATTCGACTTTAATATCTTATTATTAGGTGTTCTTGTCTGGGAGACTTAATCTAACATGACTAAAATGTAACGGACCCGGCCGAAGTTAGTCATCATTCACGCTATTTTCTACAGTAAATTGAATTGATTGGTTATATTAGTGTTAAAACCAACGCCCACCGGAATACTGTCAGTTATTTCTGACTTGTGCCAGTCTCAAGGAATGCATTAATAGCCAAAAACTCAATACATTTGTAATAGGTATTTCATAATATTATTCGGGGACAGAAATGATGGACAGCCTATATCTGCGATTATTAGTATAGACATATTCTCATCTAGAGTAGCAATAAACTCGATCAGGGTCTTGCTTCCTTAATGAGAGTGCTAATTTACCTAAATATTTCATACGACTAATTCCAGATACACTGTAACTCTGTCATTTTTTTCCTTTGACAATTTGTGTATATTCAAAGTCATTGGACCATTGTTCAATTAAACAACAAACTGCTTTTCCATCAGGTTCCATATCTGGTTTACTTGCCCACTCGGACAAAGTATCTTCCATCATAGTAAGATGCTGATTCATCAATCCAATGTTCTGCTTCGTCTCAATTATTTTTATTCCGAGCATCTCTCTCACTTTCGGACAAGGAGAAGTACCTAATTCAGATAACGCGATTATTTCCTCTATCTCTTTTAAACTGAAACCGACATTTTTTGCTTGTGTAATAAATTTAAGTCGGGCTATCGCCTCTGAACCATAGAATTTATAACCATTAGTTGGGAGCCTCGTTGCCGATAACAATCCTTTTCGTGTATAAAAACGTACTGTCTCAGATGTAACTCCAACGTATTTTGCTAATTCAGTTGTCATCATGCTTAAATCTCTCTTTATAGTTATAAACGTCATTCTCTACAGTTTTAAAAATTAAGGGGTTTCCTACATAGAGTAAGAACAAAACTGCAGAAAACACTAAAAACACCGGAAGTAATAAACCAACTTTATGACTTCCTCTATTTGGGATTTTATTACAACAACTAATAATCGTTTCTCCTATCAATAAAGTCTAACCTTGTATGTTTAGTCAATAAAAATTGGTCACGACTCTAGATATTAACCAGAACAATCGCTCTGATTTTTTGGGTGTAAAGCCTCCATTGCATTGTATTGCTGAAGGTGAAGTTGGTTGTAATACTCACTGATTTATCGGATGATTTCTTGTGGGTCTCTGCAAAGCTACGATAACCCATCGTTGGTATCAACACGCTGGACTACGTCAATTCATTGCAACGGCTGCAAAGCGAATAGAGAGAGAAGAACGTCTCGTCAATCTGACAAGTGCAATCATCTTGAACGATTCTGCTAAGCTCGACAGAACAGTAAAACGGTCAAGCCAATGCTCGACCGTCATAAAATGTTTAGTGTCAATCAGAAGCCTACATTAAGCATCGCAACTATCTTGTACGTATCCTCAGAGTTCCCCTGGTAAAAATCACCCATAAATCCGTAGGACCCACGCAAGCTGAGGTCATATATGTCAGCGAACTTTTTTCCAAACTGGGCAGCTAATTCGGTACCAAGACTCGAACCGTTAGCCTGTGAAGTACTTTTTGGTGCATCGTCAGCAACGCTAAAGTAACCGACACCGTACTTCAGGTAGTAGTCTTCATCAAGTTGTTGGTCACCAGAAATCATTAGCCCTAGTAAACCGTACCCTTGATAAGCTGCATCATAAACTGCCTTTCCTCCTTGAGAACCATTGTTGTAGTAATAGTCTGTTCCGAAGATCATTAGATTACCGCTATTGAGCTCCCAACCTGACTGATTTGCGGCAAAACGATCTGTACCGTTGCTGCTGTCGTCAGCGGGGATATAAATGGCGTGAACCTTGATGCTACCCTCAGCCCAATGCTTTTTAGCATAAAGGTTTAGCATGAATGTGTCGCCATCAGTAGCATTGGAATCTACTCCAGACGCAAGTTTATAGAGTACCGAACCGCTATAAGCTATATCGCCTTGAGAAAAATCGACGTAGGAGCCGAGATAAATCTCGTCCGTTCGAGCAGCAGTGCCATTTATAGCATCTTCATTCCTGTTTTTAATCATGGCTCCGGTAAAACCGTAACTGAGATTATCGTTAGGGCTTAACTCACCATTCAACGTGTAGAAGTCAACATCGTCTGACGACTCTCTTTCACCTTCATCCCATTTGAACCAGCCTCCACTCAGAGTAGCCATATCTACATTGCCTAAAAACGAGATGCCATTCATATCATCGTCGGTAACGAAGCTCTCGTATTTGCCAAAACCATATCCCTGAATACCTGTTCGTACCTGCCAGTCGGTGTTCGGCACCCTAAAATCGACGTAAGCATTCTTAGTCTCTATACCAACACCATCGGAACTAAGTTTACCACCTGAGCCTGCAACGGTCTTGCTTCCGGTCTCGCCAAACGGAGCATCGTACTCGCCGTACCAGACTACGGTGACGTTATCGTGAAGGTCGCTCGTGACCTTCATACGTAGACGTTGATCAACCCAAGTACTGCTATTGTCCTCAGTTTCATCTAGGTTCTCCACCGTACTTTGTAAGCGGTAATAACCGTTAAACCTGATTGCGGACGTGTCATTTTTCAATAAATTGACTTCCGCTGTCAGTTGATCTATTTCGCCCTTCAACCCGTCTACAGACGGTGAAGCAACATTAGCTAATGCCGGTGCTGTAATTAATACCATTGCAAACGGAACGGCTACTTTTTTCAATTTTTCGCGCATTTACGCAATCTCCTTGTAAAGTCGAAATCCAACAAAGACCTATTTATTGTCATATAGTTTCGACATTTCTACCCCCCGAACCAACATTCTGAGGGACCATCTAATGCATGCCAGTACCAACAATGTCACGAAGAAAAAAGGGGGGGAGATGAGCCATGCAACACCAAGGTATTGAGGACTTCGATCCACTCAGCGATAATGAGACACTAACAAAGTAATATCACTCCAGTTTCTAATCAAAGAACAACTAAGCAAGTAGGGCTACTTGAATTGGGGCAATCATGGAGTTCTTTTGAGTAGGTGTAATCAATCTACTTTCCATCTAGATACACTAACAAGCTACTTCTGTCGCATTCATGACTTTAAAATGAAACATTTGTAATCTGCCGTATCTTCTTTTTAATTAGACAGATTTAAATGTTACCAGCCTGATTTTGGATATACGAAGAAAAGAAATGATGCGGTATTAGTTAATCAAGGAAGGTGATTATCAACAGCAGGCTTTGACTGAAGCAAGCTTTGCGGTCAAAGCATTTCACTGCGATGAAGACAACGTTGGACCTGTTGATATTAGACTTGATGCTTTTAGGTATTGAAGGTTGGTCAATTGCACAGTAAGTAAGGAAACCGGGTGTTCGCTTCCAATTGCTTCTCAATCGACTAGGTGACTCTTACTACATAGTAATACTACGAAGATCGACTAGGCCAAGGGGAGAGGCTCCGGGTCAGAAAGCTCAGTACATTATTGGTACTATAATATTTTGATCTTGAGCCAGCAATCCTAGGTCTATTAGGAGCGCTCATTGCGAATTTACGCTCTAAATAATTAGGGGTCTCTACGTGTTCTTGCTTCGCTTTCGGTATTTATGTTTTGGCTACTGACAACTTACTAACCCTAGTTTTATCATAATATTGTAAAATATTAACAAGAAACCATCCGATACATCATTGGGTAGTATAGCCAGCTTCACGCTCACCAATACAATGGCGGCATAACACCCAATGAGTTAAAGTGATTGTTCTGGTAAAACTCTAAAGTTGTGACCCATTCTTATTGACAACTACAGTGTGTCGTCTATCCGACAAAAGTGATTAAGCTTATTGTCTTTTTCCCTCACTTTTTGAATAAACCTACGACCACATTTTGCCCTCGGAGATGGATGAGGAGGAGTAGCTTCAGGTAAGTTACCCTCTAACCACATTTTTTCATGTTGATAAAGCCAGAAAAATGCGGCATTGCAATCAGACTTAATATCTAGCCGAATGGCTTGAGGGTGGAGTTGTCGATATCGAATAATCTGAAGCTGATAGCGTCGTCTTTTCGATTCACTTTTACATTTCTTCCGCCATTCAACTATCCCATCACTTGCAGAAATTATTGTTTCAATACTTCCAATAGATACCGACAGTCTTCGAGCTATTTCTTTACGATGAAACCCTTTTATAGCAAGCGCAATTGCAGTTTGGCAAACCAAAGAAGTTAACTTTCTCGGCTTCAGTCGCGTATTATCTTTTGCGTTAAGAGCAACAGCTTTTACAAAACAGCGACTTTTTCCTACTTCTCTGCTAATGCTTGCAATAGATTTTCCTTTCCTCAATAGTGTCAAACACCTTTCTATTTTTTTGTACCTGAGATCTATATTGCTAACTTTTGTTGTTACTGAGCAACTACACTCTATCGGCTCTGCTTTTTTCAACCAATAGCTAAATAATATATGTTTAAAAGGTTGTTGCGAGGCGTTTTCACGAAGCAAATATGACAAATATTTATAGTCAACTTGTGTTTGTGGTAGCAAATTATCTGATGGATATCTTAGCTGACAAGTAAACTGATAGAAATCAGAAGAAAGCAGCCTTCTCCTAAAACTATTGTTTCTCGTCACGTATCCCAGCTCGCGCAGTTTTTTCCTGTAGTATTCAAACCCTACAGTTGGATAGTGATCTTCGTTTGCTAGAAGAAACCTCTTTGCGTACTTTGCTAATTCGAAGCTTACTTGAGTGCTCTCTCCTAATGATTGAGTTGTAACAGGCAAACCTATGTTTGTTCTTATGCGACCAGGAATCTCAGCATGAACCAACCAAGTGGGATGCTTTGAGCAAGACTCTATACCGGGAGTTTGGTGGCTACGATGCCAAAATGAGACTCCATATTCGTGAACATCTGACATAACACACTGAGGGCAGTATTTGAGTGATAATGGTTCTCTTTCCCTCACGCAAGATAATTGACTGGTTCTAGTAGCTGAGCAATTGTCGTTTGAAAGAAGTGCTGAATAGATTTCAGTTGAGTGCGCTGGTAGACAGTGTATGAAAAGTGGAGCTAACGTCTGCTGGTACAACAAGCTATTGATATCTTCATCAGCTAGCTCAGCCAAGTTACTTAGACCAGCAGTAAGATAAGGATGAATACTTGCTCTAGAACTACCATATACAGCTAACAGAAATTTTGATACAGGCTGTCCTGACGCCATTAGGAATCTAATGATTCGGCTAAATACTAATTCGTCTGGTAGTACATTTGGAAGACAGAGCACAGCCAATCACCTCTCACTCTACTCACGTCTGTACATGACAACACCTTCATTTAGTCTCTCTTTAAACGTGAACGGGTCGTCACATATCACACCAACGTCCCTCATATGTTTAAAGCCTCGCTGAACCAAGTCAGGATCTTCTATCAATTCTAGAAGTCTCTCCTTTAAGTGCAAATCACGTAATCTAACCTCAAATTCTGGATGATGTGGTCTATTATAATCACCAATAATTAGTGTTTTTTTAGTTCTCACATTAACAATTGCTACAGCCGATTTATCCTTAAATTTTCTAGTTGGCAATACTAGACTATGCCTAGCTTCTATCACTTCACTAGTTCTGGATGATAACGAACATGCAATGGGATAAGCACACTCTAATACCGCAATGGTTATGCTCTCATCGCCTGTACCAATGACTAATCGTTGAGCTTCACAATAAATACGACAAGCCATGTCAATATTTCCTAATGAGAGATCGTACATTTTATCATTCAACTCATCACTTAGCAGAGTTTCTACATTGGTCCATTGTAAGTCCCACAGTTCGGCAACAAAAGCTTCCCAGCCGAGCTCATGACGTTGAAGAGGCTTCATGAAGATCGTACCACCACTTTCAGCTCGACGCGCATTTTTAAGCGTCAATGCAAGCGAATCATCAAATGGGGGGTTAGCACAAAAAAATAACGAGACACCAAGTTTATTAACTAGGTGATGCAAAAACTTCAAGAGATTATTTTCACCACCAGTTCTCTTGAATTGTAGGTTTTGCATTTCATCAATAACCAATATTCCTAAGTGGCTGGACTTGATTTTCTGTTCAATTTGAATGAGTAGCTTAGAGATTGTTGTCTCCGGTGTTGTTCGTTCTTGCCGCGTCGCAGAATCCAAATCAAACAATATTTCTTCACAAAGCTCTCGAACACTAGAATTTCTAGGACAATCTACTTTTATCCACACAACTTGATATTTGAAACCGAGTGCTTTCCCTTTATAGTCATGATGCTCAATCACATGTGGAAAATAATTAAGAACTTGCTCTAACATGCTGGTCTTACCGACACCACTATCTCCAATTAATGTAATTCCCTTTCCTTTTGGAACAAAATAACCCGTTCTCGGCTTAATGTTAGGCCGATCATCAACCGGATAATGAAGATACTGTGCTGTACTGGGTGTGAACGGATTCTTAGTTGAATAACCTGACTTTATTGCCCTTTCAACCGCTCTGAAACAATCAATATACTCGGGTAATGGCTGGCGTAATTCATCTATTCGAGCAAGGTACTCTTCCCTTACCAAGAAATCCAAAGAGCTGCGAACATGAAATGCCAACTCTGGATAATTGCAAAATTTATCGATAACATCGTTATCTTCGACCTTTGGCGGAAGAGATTCGATTAAGGGGTTTCCTTGGTGCTCAGGCAAAATTGCCTTTTTGTAGTTGGCTTGTTCCCATCGCATGATATTCTTCACTTCTTTCTTCTCGGTAGCTTAGTCACTTGGTTGGAAAAGCTTCGACCATCAATTTCTATCTCATCTTTCAACCGTTCAGATGGCGACAGTTTTTGCTGTACCTTAGTTTCCATTAACTCTAACTCATTACACCGTCTTTGTTTTACGTTTTGGGTTCGCTCACCCTTTGTCTTTAGCTTAGGTGCTTGTTTTGCCAAGCTAAGCACACTCTTCTGAAGGTTTTCTTTAAGAGTTAAGTTATAAATTGAAGAAGTTGTGACAGGTTGCCTACGCTTCTTATCATCTAGCCAGTCTTTCAAGTAATACACTTCAGCAAGAGGTATACCCTTGAACTCTTTACTCCTTTCCAAAATATCGCAACGAGTAAAGCCTTCATTTTCCTTTAACCTTACATAAATATATGAAGTATTATCGTAGTTAACCCTAGCTTCAAGTCTAGAGCGTCCATGATTTCTAGCGATCGCAGCTAAATTCTCATCACGAATACGCTGACAGGAATAATACATTCCATTAAATAAAACTCCACTACGTGTCATTGATACATCTTCTGAGGGCAATAATCGTGCGTTTATTTCATCGATGCCTGCCGTTTTAAGAGCGTGCTTATGATTTGATAAATGAATATTCCAATAATTTATAGGGGTAGGAGCAAGGTCATTCTCAATTAATAGTCGACTAGTTAGAGCCAGATCATCAAAAATTTCACTATTGTGTTCTAACACATCTTTAAGCAATAGTGATGTCACTTCTCGCAATGTATAAACAGCACTTTTTCGAGGATCTGGACTACCTCTAACTATTTTACCACCACGACTGCTTCCCAAAAGGCGGTGTATAGACTTATCATTCAAGTAGCCAAAACGCCTTTCTACTAGACTTTTACAATCGGGTCTATAAGGAGGGGCTATTTGCAATTCAGTCAGAGGTACAACGAGCTCTTGTGGTTTTAACCCAACCATTTCTCCATTGTCACAAATCAATCGTTGGGGAAGGTGTGAACATGGCCAACCTTCTTTATTGATCCCAACACCAAACTGCTGGCAATAATCAGTTTTTGGTGAGAAAGCATTGACTAAAGCCTGTCGAGCCGCCTTCCATGAAGCATTATATAAAGAAACGTGAAACCCAACAATCATTCGGCTAGCACGGTCAATAATTGAGTAAATTGTTGGTCTGCCTATTACATGATTTCTACGTAACTCAGAAACAATATGAACATCAGCAACGGTTGCATCTATCTCAAAGCAACTACCGGGTACTGGGGTTTTATCCGTGATACTAGCTTCTACAGCTCTTTTGTTTCTTAAATATTCAGTCTCACTTGTTCTAGATCTAATGACTATATCCTGATCGAAGATTTTTTTTGACCAATTAACGAACTGCCTATAACTAGGTACACCCGGAATCGTATCTAAGTAATGAGCATCTAAGATCTCAAACTTGTAGTGCAATCTTAGTAAGTTTTTATAGGTTTCTTTTAAGTTAAGTCCATTAGACTTTAAGTGATATTTCTTTAACACCTTTTCGAAAACTATGCGATCTGGTGTCTTTACAATGTACGACAGAGGTGATTGAAACAGTCCTGTGCGTGACACAGTGCGGGTTCCAAGACTATTATTTACAACTTGTCTTATTTTACCTTTCCCGCCGCTTAAACTATATGCAGGAAGCAAAGCATTTTTTGTTTGTCCATACTTCCAATATAAATTGAGTAGCCTATATATTGTCTTGTTATCAGTACCATACTCCCTCGCTTGCGTGGAAATCTCTGGGATTTTACGTTTTGTAGATAAATCAAAAATAAGTGAATCATTTTTAATCAACTCTTTAATTTTCAGGTACCTACTATCTCTTATTTTCTTATGTTTTCCACTGATTTTCTCTTCATCAACAAGCAAGTAGGGATTAAGTTCATAAATTGTCTTTTTGATCTTTTTCTGTTTGGAAAGTGCATCGAAATCATCAATTAGAAGCAAAGAAGGTCGGAGGATTTTTGATGTTTCTTCAAGGTTAAACACCATAAGTGCCGATATGTTACCTTCTATCTTAAGAACTCTGTATGTACCGTTTCTAAATCCTTCGACACCTTTAAAATCCCAGATACTATTCATTTCAATCGTCACCAACAACCCTCCTCACCTTTAATGAAATGTGATCAATCGTAATGATCGGAGATGTTTCGAGTAGGACTGCAAAATCAACAGAGATGAGCTTTTTAGATATTAGTATTCTGAGAATATTTAAAGCATCAACGCTATCAATATCAAAAGTGTTCACAAAGCTATCGCAAATATCTGACTTTAAATATTTGCCAGGAGATAGGAGGGCTAATGCTGGATCAATAAACTTAGCAATTTCATATTGAGTACTTGATCGAAGAGGGTCTGTTACCCATGATAAATTTCGACTTAGAAATTCTGTCTTATTGTTTCCTGTAAAAACCTGAAAAGGAATACCTAACAACTCCCACCAGACTCTCTCAATCTCAATTTTCTCAAGAACTCGGGGGTCGTCTAATTTATCTTCAGGTTTTACGCAAAAAGCTAAGTATGATTCTCCGGAATCATTTTTCACCGTTACCAAAATGTCGGTGGTCATGATGAACGGAATACCCGTTTTCTTAACCATTGGATGTTCAATACCAAGTGTTCTTGCAATCTTTTGAGTTATCTCCAAAGGGATCAATGGAAACTGTTCTCGAATATCGATGACATCATCACGATATTCGAGAATATAGAAGAGTTGAGTTTCTTTAGAAGAGAGAAAGTGGTGAACTCTTCCTGTTTTTAGGCCAAAAACCTCAGTTCTAAAAGCTTCAGGACCTTTAACGTCCCTTGTCGTAAACCAAGGCTTATATTGGCATCCTTCACCTTGACCCCATTTATTCCTGAGGTGACGCCTGTAATCTTCGTAACGTTCAAAGCTTCGAGCCATAATCAGTTCCAGTAATCATTATTACTGAAAGCGTAGATTTACCAATTAATTTTGGCAAACTTTATTTTACATTAAGCTATATTGGGGCAATATTTAATTGAACTTGGCAAACTTTATTTTACCTACACAGCATTACACCCATTGCCCTGCAACAAATCCACTGCTCCATGCGAATTGGAAGTTATAGCCTCCCAACCAACCGGATACATCAAGCACCTCGCCAATAAAGTAAAGCCCTTGGGTCTCTTTTGCTTGCATCGTTTTGGAAGAAATATGGTCAGTATCTACGCCACCAAGGGTTACTTCGGCTGTTCTATAGCCTTCTGTACCGTTTGGTTTTATCTGCCAATTCTCTAACGCCAGTACGGTGTTTTGTAATTCTTTGTCACTTACCTGTTTTAACGGTTTGTCTACCAGCTCTTTTCTATCAATCAAGGTTTCGACGAGACGCTTTGGCAGAACCTTAGCCAAGGTATTTTTCAGACTTTGGTTTGGGTGTTTTTCTTTGGATATAGATAAAAGTGCCTCAACATCCGTTTCAGGGACAAGGTTAATCGTTATTGCCTGTCCGGCTTTCCAATAAGACGAGATCTGCAACACCGCAGGACCTGACAAGCCTCTATGTGTAAACAAAAGCGCTTCTTTGAACGCGGTTCCATCTGCCGTTATTATTTCTGTAGGAATAGCGATACCCGAAAGATCGGCAAGGTCTTCTTTATCTTCTTTGTGTAACGTAAATGGCACTAAACCAGCTGAGGTTTGAACAACGGAGAGGTCAAACTGCTCTGCAATCTTGTAACCAAATGGTGTCGCTCCTAACTTAGGCATTGAAAGCCCTCCAGTTGCAACCACCAATGACTCACACTCAATCTGTTCCGTATTGGCATACAGAGAAAAACCATTCTCTATTTTTTCGATAGAGTGGGTATCCACTTGATATCGATAATTAACCGCAACTTCTTTGCACTCATCTAACAACATGGTCACTATCTGCTTGGCAGAGTCCATACAAAAAAGTTGCCCATGTTCGCGTTCTTCAAACTCGATGTCATGCTTAGAAACTAAGGCGATAAAATCCCAATTGGTGTATTGCGAAAGTGAGGATTTGACAAAGTGAGGGTTTTTACACACAAAGTGATTCGATGACACATCATAATTGGTAAAATTACACTTACCGCCACCAGAAATGAGAATTTTACGACCCGGTTTTTTCGCATGATCAAGCACCAGTACTTTTCGTCCTCGTTTACCTGCTTCAATTGCGCACATAAGCCCGGCTGCGCCGGCTCCAACGATGACCACATCTACCTTAGTTACCACGCCGTTTAACCTTTTTAGAAAATAAAAAGGATGCACGATATCGTACATCCTCAAATTGAGAAACATTTTAGCTATTCTTTGCGATCTTGCAAATTTATAAGCTTTTAACCATTAAGGTCTTCACCTCAATTGCCCCGCTTATTCTTGCCGATCAAACCAAAAACGATGCAAACAAAGTGACCGCAATCAAAACAACAAATAAAATAAACAGCTCTCTCACTTTTGTGCACTTACTCATAAAGACAGGATCGTGATGGTTCACAAATTCCTTATCTTTAAGGTAATGAAAAAGACGAACCTGTTTCATTACATTGCCATGGGTTGTAAAGAAACCACCGCCATCTACCTGTTGATAAAGTAACGGATGCGCTTCTCGCATGACATAGATTAACGACCGCAATGCAGTCAAATAGCGCGCTAAGTTTATGCTCACAATAAGCATAAGAGTGAATATTATAGTGTCTCCACTGATCATCTTTTCCTCCCTACACCTCCTAAGAAGCCGAAAGGAAAAGATGATTGAATCTATCTTTTCTTTTGCAGCAAATTACTCCGCTGCACCGGCTTCCATAACGGAAGATGAACCTTCTTTTGCCATTGCAGCTAGGTCTTTATCTATGAAGAACAAAGCCTTTCCATCTTCACCGACAAGTTCTAGCTTATCCAAAATCCCTTTAAACAGTTTCTCTTCTTCATGCTGTTCAGCAACGTACCACTGTAAGAAATTAAACGTTGAGTAATCTTGTGCTATAAATGCACCATGAGCCAACTTGTTGATTCTTTCTGTAATCATCTGCTCATGTTCATAGGTTTCACGAAAGACCTCTCCAAGACTTTTGAAATCATACTTAGGCGCTTCAATCGTCCCTAAAATTGGCATCGCTCCTGTTTCGCTAACATAGGTAAATAAGCGCTGCATATGTTCCATTTCTTCTACTGCATGACGCCTTAGAAATACTGCTGCACCTTCAAAACCTTTATCTTCACACCAAGCACTCATTTGTAAGTATAGATTGGATGAGAAAAATTCTAGGTTAATTTGCTCATTTAATTGTTCGATCATTGTTTGAGATAGCATGAAGACTCCCTTTTAGGTTCATTTATATCGCTTTAAAACTTTAGTATTACAACAAAGTTTTCTCAGAATCACTTTAGGTTACCCTTAACTATACCATGAAGCAAAATACCTTACGGGATAAGGCGAATAAAACAGATAAGGATATGAGATCACAACGACAATTTTTTTTGAAATTAGATGCTAGGCTTAAAAGGTAAGCCCTTTAAATGGAGATAGCACTATGAGCTATAAGCATATTTTGGTCGCTATTGACCTTAGCAAAGAAAGCCATATTCTGATTGAAAAAGCCGTCGCGTTAGCCCAACCGTTAGGCGCAGAAGTTTCATTTATTCATATTGATGTGAATTATGCCGAAATCTACACTGGTCTCATTGATATAAATTTGTCTGAAACACAAAATCACGCCATGGAAGAGTCGTTAGCGCAGCTTAAATTACTTGCAGAGCAAGCTAAAATGCCGATTAAACATACTTTAGTCGGAAGTGGCGATTTAGGGTATGAACTAAAGGAAACGATTGATAAAAAGGACGTCGATTTGGTCATTTGCGGACATCACCAAGATTTTTGGAGTGTCATACTATCTTCAACTAAGCAGCTACTAAATAGCGTTCCGGTTGATATGTTGGTCGTTCCTTTGCATGACGATTAATTTAGCCATTAAATTGGGGTACACTGCAGGTTCAAACATTCATTCGGTAAAATAAGACATGTTGTACCTTTCTGCAGTGACCCTATTATGGGCTTTTTCATTTAGTTTGATTGGCGTTTATCTTGCTGGCCAAGTTGACTCTTGGTTCTCTGTATTGATGCGCGTTGTTCTGGCTGCTCTGGTTTTTCTACCTTTTTTAAAATTTCGAAATATTCCAAAATCACTCATCCTCAAACTCATGACAGTAGGCGGCATACAGCTAGGACTAATGTACTGTTTTTACTATCAGTCTTTCTTACTGCTCTCTGTCCCTGAAGTATTGCTTTTTACTGTCTTTACACCCATTTATGTCACGCTGGTATATGATTTGCTGAAAGGTCGTTTCTCACCTTGGTATCTTATTACGGCAATCATCGCGGTTTCAGGTGCCGTGGTCATTAAATTCTCTGGGGTTAACGAGAATTTTTTACAAGGGTTCCTCGTCGTTCAAGGTGCAAACCTATGCTTTGCTATTGGTCAGGTAGGTTATAAAGTGATAATGGAAAAAGAGGAGGTAACGCTCCCCCAACACACTGTATTCGGTTATTTTTATTTAGGCGCTGTCTGTGTGGCCGTTATCGCTTTTGTTCTATTTGGCAACACAGACAGGCTACCAACGACCATGACTCAGTGGGGTATCCTAACCTATCTAGGTTTAATCGCTTCTGGATTAGGTTATTTTTTATGGAACAAAGGGGCATGTATGGTCAACGCAGGTGCCCTTGCGGTCATGAATAATGTTTTGGTACCCGCAGGGTTGGTGGTAAACATACTGATTTGGAATCGTGACGCAGACATGCTTAGACTCATGCTGGGGGGCGCTATCATCCTGTTCTCTCTACTGATAAACGAGACCATCATTAAGCGAAAAGTAGCTTTTTCTTATCATTAATAATCGCTTCAAGATGATGCAAATTAACTTAAACGACATCAAGCGATGTCGGCCTTAACAAACAAGGTCGACACGTCTTATCTAATCAGTGAAAAGAAGGTTTAGTGAAGGGCGGACTTGAGGTTTATTTCATTATGAAAAGTATTAAATTTTGCAAACTGTTCTTCAATTCTTTTCTGTTTTCTTAATAGTTTATTCTGTTTATCCAAAATACTCGCCATTTTCTTAACGTATTTTTTCTGCTTTTTGGCCTGTTTTTTAGCCTTTTTGATCTCTTTTTTTGTCACTTCACCGCGCATCTCAACAGGGAGTGCTGGGATTGGTAACGTATCCGCTAATACGACACATTGCTGTTTCTCTTCCTTACTTTTGGATAAACAAGCGTGAGGAGGAATAGCCGTCGGTTTGCAGAGTTGAGAACTGTCTTGAGAAGAACGAGCACACGAACGACAAAGATATTTGGCATCACTGACAAGAGAATAAATCTCGCCTAACCCTTCGGATATTTCTCTGCGATTCAACTTGCATAAACGCTTTGTCATTTAATGACTCCAACTGACACTATCGGCTCATTCTTTTTTGAGAATGATTATTAATTAGATATAGTCTCATTTGTTTCTTGATGCAATAAAAAATTTCCTTTAATTAATTATGTCATTGATTCTTTTACATATACATCGAAACGGTTTTTCTTGGTTTTAATTGCCATACTTGGTTTTTGTTGATTGAGCCAATCGGCATAATCAGGCCTTTTCACTATTACGCGTTTTTTGGCAAGCTGCATAGCGGGCTCAAATAAGCCATCAGCATCTAGATCGGCTCCGACGAGCGATTGGAATACACGCATCTCTTTTTTAACTAATGCCGACTTTTTTCCC
This sequence comes from Vibrio frigidus, assembly GCF_042465995.1. NCBI lineage: Bacteria > Pseudomonadati > Pseudomonadota > Gammaproteobacteria > Vibrionales > Vibrionaceae > Vibrio > Vibrio frigidus. Next base: position 28,362 of record NZ_JBCDMC010000010.1, on the reverse strand, counting down.
TCCGGATGAGGGTACATAGGATCGAGGTAGACAACGTCTGGTCGCAGGAAGTTTTGATCTTTAGATATTATCTCCAATGCATCATGGCTAGATGCATGCAATAGCGACATTCTTTCTGAAACCCATGCGCCTATTTCTGGATCTTGTTTTGCTCTTTCTAAGCCATCATCCAGCAGAGCGGCGACGACTGGGTTTCGCTCTATCATCTGCACTTTACAGCCAAGAGATGCAAGTACAAACGCATCTCTACCTAGCCCTGCAGTTGCGTCCAACACACTTGGTATCACGCCTTTATTTAACCCTGCAGCTTTTGCAATAGACTGACCTTTACCGCCACCAAATTTTCTCCGGTGTCCAACGGGACCGCCCACTAGATCGACGTAGATCGCACCTAATTTTGGCTCATCTATTTTTCTGAGCTCTAGTCTTTCCGAGCTTAAAACCAACGCGAAACTACTCTGATCATCGTGTTGCAATGACCACGTTTGAGCAATACGTTCAAGCCGATTGGTATCTATGTTTTCTTCACAGATCAGTTGCAGGCGCAAAAGCACTCCATATAGGGATAGGTTTAGTGGCGGTATTTTACTGAATCTGTTGCAGTTCGGCTACTAATTCGGCTAATGGCTTAGGTTTACTAACGATATAGCCTTGCGCATAGTCAACTCCTAACTCAAGAAGCCTATCAATAATCGCGGTATTTTCTACAAACTCAGCAACTGTTTTCTTACCCATTTGTTTAGCTAAATCATTGATAGCGCGGACCATAATAAAATCCGTCTCATTTGTATCCATATCACGAACAAATAAACCATCTATCTTAACGATATCCACAGGTAATTTTTTTAGGTACCCAAAGGACGACAAACCAGAACCAAAATCATCCAGTGCGATCAGGCAGCCTCGCTGTTTGATCTGAGTAAACAGATTAATGGCACGATCCATGTTGCCCATTGCGGCTGTTTCTGTAATTTCGAGACAAAGTTTGTGGCTAGGTACCGAGCTATGTTCAATCGTTTCCAGCAAGAAATGTACAAATTCTCTGTTCCCTATCGACTGCCCCGATAAATTAATAGAGCAAAGCCCTAACTTATCATAGTCGGTTATATTGGACTCCAACCACGCCAGGGTTTGGGTCACAACAGCTTTATCAATAAGGTGTGCCACATTGTATTTTTCTGAGGCTGGCATGAAGATTCCTGGCGAAATATACTCGCCATTAGCACTTTTTATTCGGACTAATATTTCAAAGTGCATCTTCAGGGCATCACTTGACTCTTCAAGCGCTAGGATTGTCTGTGCAAATAGCTCCAATCGATTATTCGCCAACGCCTCATGAACCAAATTAACACACTCCATCTCAAGTTGACGTCGACGCAACTCTTCATCATCTTGAAGGTAAAGATGAAATCTATTCCGACCTTCATCTTTAGCTGCATGACACGCCGTATCCGCTTGAGCATGAACCATTTGAGGAGAATCGGCAGTATGATCGATCAATCGAATTCCAATAGAACACGTAATATTGAGTGATATGTCGTCCCACTGGAATGTATTGATGCTAAGTTCATTGATAATGGCTTTGGCAATATTTTGAGCATCGGTTTGCGTGCAGTCTCTTAATAGTACCGCAAATTCATCACCACCCATTCTAGACAATATAGAGTTATATGGTAAAACAGACTCAACCACCATTGCAGAGAACTTGATCGCAGCATCACCTGCTTCATGTCCAGCGGTATCATTAAGTACCTTCAATTGATCAAGGTCTAAATAAAGCATTGCGTGTGTACGTAAGTGATCACTTACTTCTTTCAAAGACTTTTCTAGTTCTAATTCAAAATGATTTCTGTTGAATGTTTCGGTGAGCAAGTCATAGCGAGCTTGATACTCCAATTGCTCGGTCAAAATATGAATCTCGGTAATATCCTCGCCGACCATCAGCAACTTACCAAAATGATCGAGTGGACGAATATTTTCTCTAATCCATAATACCGAGCCATCTTTATGTCGATATCGAGCTTCTCTTCGCCACACGCCATTAATTTCATGTTCTCGATTAAGCAGCAGTTGCTTCGCTGGTAATGTGCCTTCATCTGCATAAAAATCCTTCAAACGATGGCCTAATATTTCTAGCTCTTTATAGCCTAATAACTCTTGTGCAAATTTATTAAGCGCCTGAATTCGGTAGTTTTCATCTAGTGTCAACATCATGACCGGTTGTTGTTCATAATAGATCCGCATGGTGGACTCACGCTCAATCAATTTCTGCTGAGCCAATTTCCCCATAGTGATGTCGTTTGCTTCAAATAGGTATTGTGATTCAACACCAGACTCCTCTGGCAACTGATTAAGAACGACATCGAGTAAAATACATCCTGAGCCCTTACAAAGCGCTTCAATCTCGAATCGAGTTGAATTCAGTTCCAAGTTAGATTCAAAGAACTGGCCAAGCTTCTTAGCACCTTTATCTTCCCACCCATTGAAATGCCATATCGGTTTATCAATAGGTAATCCTTGATCAAAAACTAATTCATGAAATTTATTATTACTGGTCAAAACTCTGCCGTATTTATCGAGGATAGCAATATATTGATGGCTTTGTTCTATAACTGACTCGAGTAAATATTGGCTCTCACGAGCCTTGGCTTCACTATTACTTAAACGGCGAAGATAATACAGGAGCGCCATTATGACGGTAGCCATCAACAAAAAGATGGTGATGACAACTTGAACCCATTGGTAGTCGTCTTTAGGCTCGTTAATAAAATTCGCAACCGTGTTCTCTTGGCTTATATTAAGCCCCCACTTTTGAATTGCGTCGTAATCGAGTTCAATGGTCGGTGTCGCCAGTCTGACTGATGGGATATTACCTGACATGTTAGCTAACATGTCGACGAGTAATAGACCCGCGGATCTCCCCTGAGAGTCACCGTTATGAAGAACACCGCCAACGGTCCCATAACCGAATATCGAATCATGAAAGACATAAACCGGAACAGCTGAATACTCATCAATCTTTTCACGAATTTCCTGGTCGTTATGAATGTTCAACTCATCTTTAAAAAAGCCCCAATAAAGAATCGCGCTATTTTTAGGGACTTTAGCTAAAAAAGCTTTCAAGGACTCGTAGTCTGCTGGAACATAATGTTCGACCAATTCTCTATGACTGGGGGACTCGTCTAGATATTGATTGACCGTATCTCGAACCCCCTCCCCTGTAACCGATAGGCCGGTGATGACATAAATTTTGTTTACGTTAGGTTGCAACCTTTTTATTAATTCAATATTGCCTTGTATTTCTACCCGAGAGACCACGCCAGTCGCATTTAAATTGGAATGTAAATTCGTCTTATAACCATTAATACCGCTAAATATTATTGGGGTATCACCTAACATATGACCAAGGCTATTCATCAAATTCAATGCATAATTATCAACAACGATAATTGCTTTGAACTCCTCATTTTGAAGCTTAACGGTATACAGTTGAGCAAGTTGATCTAAATATTTTTTTGATTGGTGTCGTTTTGTGTCTAAATAAACAACCCGATTGGGGATTTTGTTTTTGGTAAGGATGTATTCTAGGCCACCTTGAAAATCGTCAGACCATAAAAACCCTTGATGATAAGAGTGTATAACAAGGACATCTTTCTCTTTAGCGTTAGTTGAAACGCTGAAAATCAAGATCAGTAGTATAAGAATTCTCACTGCAACTTTTGTCCTTCACACACGCGATAATTTAAATAAAAATCAAAACAATAGTAACACTCAATTGAATAAAATATACTCTTGTTACCCACATTCTTAGACTGGTTGCCTACTTCAATGCACACTAACACTCGCCTCGATGACTTAGACCGAGCTATCTTAAAAATATTATTAGAAGATGCACGGCGACCATATGCTGAAATGGCAAAGAAATTTGATGTAAGCCCTGCAACGATTCATGTACGAATAGAAAAGATGAAGGCCGCAGAAATTATTGAAGGGACGGAGGTTATTATTAACCCAAAAAAACTGGGTTACGACGTGTGCTGTTTCATTGGTATTAATCTAAATGCCGCTCGAGACTATCATTCAGCCCTAAAAAAATTGAACGCATTGGATGAAGTCGTAGAGGCTTATTATACAACAGGGGCATACAATATCTTCGTAAAGCTAATGTGCCACTCCATTGAAGAACTACAATATGTTTTGATTGATAAGCTTCAGGCTATAGACGAAGTGCAATCGACTGAAACATTAATATCACTTCAGAACCCAATCAATCGGAATGTGATTCCATAACGATAATTACGGTCCTAAGTAAAGGTACTCGTTTCTCATATTGAAGAGATTGAGAGCGAGTACCTAAAGTTTGTTGACCTTCCGAGGCTATTTTACTCGCTGATACCTGAATGCCTTAACAATGCATCTATTTTAGGCTCTCGACCTCTAAAGCGCTTAAACAATTCCATTGGCTCTTCACTGCCACCCATTTCAAGAATATTGTTAAGGAAGCTTTTACCCGTTTCTTGATTAAATATCCCTTCTTCTTCAAAACGAGAGAAAGCATCAGAGCTAAGCACCTCAGCCCAAAGATAGCTGTAATATCCTGCGCTATAACCACCAGCAAAAATATGACTAAATGCATGTGAGAAGCGATTCCATTCTAGGCTTGGTAATACCGCTACTTTACTCTTCACTTGGGCCAACGTTTCGAGAACTCGAGGGCCTATTTCGGGGTCGAATTCAGTATGCAACGTAAAATCAAACAAACCAAATTCTAGCTGACGAAGAATAAATATTGCCGACTGGAAATTTTTAGCGGCCAACATTTTCTCTAGCATCTCCGTTGGTAATGAAGCGCCTGTCTCATAATGACCTGAAATAAATTCCAATGCTTCTTCTTCCCAACACCAATTTTCCAAGAATTGACTAGGCAACTCAACAGCATCCCAAGGCACACCATTTATCCCGGAGACAGCAGAGACATCAATCTGAGTCAACATATGGTGAATACCATGCCCAAACTCATGGAACAATGTGACAACCTCATCATGGGTGAAGAGAGCGGGCTTGTCTCCTACTGGCTTATTAAAGTTACATGTCAAATAAGCCACTGGTGTTTGTAGTTCGCCACTTGTGGTCGTACGCCTAACACGACATTCATCCATCCACGCCCCACCCCGTTTATTTTCACGAGCATAGAGGTCAAGGTAGAAACTACCGCGCAGCGTATTATTTCCATCAAAGATATCAAAAAACCGAACCGATTGATGCCAAGTATCTATGCCCTCTTTCTCTAAAACAGTCATGCCAAATACGCGCTTTAGTACCTCAAACAATCCACTTACGGCTTTAGATTCGGGAAAGTAAGGACGCAATTCTTCATCAGATATTTGGAATAAATGTTGCTTTTGTTTTTCACTGTAATAGGCAATATCCCAAAGATTAAGATCGGTCACACCAAATTCTTTTTTTGCAAACTCCGTCAGTTCACGAACCTCTTTTTCACCTTGAGGTTTCACTTTTACTGCCAAATCATTCAAAAAACCGAGGACTTGTGCTGGTGTCTCCGCCATTTTAGTGGCCAATGATTTTTCACTGTATGTAGCAAACCCTAGCAATCGAGAAATTTCATGACGAAGCTTGAGCTGTTCAGCCATAACGTCTGTATTGTCCCATTTCCCTGCCATCGGCCCTCGGTCTGAAGCTCGAGTAACATACGCTTCATACATTTCTCGGCGAAGCTCTTGATTATCGCAGTATGTCAGTACCGGAAGATAAGATGGAATGTCTAGGGTTAACACCCAACCATCTAACTCTTTTGACTCTGCCGTTGCTCTTGCTGCATCCATTGCCGATTCTGGCATTCCTTTCAGATCTGACTCTTCAGTAATGTGCTTTGTCCAACCCATTGTTGCATCAAGAACATTATTAGAAAACTGAGAACCTAATTCGGACATTCGCTTGCTAATTTCACCATAACGATGCTGTTCATTCGCAGGTAGGCCGATGCCTGACAGCTCAAAATCAAGCAATGCATCGGTAATGCTTTTCTTCTGAGCTTGCGTCATATTATCGAATACTGGGCTCGCTTTAATCGCTTTGTACGCTTCATAAAGCCCTTTATGCTGACCAACCCATGTACCATATTCTGATAACAATGGTAGACAGCTTTCATAAGCTTCTCGAAGCTCTTGGCTATTGACTACAGAATTCATGTGGCTAACTGGAGACCAAATTCTACTTAGTTTGTCGTCCACCTCAGCTAAAGGATCACAAATCGTCTCCCAGGTTGGATTACTGTTACCGTCAAGAACTTGCTCTATTTTGATTCTGCAATCCGCTATAGCTTGCTCTACAGCTGGCTTTACATACTCTGGACTTATCTCAGAGAATGGTGGTAGGTCAGTAAAATCTAAAAGTGGGTTGGACATACGTTGTTCCTTTATAAAATCTTTATATCTAAATGTAGGCGGCTTATAGAATTTTCAATAGTGGCGTATAATGAAAAGGTTTGAAAATATATTGTTTATCACACTCATGCGCATACAGAGAGCCTAATTTGTTAAGTTACAGACACAGTTTCCATGCTGGAAATCACGCAGATGTACTAAAACACATAGTACAGAGCCTTATTCTTGATTCTCTAAAACAAAAAGAGAAGCCTTTTGTCTATCACGATACACACTCTGGTGTTGGTCGTTACGATCTTACTCATGAATGGTCTGAAAAAACCAGTGAATATAAACAAGGTATATCTCGAATTTGGCAACAAGATTCAAATCCTGAGGAGATTCAAAGTTATTTAGACGCTATCCGTATTCTTAATGATAACAATGAACTCCGTTATTATCCTGGTTCACCAAGGATAGCTCGCGCTCAACTGAGGCCACAAGATAGAATGATTCTAACGGAACTTCATCCAAGTGATTATCCTTTGTTAGAACAAGAATTCCACCGAGATCGCCAAGTGAAAATATACAAAGAAGACGGTTTTCAGCGCCTAAAAGGCAGCTTACCACCCAAAGAGCGACGTGGTTTAGTCTTAATTGATCCACCTTACGAACTGGCGAAAGAGTATCGCGATGTCGTTAAAGCTGTTGCTCAAAGCCATAAGCGATGGGCAAATGGGATATACGCCATTTGGTATCCTGTGGTAAATCGATTTGACATTGAAGATATGTTTAAAGGGTTAGAGTCTCTTGGCATTAAAAATATTCTTCAGATCGAGCTTGGGGTATCACCAGACACAAACGAACGTGGTATGACCGCATCTGGCATGATAGTTATTAACCCTCCTTGGAAATTGGAAAGCCAGATGGAAAAAATTCTCCCATTTTTAAAAGAAGCTATTGCGCCGATTACCGGTCATTGTAAAGTGAATTGGATTGTACCTGAGTAAAAGGTCCCCATATATATATTAGATATATCTAATGATAATTCCATTGAAGAGCTTGCTCGCATGCTCTTTATGTTAGGTCTACTATAGAAACATTGAGAAAATCAAAAAAAGATTGGAGAACATAATGGCGAAAGAATTTGACTACATCTGTATCGGTGGCGGTAGTGGCGGTATAGCTTCTGCTAATCGTGCGGCTATGCATGGCGCTAAAGTTGCATTGATTGAAGCAAAAGACCTTGGTGGAACGTGCGTAAACGTTGGCTGTGTACCTAAAAAAGTAATGTGGCATGGCGCTCAGGTGGCTGAAGCAATACATTTGTATGCAAAAGACTATGGTTTTGATGTTGAGGCTAAAGCGCTTAACTGGGGTAAATTAGTTGAGAACCGTCAAGCGTATATCGGCCGAATTCACCAATCTTATGATAATGTACTTGGCAAAAACAAAATTGAAGTGATCAAAGGTTTCGCTAAGTTTATCGACCAAAAAACCATTGAAGTAAACGGCGAGCTTTATACCGCAGAACATATTCTCGTCGCGGTTGGCGGTCGTCCAAGCATTCCAAGCATCCCTGGTGCCGAGTATGGTATTGATTCAAATGGCTTCTTCGAACTGAAAGAGCAACCAAAGCGTGTTGCGGTGATTGGTGCTGGCTACATAGCGGTAGAAATTGCAGGTGTTTTGCACGCACTAGGGTCAAAAACGGATCTATTTGTTCGCAAACAATCCCCTATCCGCAGCTTTGACCCAATGATTATAGAAACGTTGGTTGAAGTAATGGCGCAAGAAGGCCCTACTTTACATACTCAATCCATCCCTAAAGAGATTGTAAAAGAAGCCGATGGCAGCTTAACCCTGCACTTGGAAAACGGTAAAGCACACAATGTTGATACCTTAATTTGGGCGATTGGCCGCCACCCAGCAACGGATACAATCAACTTAGACGTGACTGGTGTTGCACTTAACGACCGCGGTTACATCAAAGTTGATGAGTACCAAGAAACCAATGTGAAAGGCATTTATTGTGTTGGTGACATTATGGAAGGTGGTATTGAACTAACCCCTGTAGCCGTTAAAGCTGGTCGTCAATTATCTGAGCGTCTGTTTAACAATAAGCCAACGGCAAAAATGGATTACGATCTTGTCCCTACCGTGGTATTCAGTCACCCACCGATTGGCACCATTGGGATTACTGAACCTGAGGCGATTGCTCAATATGGTAAAGAGAACGTTACTGTTTATCAGTCAGGTTTTACAGCAATGTACACGGCGATAACTCAACATCGTCAACCTTGCAAGATGAAATTAGTCTGCGCGGGAGACGACGAGAAAGTTGTCGGCTTACATGGTATTGGCTTCACTGTAGACGAAATGATTCAAGGTTTTGCGGTTGCGATCAAAATGGGCGCAACCAAAGCCGATTTCGATAGTGTTGTAGCGATACATCCAACGGGTTCAGAAGAGTTCGTTACGATGACGTAACGAACGGCTACTATTATAAAGGCTTTAATCTCTCCGATTAGAGCCTTTTTAATATCTTTACTTTACACAAACCACATTCAACAACGATGTTCCTGTAAGTTGCGTTACTTTACCGCTAGTAAATAGCCCTTGCTTATCCATTCCCCAATACGGCAAATGCAGTGGCCATTGTTTTTTACTCATTACTTGAGAATTTATCAACAACTTCCATTCATCCGCGGTAGGCAAACTCATTTGCTGAGACTCACAAACTTCCATTGCACGTTCATAGTTTAGGCGATTCCACGCAATACCGTACTCCATATAGAACTGATCATACCCGTCCATTAAAAATGGAATAGCATAATATTTGTCACCAATTTTCACATCTCTACGAGCAACGACGGTTTCAGATGTCTTAATGCTCTTCTCTGCCGCTTTGGGGGCTTTTTTAGACATGGGTGCCGATTCAATAGAATTAGCCGCCACAGGCGCTAGAGCTGCCGAAACGGGAAGTTTTTTAGCGGTTGGTGCGGGTGCTTTTGGTAACGTCTTTTTTGTCGCTGGTTGTGCTGTAGTCGTTGTTTTTGTCTCTTTAGTTGAGGTTGCATTACGAATAAAAGATTCTTTATACGAATTCAGCTTTTTTAAATTAACCAGATCCGCTTGTGCAACAGAATATTGTTCATACGGCCCCACCAGACAACGATAACCTTTCTTCTCAGGTTTTACCCATACATCTGTGGATACCACCTTGTATATCGGCTGCGCTTGGCTGATCGTTTGAGCCTCACTAAAGAACCCACATTGAATCCAAAATAATCCGTCATCAACAACAGGATCAGAACCCCATACTCCATTACCGACAGGACAATCTTGCGAAAGAACCGGTAATTCACTCTTTGAGTTCTGTTTTGCCTCACAGATATACTCGTCATCAGCGGCGCTCACTAGAGATGGAATAGCCAAGCTTAAACAAAAAACCATAACCACCAGTTTTCTAGCAGAAATCATACTCATATTGTTATCTCTATATTCATCATATTGCCTACTTGATACCGATACGCTCTAAAAAAAAGAGTCGCAATAATAGCGACTCTTAGTTTAGGAACTTTTATGGTTAGAGATCAATCGTTTTGGATCACCCTTTGTAAATTTTAGGATTAAATACGTCTCTTAACCAGTCTCCGAGCAAATTAATCACTAAAACAAGTGTCACTAATACAAAACCTGGGAATGCAGTAATCCACCACGCACCAGAGAAAATGTAATTAAAGCCGATACTAATTAGTGCACCTAAAGAGGGTTGATCAACCGGTAGACCTAATCCTAAGAAGGAAAGAGCCGCTTCTGACATGATTGCATTTGCAACCTGAACCGTTGAGATAACCAAAATAGGTGATAGGCAGTTCGGTAGAATATGACGGAACATAATTCGAGGTGATCGAAAACCCATCACTCGTGCAGCTTCTACATACTCTTTATTCTTCTCTGCTAGAACAGAGGCTCGAATAGTTCGAGCGTACTGCGGCCATTCTGCAATACCGATAATCACCACCAACATTAAGACCGCATATTGACTATAAAAATCACTACCAAAACTCGCCTTAAATATTGCCGATACGATTATCGCAACCATCATGGTTGAAAAAGAAAGCTGTACATCAGCAAAACGCATTAAGAAGCTATCAATACGACCACCAAAATAGCCTGCAGACAACCCTATAATAATGCCTAGAAATAACTGCAATCCTACGGCGAAAAAACCGATAGTAAGAGAAAGTCGCGAACCGTAAAGCATGGTGGATAAGATATCACGCCCTTGCTCATCGGTACCCAACACAAACTTAGAATCACCATTTTCCATCCAAGAAGGAGGAAGCTCAGAATCCATAATATCGATAGACGTTAAATCGTATGGGTCCATCGGCGCTAATAACGGCGCGGCTATCGACATCATTAGAAATACCATAAATACGGCAAAACTAAACATCGCTACTTTGTCACGCAAGAAATAATACAGAAAATCAGACTGCTTGAAACGCTCCCAACGGCTTGGGACAACATTAGATTGTTCCATTATCATGCTCCTTTGCCAGTTAAGTTAACAGTCGGGTTAATCAGACCATACATAAGGTCAACAATTGTATTTGTCACCACGAATACCAAACCTACAAAAATTACATATGCGGTAATTAACGGTGTATCTACGCGGTTAATTGCCTCTAAGAAAAGGAACCCCGTTCCAGGCCACTGAAATACGGTTTCCGTAAGAATGGTATACGCCACCATGGTACCAATCTGAACACCGCCAACCGTTAATACTGGCAACATTGTATTTTTAAGGGCATGTTGATAATAAATTTTCTTTGAAGATAACCCTTTAGCTCGACCAAATTTAATATATTCAGAGCTCAAGACTTCAAGCATTTCAGAACGGACTAAACGGATGAATAATGGCAGCATAATCGATGCCAATGAAACACAAGGTAAAACTAGGTGCGCTAAACCATCAAGTGTAAAGTACCCAGACTCCCAACCAAGTAGGTTCATGGTTTCACCCCTACCGTAAGAAGGTAGCCAACCCAACTCAATAGAGAATACATACATCAACATAATTGCCGTAAGAAACACCGGTATCGATATACCAATACTACTGAATGCCATTACCATTTTTGTCAGTATGCTTTTGGGATGTATAGCAGAATAAACACCGAGTGGTATCGACATGAGTACAATAATTAATGCCGCACCAAAAACCAACTCCAGTGTTGCCACTAATTTATTCAATATTACGTCAGCGGCTGGTTTTTTATAAAAATAAGATGTGCCGAAATCACCTTGTATAGCATTACCTACAAAGCGAGCGTATTTAGTAAAAAACGGATCATTTAATCCCAGATCATCACGCAAAGCTTGACGTTCCGATTCCGAAACAGACTGGCCAACCAGTTCACGCAACGGGTCTCCCAAGTTATCTTGGATGGCAAATGCCACTAAACTGATCACAAACATCACTATCAGTGCCTGATACAGGCGCTTGACCAGAAACGAAAACATCCCTTGCCCCTTAATATTCCATTATATTCTTCGAAAAGAAGTCTTTCAGTCAGTCTTCAGTTTAAAAATGGTACTCAACCCGACTGAAATAAGGTTGAGTACCACAAAGCTAATTACCACCAAATAACACGTTCGGACGCTGGCATGTCATCCTACTTCAAAACAATCGCACCGTTTACGTTAGTAATTGAGTGCTACTGACATGAGAATAGAACGACACACCTAATTCTCATACTTATTTAACTTCTAGGTCGCCAAAGTATGGGAAGTTCATTGCGTTAACAATAGGAGCGATATCAACATTAGATTTCGCACCCCACGCTAGGTTCTGCCAATGTAGAGGAACAAACGCCGCTTCGTTATAAAGCGTTGCTTCCACTTGTTGTAGCATTTTCGCGCGTTTTGCAGGGTCTGTTTCTACGTTTGACTCTTCAACCATACGGTCAACGTCTGCGTTTGAGTAATGACCACAGTTATACTGACCACGACCTGTCTCTTCATTGCGAGTCATTGTTAAGAACTCAGAGAAGTTAGCTGAATCTTCTGTATCTGAGTGCCAACCGATCATCATCATATCTGCTGCACATACATCAAACTCTGGCCAGTATTGTGCTTTAGGCATCGTTTTAAGATCAACCTTGATACCAATCTTAGATAGCATCGCAGAAGCGGCTTGGGCAACTTTAGCATCGTTCACATAACGGTTGTTTGGAGCCATCATGGATAACGTAAAGCCATCTTCATAACCCGCTTCTTTCATAAGTGCTTTCGCTTTCTTAAGATCGTAACGAGGCATTAGATCAGCAGAATAACCCGCGTAACCTTCAGGCCCTTGTTGACTAGCCGTTGTAGCGAAACCTTTCATGATTTTTTTAACAATACCATCATTGTTAATTGCATGAACGATTGCTTGACGAACACGCACATCTTTCAGTGCTTCGTTGCTGCTTTGATTCATTTGGAAAGTGATGATACGTGTACCTGCTAGCGTCACTAGGTCGATACCGTCTGCATCTTGAACACGTTTGTGGTCATTTGGTGCTACTGGAGCAATCATATCGACGTCACCAGAAAGAAGTGCAGCAACACGTGTCGCATCTTCTTTAATTGGTACGAGAGTCAACTTATCTACATTACCTTTCGACTCTGTATCCCAGTAGTCATTGAATCGAGAGAACTCAACTTTAACGCCCTGCTCACGAGAAGTAACGACAAATGGACCTGTACCTGAAACGTTTGTAGACGCAAATGAGCTACCGTGCTTAACCAGTTCAGCTTTGTCTGAACCTTCTGCTGTTTGACCTGAATAGAACTTGCTATCCATTGGGAAAATGTAAGTAGCCGTTTGAAGTACTAGCGGGTATGGACCATTAGTAACTAAATCAACAGTGTACTCGTCAACTTTAACCATTTCCTTGTAAGGTGTGAAAATACCTTTGAAATCTGGAGAATCTTTAAGACGCTTAAATGTCCAAACAACATCATCAGCTGTCATTTCATTGCCAGAATGGAACTTAACACCTTTGCGTAGGTTAAAGCGAACTGTTGTATCGTTTTGACGCTCCCAGCTAGTTGCTAGACGAGGTTCAAAATCTAACTTCTGTGTATAGCGAACTAGAGGATCAAATACCATGTGAGACATTTGCAGTGTACCGCCGGATAACTGCTCATGCGGGTCAAGAGATACCGGATCAGCATCGTAAGCAACGGTAATATCTGCAGCAGCTGCACTAAAACTTAGGCCTGCGGCCATCAAAGCAACTGTTAATTTGGTCTTAATGGTTTTCATTGCATAACTCCTTATGCGGGAAATCATATCCCTGTTTATTGTATTTGCTTCTATCTATTGTCTTCTAGAGCGTTAACGCTCAAGAGCTTTAATCATTAGTTAAGCAAAACGGAAGCTCAACTAACAAAAAATCACGCTATATCTTCTCTCAGCCCAGTAAATTCCGGCATTAGAGCCACTAGATGTTTACTATATTCATGCTGAGGATCATTAAATAATTGCTCTGTTGGGGCGACCTCTAAAAGTTGTCCCATTTGCATCACACCAATACGATCACACATCTGACGAATTACTGGTAAATCATGACTGATAAATAGCATAGTTAAATTTAATTCATCTTGCAGATCTTTCAGCAAGTTAAGAATTTGTGCTTGAACCGACACATCAAGTGCCGACGTAGGCTCGTCACAAATCAACAAACGAGGTCTCGTCGCTAATGCTCGAGCAATTGAAATACGCTGACGTTGGCCACCAGAAAATTCATGTGGATATTTTAGACCTGCCATTCTACCTAGGCCAACATGATCCAGTAAGTCATGAACTATTTCTCTGGTTTCGGTTTCGTTACGAGTCAGCTTATGGAAGCGGATAGGTTCTGCAATAATGTCAAAGATTTTCATCCTTGGATTCATTGAAGTATAAGGATTTTGGAATACCATCTGCATCTGACGACGCATTGGTCTACGTTCTTTTTCTGACTTTAAACCCGTTAGATCGATACCTTCAAAGGTAACCTTGCCAGAGTTCGGTTTATACAATCCAGCAATAATACGAGCAATCGTCGATTTACCAGAACCAGACTCACCCACTAAACCAAACGTCTCACCTTCAAAAACTTCAAAGCTGACATCATTGGAAGCCTGAACATACTCTCGACGACTTTCAAAAAGAGAATCTTTGGTAATAAAACGTAGGTTTACATTTTCTATGTTAAGAAGAGGTCCAGTGTATTGTCTCTCATCTTGGCTTTGACCTAACCAATGGTTTTTAACATCGAGAGGCGCCATCTCACCAGCCTCTTCGATATAACTAACCAATGGGAAACGATCGAGTTTTTTGTCTGAGCGAGGAACCGCAGAAATTAAGCTACGAGTATAAGAATGGTCGGGATCGCCCAATACTTTATCCGTCTTACCAAACTCAACTAAATCACCACGATACATAACCGCGACTTTATCAGTCACATTTGATACTACACCCATATCATGAGTCACTAGCATGCAACCGACATTGTTAGTAACACACAGGTCGCGAATTAGACTTAGGATCTGGTCTTGAATAGAGACATCGAGAGCCGTTGTCGGCTCATCTGCAATAATAAGATCGGGCTCACCTGCCAATGCAATCGCGATAACAACACGTTGACGCATACCACCAGAAAACTGATGTGGAAATTGTTTAAGTCTATTCTCGGGCTGAGGAATCCCTACTTGATTCATCAAGGATAACGATCGTTCGTATGCTTCTGCATCCGAGACCTTCATATTGGCATGAATCGTCTCTTTGAGCTGATGCTCTACCGTAAATAGCGGATTAAGGGAGGTCATTGGATCTTGAAAAATAAACCCAATCTTTGAACCTCGAACCTTCCTCATTTCTTCATTGGTTAAACCGGAGATCTTCTCTCCATCGAGATAGACATCACCACCCGCAATAAAGCCAGGAGGGCTCAACAGATCAATAACACCGTTACCAACCGTGGACTTACCTGCACCTGATTCACCAACAACACCAACAATCTCACCACGTTCAATACTGAACGATAGATCTTTTACTGCTGCATGCACACCATGCCTTGACGGATACTCGATCCGAAGGTTTTTAACTTCTAAAAGCGACATTACCAGACCTCGACCACGGCGCTAACTGCCCTGTCTGCAAATTGATTCCATTCATTACCAGAATAATGCCCTGATAATCTAATAACTGACAAATTTGGCAAATATTTCACTAAAAAGCAACATATATAGTATAAAAACGCGTATTCGGACATTTTTAAAGCACGTAGATTCAATAATTATTCATTTTTTATACAATTATAACGATTTATGGATTATGCGATTACTCTGCAATTACCTCTAAAATCCTTATTTAAAAGCATTTAACGTTAGAACTGCCTCAATATAACAAATATAGGTTTGTTTGCTCATGCATATCTATTTAAATATTTAAAACTATAAAAATATAACAAAAAAGAAACATAATCCAATATGTAGTAAAAAAGCAGCTCATAACACCAATATATCCAAACAAAGCAGTTTATGAGGCCGCAATGGAAAAATTGCAAATATTTCGTGATAACAAAATGAATAGAGCAAATTTAATAATACGTGTCCACAACAAAAATATATGGCACTTATCACGAGTTAAATTTCTAATTTTAAAGGTAATCATCATCATAAAATACCAAGAAAACCGAACCTCTGGTCCCGCTCTTTTCAAAACCGGATGCGCTACCAAGCTTCACTCACTACCGATGTAAAAAAGCCCCGTCCATTGACGAGGCTTTTAAAGATGGTCGGTGAAGAGCGGAAGTTGAGAGAGGCGAACCCCCGACCCTCTGGTCCCACTCTTTTCAAAACCGGATGCGCTACCAAGCTTCACTCACTACCGATGTAAAAAAGCCCCGTCTATTGACGAGGCTTTTAAAGATGGTCGGTGAAGAGCGTAAGTTGAGAGAGGCGAACCCCCGACCCTTTGGTCTTGCTTTTTTCAAAACCGGATACGCTACCAAGCTTCACAAACTGCAAATGTAAAAAAGCCCCGTCCATTGACGAGGCTTTTAAAGATGGTCGGTGAAGAGGGATTCGAACCCCCGACCCTCTGGTCCCAAACCAGATGCGCTACCAAGCTGCGCTATTCACCGAAATCTTGCTTTAAACCCAGATATTACATCTAAGCTTTTAAATAAATGGGGTGGCTAACGAGACTCGAACTCGCGACAACCGGAATCACAATCCAGGGCTCTACCAACTGAGCTATAGCCACCACTAAAAGTATTAAAAGCCCCGTCCATTGACGAGGCTTTGAAAGATGGTCGGTGAAGAGGGATTCGAACCCCCGACCCTCTGGTCCCAAACCAGATGCGCTACCAAGCTGCGCTATTCACCGAAATCTTGCTTTTGAACCCAGATAATAATACATCTAAGCTTTTTAAATAAATGGGGTGGCTAACGAGACTCGAACTCGCGACAACCGGAATCACAATCCAGGGCTCTACCAACTGAGCTATAGCCACCACTAATTTTCTACCGCCAACATCTGACACTTCCGGAATTTGGTGCGCCCGAAAGGATTCGAACCTTCGACCTTTGGCTCCGGAGGCCAACGCTCTATCCAGCTGAGCTACGGGCGCATGCCCCATCGGCGGAGTGGAATAATACGTATATCGCCTTTCTCAGTCTAGTTTTTTTTACAGTTTTTTTATTAATTGTTGTCTTTTTCAGCAGTTAGGATGTGATAAAGCGCTAATCATGGCGATCTTAGTATTTATTGCAGTAAATTAACAGGATATAATCTCCTGAAATTCACACGAAATTAACAATGTGTTTTCAAATTGTCTTTTTTTACCTGAACACTCTAACAAATTTGTTGAACACAAAGCCCAATAAAAACGATAACTGTAAAGTGAGCTAAAATATATGTCTCTAAGAATGATCGGCGTACTATTCGCTGCAATTACATTTTCAGCTGGAACACTAGCAACAAATGTAGGTGATAAAGAATACGATGCTATTGCAGAACGCATTAAACCAGTCGGTGATGTTTACCTTGCGGGTGCCGCACCTGTAGTGGCAGAACGTACTGAACCTCGCGATGGGCCTGCAGTATATAATACTTACTGTACAGCTTGTCATGCTACTGGTGCTGCTGGCGCCCCAATAAAGGGGAACGCAGAACAGTGGGCACCTAGAATTGCACAAGGAATGGATGTACTAACTAATCATGCACTTCAGGGCTTCAATGCTATGCCTGCCAAAGGGTCTTGCATGGACTGTAGTGATGACGAAGTTATTGCAGCAGTTAAGTTCTTAACTGAAGGAATGTAATCTCTACAGGTAACACTTTAGATTTGTAAATAAGGGTTGACCTAAGGTTAGCCCTTTTTTTCGACATGAATTTATTTTTTGAACATATTTCGGATATTTGCAATGTGCGCTTGCCCCTTTGCCATGCGCTCTTCTGGTGACTCTTTTTTCTTCGTGCTCTCCCACTCCACATCATCGAATGGGAGTTCATCTAAAAATCGACTTTGGGTAGGTTTTATCAGCTCTCCAAATTGTCGACGCTCTTTACACATCGTAAAAGTGAGCTCTTTCTGTGCTCGCGTAATACCTACGTAAGCCAAACGTCGTTCTTCTTCTACATTTTCTTCATCGATACTCGTTTGATGTGGAAGGATACCTTCTTCAGCTCCCATCAAATAAACAAATGGAAACTCAAGTCCTTTGGAAGCATGTAATGTCATTAACTGAACTTGGTCAGCGTCATCAGCATCTTCTCCACGTTCCATCATATCTCTAAGAGTTAAACGCAAAACCACTTCTTTTAGTGTTTTTACCTCTTTGTCATAATTGTCCCCTTCAAGGTCAGCGACAATCCAACTGTACAATTCGGACACATTCTTCATTCGCATTTCGGCCGCTTTCGCACTTGAAGATGTTTCATATAACCAATCTTCGTAATTGATATCACGTACTAACGAACGCAACGCTTCTACGGTATAGCCTCTTTCTGCATTTTCTGAGATTGCGACTATCCAACTGGTGAGCTTCCTAAGTGATTCTAACCCTCGGCCTGATAAATGTTGTTCTAACCCAAGTTCAAAGCTTGCTTCAAAAAGACTTTTTCCTCTCATGTTTGCGTAAGTACCAAGCTTTTCTAATGTGACAGGGCCAATCTCTCTTCTTGGCGTATTAACAATTCGTAAAAATGCATTATCGTCATCAGAATTAACCATCACTTTTAAGTACGCCATAATATCTTTAATTTCAGGACGTGAGAAAAACGAGGTCCCTCCAGAAATCTTATACGGGATGCGATTCTGCATGAGTGATTTTTCAATCAGCCGGGATTGATGATTACCACGATATAAAATGGCGTAATCTTTGTACTCAGTCCGATTAAGAAATTTGTGAGCAATAATTTCACCTGTAACCCTTTCTGCCTCATGGTCTTCATTGTTAGCAATGAGTACTTTGAGTTTTTCACCATCAGGAATTTCAGAAAAAAGCGTCTTCTTAAATACGTGTGGGTTGTTATCAATTAATATATTTGCGGCTCTTAAAATTCGGCTTGTAGAACGGTAATTTTGCTCTAGTTTTATCACCCGTAGATCTGGGTAATCTTTGTTTAATAAGATTAGATTTTGAGGTTTGGCTCCGCGCCAAGAATAGATAGATTGATCATCGTCGCCAACAACGGTCAAGCGAGCTCTCTCTCCTACTAATAGCCTAACCAGTTCATACTGGCTGGTATTCGTGTCTTGATATTCGTCAACCAATAAATAACGAATACGTGATTGCCAGCGCTGGCGAACATCTTCATTAGTCTTAAGTAAGGATACGGGCATTGAAATTAAGTCATCGAAATCCAGAGCATTATAGGCCTTCATCTGCTTTTGATAAGCATCAAAACAATCTGCAAATATCGTCTCTTGCTCCGACTTTGCATAAGACATGGCTTGGCTTGGTGTCAGCATGTCATTCTTCCAATTAGATATGGTGCTTAACAATTGCCTCAATAAATCTTTGTCACCATCCAATTGCTCTTCAGTGAGTTCTTTAAGTAATGCAAGCTGGTCTTGGTCATCAAACAGTGAAAAGCCTGCTTTTAGCCCGAGTATTTTGTACTCTTTTCGAATAATATTTAGGCCCAATGTATGGAATGTGGAAACCATTAACCCCTTTGACTCTTGTTTGCTTAACGTCTGTCCAACACGCACCTTCATTTCTCTTGCGGCCTTATTAGTAAAGGTCACCGCAGCAATATTTCGTGCCTTGTGTCCGCATTGCTGCACCAAGTAAGCAATCTTGTTAGTAATAACACGAGTTTTACCTGATCCAGCCCCCGCAAGTACCAGACATGGTCCAGAGACAAATTTTACTGCTTCATCTTGCGCCGGGTTTAGTTTCATTTTTACTACTCTACTGTGCGGATAAGAAATCAGACCTATAATAGTATTCTGACCCTCATAATGCTATTGCAAGGTTACGATGAGAGTATTAATCACAATTGAGACCGTTTAATTATTGAATAATCGTGTCGATGTATGATTTAATGAATGAACGTTCATTCATTATTAGGTTTTTTATGTCTCCCGAATGTAGCGATAAAAGAAAGCTTATTCTTAATGCCACCGAAAAACTGGTCGCAGAAGAGGGTATTCACGGATTATCTATGCAAAAGCTTGCTAAAGAAGCTGGCGTGGCGGCTGGTACGATTTATAGATATTTCGACGATAAAGAGCACCTGATCGAAGAAACTCGATATCATGTTTCACAAAGAACAGCAGATATTATTCAAGCTGGTGTTGATGATGATATGACACTAAAAGAAAAGTATTCCATTATCTGGTTAAACATATGGCACTTTGCAAATACAAAAGATGCGGTTAAAAGTCATATGTTATTTGAACAGCTTTCTTCTAAGGAAGAAGGATGTCACTTTCCAAAAAAGAAAGAGATATTTTATAAAATAGAGCAAATGTTCGATGAAGGTAAGTCTCAAGGTATATTTAAATTACTGGATAACAAGGTGTTATCCAGTGTTAGTTTAGAGTCTAGCGCAGCACTCGCTAGAAAACATAGAAACAACGGCTTTCCAATAGACGATGAGGCCATTACACAAGCCATCGATGCTAGCTGGGACGCTCTAATTAACCATTAACTCGGAGTTCAACAAAGAATGAAAAAGTGGACTTTTTCCATGCTAATTATCGCTATATTACTTTTTGGTAGCGTGATTGGCTTTAACATGTTTAAGCAACAAAAAATTGCTGAGTTTATGGCAAATATGCCTGAACCAGAATTCCCTGTCACAATAGTAGACGTCAATTCTGTTGATTGGATTCCTACGATACAAGCGATTGGTTTCATTGAGCCAAACCAAGGTGTCACACTAACAACAGAATCGAATGGTGTTATTGACAAGATCGCCTTTGATTCCGGTGAAACAGTAAAAACTGGTCAGAAACTTATTCTTCTTGATACCGAAGTAGAGAAGGCAAACTTAAATAGTTCGAAAGCTCGTTTGCCTGCGGCAGAGGCCAAATATAAGCGTTACAAAGGTTTGTTTAAGAAAGGTTCTGTATCAAAAGAATCTTACGATACGGCTGAAGCAGAATATTTCTCACTTAAATCTGATATTAAATCATTAGAAGCCGAGATCGACAGAAGAGAAATTTCGGCACCATTTGATGGTGTTGTTGGTATTAGAAATGTTTTCTTGGGTCAATACCTACAGCCTGGTGACGATATCGTTCGTTTGGAAGATACCAGTGTGATGCGCCTTCGTTTCACCGTTTCTCAGACTGATATTTCTCGTATTTATATCGATCAAGAAGTAAACATCAAAGTTGACTCATATCCTGCAGACACCTTCAAAGGTTCTATCTCAGCTATAGAGCCTGCAGTTGATAGTCAAAGTGGCTTGATACAGGTTCAAGCAGACATACCAAACAATGGTGGAAAGCTTCGTAGCGGAATGTTTGCTCGTGCGGATATAATTCTGCCAACGATTAATGATCAGATTGTTCTTCCACAAGTCGCGATTACCTTCACTTTATATGGTGACAATATCTATGTTCTGTCTGAAGTTGACGGCGTTCTGCGGGTGAAACAACACGTAGTTAAGGTTGGCGAACGTAGAGCTGATGTTGCTCATATCTTAAGTGGTGTAAGCGCAGGTGATAAAATTGTTACGTCAGGTCAAGTACGCTTGAGTAACGATGCAAAAGTTAAGGTAGTGGAGAACGATGCACTTACTCTTCCTACTGAAACACCTATGCTGTAATTGGGGGCAAAATGCGCTTTACTGACATTTTTATCAAACGTCCTGTTCTGGCAGTATCTATCAGCTTTTTGATCGCCTTGCTTGGTCTCCAAGCAATCTTCAAGATGCAGGTACGTGAATACCCGGAAATGACGAATACGGTAGTAACCGTAACAACAAGCTATTACGGCGCGAGTGCAAACTTAATCCAAGGTTTTATTACCCAGCCATTGGAACAAGCCATTGCACAAGCAGACAATATTGACTATATGACATCTCAATCCGTGCTGGGTATGTCTACCATCACTGTCACGATGAAACTTAACACGGACCCGAACGCCGCTCTATCGGATATTCTTGCCAAAACAAACTCAGTTCGCTCTCAATTACCTAGTGAGTCAGAAGATCCGACAGTGACAATGTCGACAGGCTCAACGACAGCGGTACTTTATATAGGCTTTACCAGTGACGAATTAGCGTCAAGTCAGGTAACCGACTATCTGGAACGCGTTATCGACCCGCAATTATTCTCTGTAAATGGAGTGGCAAGCGTCGACCATTATGGTGGCTCTAAATATGCAATGCGTATTTGGCTCGATCCACCAAAAATGGCCGCGATTGGATTAACGGCGACAGATGTGATGGGCGTTCTAAATTCAAACAACTATCAATCTGCAACCGGCCAATCTATCGGTGAATTTGTTTTATACAATGGTAGCGCAGATACTCAAATATCGAGCGTAGCTGAGCTAAAACGCTTGGTTGTGAAACAAGAAGGTGGTGAGCTTGTACGACTAAGTGATATTGCCAAAGTGACGCGAGAGAAGAGTCACGATGTTGTGCGTGCAAACGCAAATGGTCGTGAAGCTGTCGTCGCCGCAATTAACGCGGCGCCAAGCGCTAACCCAATCAATATCGCTCGCGATGTCTTGGAACTACTTCCTTCGCTAAGAAAGAACATGCCAAGCAACATCGAAATGAACGTTATGTACGACTCGACCGTAGCCATTAATGAGTCAATCAGCGAGGTGGTAAAGACAATAGTTGAAGCAGCATTAATTGTCCTTGTGGTTATTACACTATTCTTGGGATCACTCCGAGCGGTAATCATTCCAATTGTCACAATACCACTCTCCTTGATTGGTGTGGCCATGGTAATGCAAGCTATCGGGTTTTCGTGGAACCTGATGACATTGCTTGCAATGGTACTTGCTATCGGGCTTGTAGTTGATGATGCCATCGTTGTGTTGGAGAATGTGGATCGCCACATAAAACTGGGCGAATCGCCATTTCGAGCCGCCATTATTGGTACACGAGAGATAGCGATACCGGTTATAGCGATGACACTAACGTTAGGCGCTGTATATGCACCTATCGCTATGATGGGAGGGATTACGGGCTCTCTATTCAAAGAGTTTGCGTTAACACTAGCAGGTGCCGTATTTATTTCAGGCATTATTGCGTTAACACTGTCTCCGATGATGTGTTCAAAAATGCTAAAAGCACACGTAAAACCGAGTCGATTTGAAACAATGGTACACGGTGTTCTAGATCGCATGACTAACCGTTATGAGAAAATGCTTTCAGCCATAATGCAAAAACGCCCTGTCATCATTGCTTTCGCTATTATTGTGTTCGCAAGCCTACCATTGTTGTTCAAGTTTATTCCAAGTGAACTTGCTCCTTCGGAAGATAAAGGTATCGTGATGTTAATGGGTACTGGCCCTTCTAACGCGAACCTCGATTACCTGCAAAACACCATGGCTGATGTGAACAAAATGCTATCGGACCAGCCAGAAGTGGCTTATTCCCAAGTATTTGTTGGTGTACCGAATTCTAACCAAGCATTTGGTATCGCCTCAATGGTTCCATGGAGCGAACGTGAAGCAAGTCAAGCTGAAGTAACAAACCGAGTAGGGCAACTGATCAAAGGTATTCCTGGTATGGCTGTAACGGCATTCCAGATGCCTGAATTGCCCGGTGCTGGTTCTGGTCTTCCTATTCAGTTTGTCATTACTACACCGAATAGTTTTGAAAGTTTATTCCAAATAGCGACAGATGTTTTAGTCGACACCATGTCGAGCCCATACTTTGTCTATTCAAATATTGATTTGAATTACGATTCAGCAACAATGAAAATCAATATCGATAAAGATAAAGCAGGTGCTTATGGGGTAACGATGCAGGATATTGGCATAACGTTAAGTACCATGATGGCCGACGGATACGTTAATCGTATCGATCTAAATGGTCGCTCCTATGAAGTCATTCCACAGGTTGAGCGAAAGTATCGCTTAAACCCAGAATCAATGAACAACTTCTATGTGCGGAGTTCAAGTGGCGCTGCCGTTCCATTGGGAAGCTTGATTAGTATCGATGTTGTGGCTGATCCTAGATCATTACCCCACTTCAATCAGCTAAACTCTGCAACGATTGGTGCTGTACCGTCACCCGCAATTGCAATGGGAGACGCGATCAACTGGTTTGAAAATATTGCGGCAACTAAACTTCCAAGTGGTTATTCATATGACTACATGGGTGAAGCAAGACAATACGTTACCGAAGGTAGTTCATTATTTGCAACATTTGGACTCGCCCTCGCTATTATCTTCTTGGTATTGGCTATTCAATTTGAATCGGTAAAAGATCCATTGGTTATTATGGTCTCGGTGCCGTTAGCGATTTGTGGTGCCTTAATCGCACTCGCGTGGGGTGCAGCTACGATGAATATTTACTCTCAAGTGGGTCTAATTACTCTCGTTGGTTTAATCACCAAGCACGGTATTTTGATATGTGAAGTGGCTAAAGAAGAGCAATTGCTACACGGAAAAACACGTACAGAAGCAGTAATGGAAGCGGCGAAAGTTCGCCTTCGTCCAATTCTTATGACAACAGCCGCAATGATTGCAGGTCTGGTTCCGCTAATGTATGCCACGGGTGCTGGTGCTGCTCAACGTTTCAGTATTGGTATAGTTATCGTTGCTGGTTTAGCCATTGGTACTATATTCACATTGTTTGTATTGCCAGTTATCTATTCTTACCTTGCAGAAAAACACAAGCCACTACCCATCTTCTTAGAAGATAAGGACTTGGAAAAACTTGCACGATTTGATGAAGCGAAGGCAGCACAGCGTGAATTATCTAGCCATCACTAAGTCATTTTAATGACTTAAAGGCCACTTAGGTGGCCTTTTTATTTATATTACTAAGGACTTTTTGATCTATTTTGAATAGAATGAATTCAAATTGATAGGAGTTTACGTCTCATGTTTGATCCGAAAAAATTAGAACAGATTGCAAAGCAAATTCATGAATCGATGCCCGCTCCAGTAAAAGAGCTGGGTGCCGATGTCGATCAAAAAGTTCGCCAAGTTATCCAAGGTCAGCTAAACAAATTAGATGTTGTTAGCCGTGAAGAGTTCGATGTTCAGACCCAAGTACTGCTACGCACACGCCAAAAAATAACTGAAATGGAAGCAAAGTTGGCTGAAATTGAAGCGAAGTTTACTGACAAATAATCAACGTTAGAGTATGGAAACTAAAACCATTAAAAAAGGCTTGGTCTATTAATAGACCAAGCCTTTTTATTTTATCTAGGAAGGAATTAACCGCCTACGGCGATACGCTTCATATCTGTCATATAGCCACGCAACTCTTCACCAATATACTCTACTGGGTGATTCCGAATGATTTCGTTCACTTCAATCAACGTACCGTTATCAACATGATTAGACGTCTCGTCTAAGCCTTTACCAATGACATCAGTACCCACTTTAGGCATGAACTTCTCACGTAAAAGTGGTGTCGCTACGTTAGCAAATAGATAGTTACCATATTCAGCAGTATCAGAAATAACGACGTTCATTTCATAAAGACGTTTACGTGCAACGGTATTAGCAATCAACGGAAGTTCATGTAAAGACTCGTAATATGCTGACTCATCAATGATGCCAGATGCTGTCATCGCTTCAAATGCGAGTTCAACGCCTGCACGAACCATCGCAATCATTAAGATACCGTTGTCGAAGTACTCTTGTTCCGATATTTCTACATCTGTCTCAGGATAGTTTTCAAACGCGGTTTGGCCTGTCTCTTCACGCCAACCTAGTAGGTTAACGTCATCGTTAGCCCAATCTGCCATCATCGTGCCCGAAAAATTACCAACGATAATATCGTCCATGTGTTTATTATAAAGAGGACGCATTAGCTCTTTAAGCTCTTCAGAAAGCTCAAATGCTTTAACTTTACCAGGGTTAGATAAGCGATCCATCATGTGACTGATGCCACCAAATTTAAGTGCTTCTGTAATTGTTTCCCAACCGAACTGAAGAAGTTTACCTGCATAGCCTTCATCAATACCTTCAGAAATCATTTTCTCATAACATACGATAGAGCCCGCTTGCAGCATGCCACATAGGATAGTTTGCTCTCCCATTAGGTCTGATTTAACTTCCGCAACAAAAGACGACTCTAGACAACCAGCTCTGTGACCACCAGTACCCGCAGCCCAAGCTTTGGCAATATCCCAACCTTCACCTTGTGGATCATTTTCTGGGTGAACAGCAATGAGTGTTGGTACACCGAATCCGCGTTTGTATTCTTCACGTACTTCTGTGCCCGGACACTTAGGTGCAACCATAACCACTGTTATATCTTTACGAACCTGCATACCCTCTTCAACGATGTTGAAACCGTGAGAATAACCTAGAGCTGCCCCCTCTTTCATCAAGGGCATAATCGTTTCAACAACATTAGTGTGTTGTTTGTCTGGCGTTAGATTCACAACCAGATCAGCTTGAGGGATAAGAGTCTCGTAACTGCCTACTTCAAAACCGTTTTCACTCGCATTTTTGAATGACTGACGCTTTTCATCAATCGCAGCCTGACGTAGAGCGTAAGCAATATCAAGACCAGAATCACGCATGTTAAGACCCTGGTTAAGACCTTGAGCACCACAACCAACGATCACAACTTTTTTACCTTTAAGGTAATCCGCTTCTGCCGCAAATTCTTCACGATCCATAAAACGACAGCGACCAAGTTGGTCTAATTGTTCACGTAGATTAAGAGTATTGAAATAGTTAGCCATGTAAGAGACTCCTTTAAGAATTGTCCGTTGGTCGACTGCATATGAGTTGAATAACCACATAGTAATGCAGGCGTTTAATTGCTTAAAGTGATATATTCACAATTAGTAAATGCAATAAATGCAACATCAAGTGTGAGATATGAATATTAAGAGCCTTCAGTTGTTTATTCATCTGTGCGATAGCAGAAGTTTCAATAAAACCGCGCATGCAATGCACGTCAGCCCGTCCGCTTTGAGTCGTCAAATTCAAAAGCTTGAAGAAGAAATAGGACAAAGTCTTCTTATTAGAGATAACAGGAGCGTAGACCTAACTAACGCAGGTAAAAAACTCTTGCCAATAGCGCTAAGTATCACGACTGATTGGTATGGATATCGGTCAGAGTTGTCAGAACAGAGCAAAGAGTTAGAAGGTGAGATCCATCTATTTTGCTCGGTGACAGCAAGCTATAGCCATCTACCTGATCTACTGAATGACTTTAGACTCACCTACCCACAAATTGACCTAAAGATATCTACTGGAGATCCAGCACAAGCAATAGATATTGTTCTAGAAGGCAAGGCAGATATCGCTATATCAGCAAAACCAGAGCAACTGCCAGCGAGATTGGTATTCGAAACTATCGGTAATATACCGCTGTCAATTATTGCACCAACTGGCATTAGCAGCTTTTCTCAAGAATTACTAAAAGAACAACCTATGTGGGAAACCATCCCTTTTATTTTACCAGAAGCTGGAACCGCAAGAGACCGCGCAAATTATTGGTTCAAAAAGAAAAAAATAAAGCCCAATATATACGCTCAGGTATCAGGACATGAAGCAATTGTCAGTATGGTCGCACTAGGTTGCGGAATTGGGATTGCGCCAGATGTGGTCATAAACAATAGCCCCGTAAAAGATAAGATACAAAGATTAAAGCTAGAATCAGTAAAACCATTTGATTTAGGGATCTGCTGTAACCGATCCAAATTAAATGATCCATTGATTCATGCACTTTGGGAATTAGCTGAGAATAAATTTATATCTACTTAAACGAAAAAAGCCTTCCCGCAAAGGAAGGCTTTTCGAATTTCTTGCCTTTATATTGATAAGGCTCATTATCATCACTTATAAAAAGTGAAAAGATAAAATTAGAACCTGGCAATGTCCTACTCTCACATGGGGAGACCCCACACTACCATCGGCGCTATTGCGTTTCACTTCTGAGTTCGGCATGGAATCAGGTGGGTCCACAATGCTATGGTTGCCAAGAAAAATTCTGGTGCTGATACCCAGACTCGAACTGGGGACCTCATCCTTACCAAGGATGCGCTCTACCGGGCTGAGCTATATCAGCGCTCTAAATTTGGATATTTGCAAAAAGCAATAGCCCGATCAAAGAACGGGCTATTTTATTCTGCTAATAATCAAAGTCTTATGAAATTTAGCTTTGATTATTTTTTGCCTTTATCTTTCCTAAAAAAGATAAAACGATGTTAAAGCCTGGCGATGTCCTACTCTCACATGGGGAGACCCCACACTACCATCGGCGCTATTGCGTTTCACTTCTGAGTTCGGCATGGGATCAGGTGGGTCCACAATG